>JAFGLH010000244.1 GCA_016928165.1 Pirellulales bacterium | reverse complement strand
CTCGGCGGTGAAGGGGACAGGCACATTTTTCGCCCTTGAAAGGGCGAAAAAATGAGCCAGTCCCCGGTCCGTGAACGGTTACCAAAAATCTGCCATCCCCAAATGAAAGCACGAATGAAGGTTGCGATAAGGAAAGGTACAAAGGGGGTACAAAGGGGATTGCGCCAAGAAGTCTGGGAAAGGAGGACAATTAGCAAGAAGTGAAATGAAAATCTTTCGATGGAACCCTGCGGGTATCAAGCTCGTCCGGCAGGGCCTGACCAGCCGCCGGAAGCGGGTCGAGTTGGGTGCGTGCTGGCACGCACCTCATTCTTCATGCCTCCATCAACATGGTGCGTGCCAGCACGTGCCCTACGCCTGCCCGTTTTGCGATCCCCGTCCCCGTTTTGCGATCTCTCCGTTTTGCGACTCAATCCCGGCTGCCGAAGCGGGTGATCAGGTACAACAGCGTGAGTATCGCTTGGAGCGTGGCGGCCACGTAGGTCAAGGCCGCGGCGTTCAGCACCTTTTTGACGTATGTCAACTCTTGGTCGCTGACAATTCCCAGCCCCACCAGTTGCGTCTTGGCCCGCGAGCTGGCGTTGAACTCGACCGGCAGGTTCACCACTTGGAAGAAGACCACGGCGGAGAACAGCCCGATGCCGATCGTGACCAATGGTTGGAAAGTCATGATCGCGCCGATGATGACCAGGAAGATGGCGGCGTTGCTGCCGAAACCGGCGATCGGCACGGCGGCGTTGCGGACGACCAGCGGGGCATACGCACGTGCGTCTTGGATGGCGTGGCCCGCCTCGTGGGCGGCGATGCCCACGGCCGCCAGCGTGCGGCTCTGGTACACTTCGCGCGAAAGCCGCAACACTTTATGACGCGGATCGTAGTGGTCGCTCAGTTGGCCGGGTATCTGTTCGATATCGACGTTGTTCAAGCCGGCCGAGTCGAGGACGTGCCGTGCGGCCGCCGCCCCGCTCAGCGACGCGCCCATTCGCTGCGCCCGGGCGTAGGTCGCCTTGACGCGAAACTGCGCCCAAAGCCCCAACAGAAAAGCGGGGCCTATCCACAAAAAGTACATCGGATCAAAAATCATCGGCTATGTCTCCAAGGGTATGAATTGCTTGTTTACGCGATTACCTGGTTCCCACACGGAGCGTGGGAACCAGGTAATCTCTCCTTTTTCCCCTCTCCTCTCCTCCCTTTCACTTCTTCTTTTTTCGCTCCTCTCTTTCCACAATTCTACGCGTGCGGGAAAGCCCTCGGTTCGCCCCGGGGGCAATTATTCCTTCCGATCGTCGGGCGGTTGTTCCGGTTTTTCTTCTTCTGACGGCTGTTGCGCGGGCGGCGTTTCGTGCGCAGACCGCTTTTGAATCGAGATCGAGGTCCTACCCATGAATCCCGTGGGGCGTCCAAGACGATCCAATGTGATTACGTGTCCGCCGGCGACGGAGTCCGGGGAGGCATCGGCGATGACGGCCGGGCGGCCGTTCGGCCCGAATACGACCATTTCGCCGCAGCTAATCCTCTCGGCCCGGAGATCGCCGACCGCCAGTCGCCCCGTGGGCAGAAAGTAGTTGCGGACCGCAATCCCGAGCGTCAAAAACAGCAGCGGATAGACAATCCAGCGTTCGCGGGTAGACATTGCGTATTCTCCGAGAGAAGATTCCCAAAATGCCGATTTTACCATAATTACCGCCAGAGACGGCTCAGCATCGTCGAAGATACCGCCAACCTGTAAATGTGGAAAGGGTGCTTTTACAGACCCGATCCATAAGAGATACTAGTAATATGAGGAGCATCCTGATCTTTGCGGCCACGGTGGTATTGTTGGGGGGGTGTTCATCCGAGAGCCCGCCGCCGGTGCTCGACCAACCACCTGAAATTTTTTCGACGACGACCGCGAATCAGCCGCGGTCGGTCACGGCCATGAAGCCGGTGTTGGACGAATGGGAAGAAAGACGGCAGCCGGTGTGCTTGAAGGACGATTTCGGACTGCCGCTGGTGATCGTGCTCGAAGCGCCGGAGGTGCCGGCGGAGATCAGCGGGCCGTCGCCGCCGATCGAGGAGGCGCCGGAAGAGGCGCCGAAGACTAAAAACGGTTGGTGGTGGTAGTCCCACCTCGACGTAGACTTGAACATGGACGTACTCTCTTGGACGCAACTGCTGGCGGCCAGCGAATTGGCGGTTCGTCTGGTCATGTTGCCGGTGATCGTGCTGCGGCAGGAAAAGCCGGCGACCTGTTTGGCCTGGCTGGCGGTCGTCTTCTTCGAGCCGTGGATCGGCTTGGCGTTGTACCTGCTGATCGGCGAGAACCGTCTGGGCCGCCGCCGCTTGAAGAAACGGCAACGGCGCCGCCTGCAACTGCAATACTCCGATCATCCCCGGGTCGAATCGCGACACGTCGTCGATCCGGATGAAACGGACGAGTTCGAAGTGCTGGTCCATCTGGCCGAACACGCCGGCGGATTGCCCGTGGTGGCGGGCAATTCAATCTCGCTGATGTCCAAGACCGAGGAGGTCATCGACCGTTTGGTCGCCGAGATCGACGCCGCGAAGCACCACGTCCACCTGCTGTTCTATATCTTTCAGGACGACGCGGTCGGCCGCCGCGTGGCCGACGCCCTGGTCCGGGCGGTCGGGCGTGGCGTTACCTGCCGGGTGCTGGCCGACGCGGTCGGATCGCGGCGGCTCTTCAAGCGGCTGGCCCCGGAGCTGCGCCGCCGCGGGGTGCGGATATATCCCGTGCTGCCGGCCAACTTGTGGCGGTTGCCCTTCGCCCGGCTCGACCTGCGGAACCACCGCAAGCTGGTCGTGATCGACGGCGCGGTTGCCTTCGCCGGATCGCAAAACATTGTCGAGCCGAGCTACGGACACAAGAAGGCGGGCGTATGGCACGACATCATGGCGCGGGTCACAGGCCCTGTCGTCCGGCAGCTTCAAGGCATTTTTCTCGAAGACTGGTTCTACGAGTCGGGCGAACTGCTCGACGACGCGGCGTTGTTTCCCGCCTCGCCCGCCGGCGGGCCGATCGCCGTCCAGGTCATTCCCACCGGCCCCGACCAACCGACCGAATTGTTCCAGGACCTGATCGTCCGCGCGATTTTTCTCGCTCGGCGGCGCGTGGTCATCACCTCGCCCTACTTCATTCCCAACGAGGCCATGCTGTTGGCTTTGCGGCTGGCCGCCCTGCGCGGCGTCGAAGTATCTCTCGTCATGCCCCAGCGCAGCGACCACCGTCTGGTCAGCGCGGCCGGCAGCTTCTATTGCGAATATCTGATGCGGTTCGGCGTGCGGGTGTTTCTTTTTGGCGACGGAATGTTGCACGCCAAGACGCTTACCGTCGACGACGAGCTGGCCATGTTTGGTTCGGCCAACTACGACATTCGTTCGTTCAGCTTGAACTTCGAGTTGAACCTTTTCGTTCACGCCGAGGAGGCGGTCCGCCAGGTGCACGACCTGCAACAGCACTATCTGGAGCGCTCGCGGCAGGCCACGCGCGACGACTGGCGGATGGGCACTTTGCCCGGTCGCTTGAAAGTGAACCTGGCAAAGCTTTTCAGCCCGCTGCTGTGACGTTTGCATGACGGACTGGCAACCCGTCCTCTTGCGCATGACAGGTTGGCAACCCGTCCTACATAAGCTTCGCCGTGCCGATCGTTTCATAGATCGGCCCGGCGGGGGTCAACCGGCTGGAGAAAACGGTGAGTTGCTCGACGGTCATCACGCCGGCCGTGAAGTCGGCGTGTTGCTTCAACAGCGCGCCAAGCTCGGCAAGAAAAAGGGGACCGTCCCCATTTGCCGGAACGGCCCTTCGGGTGCTTTGCACAAATGGGGACTGCCCCCTTTTTCCGCCGCGCACTCGGCCGATGGTCAGGTGCGTTTGGAAGCGGCGGTGTTCCTCGCGGAAGCCCAGTTCGCCCAATTCGGCCTCGACGCGGTCGTGGAGCAGGACCATTTCCTCGGCGCCGGCGCCGGCGCCGAGCCATACGGTCCGCGGCCGGGCCGCGTTGGGAAACGCCCCGGCGCCGCGGACCTCCAAATGGAACGGAGCGACGCTGGCCGCGCCCCGCTCGACCGCCCGGCACACATCGGCGATCTGCCGCTGGTGCGTCTCGCCGAGGAATTTTAATGTCAAATGGAGGTTGTGGGGTTCCACCCACTTCACGTTCGCCGCCGAGCCGTCCAGCGCGGCGATCAACTCGCCTGCCCGGGCGCGGAGCGGCTCGCTGATCTCGACGGCGACGAAGGCGCGGAGGGTTTTATTCATCGGGGTTCGGGATTGGGGGATTCGGGGAATCGGGATTTGGATTCGAATCTTTCCCCAAGCCCCAAATCCCCGCCTTTTAAAAACTCAACATCTTCCGATATTCATCCATCCGCCGCTCGATCTGGTTTCGATCGATCTCCTGGAGGCGGTCGAGGCTGAAGCCCTCGACGGTGAAGCTGGCCGTCAGCGTGCCGTAGGCCAGCGCCTCTTTAAGCGTTTTCGGATCGAGCGAAGAAGGAAACGATCCCCATTTATGCGCGGCGCCCTCCGGGCCGTCCCGGCAAACGGGGACTGTCCCCTTTTTCGCCGCTGCCTCGGCCAGGTAGCCCATCATTCCGCCGGCAAAGCTGTCGCCGGCGCCGGTCGGATCGACCACGTCGGGCGTGGGAAACGCGGGTAGGACGTAGGTCTCGTCCTCGCCGAAGAAGATTGCCCCGTGCTCGCCTTTCTTGATGACGACGAACTTCGGTCCCATCTTCATAATTGCCCGGCCCGCGCGGACCAAGTTCTCGTCGTCGGTCAGCAGCCGCGCTTCGCCGTCGTTGAGGACCAAGCCGTCGATCCGCTTCAACAACGTCATTAGTCTCTCGCGCTCGCTGCGGATGTAAAAATCCATCGTGTCGGCCACGACCAGCTTGGCGCACTCGCACTGGTCGAGCGTCTTGAGTTGGTGGATCGGCGAGCCGTTGGCGAGAAAGAGGAAGCTGCATTGGCGATACTCCTCGGGCAGGACCGGCTCGAAGTCGGCCAGCACGTTCAGTTGCAGGTCGAGCGTTTCGCGGTCGTTCATGTCCTTTTTGTATTTGCCCCGCCAGCGGAATGTTTTTCCCCCTTCGACGACTTGCAGGCCGGAGGTGTCGATGCCGCGGCTTTCGAGCAATTCGGTGTGTTCGGGCGGCCAGTCCTCGCCCACCGCGGCGGTCAGCCGCACGGAGGTGAAGAAGCTGGCGGCGTAGGAGAAATAGACGGCCGACCCGCCGAGGATGTTTTCGCGGGTTTCCGTGGGCGTTTCCACGCTGTCCAGGGCCACCGATCCGACGACGCAAAGAGGCATGAATTGATCCTCCATCGAGCAAGGTAGGCCGGGTTGAAAACCCGGCGTTAATCTGCCGGGTTTCGAGCCGGCCTACCAAGCTGTTGGTCAACAAGTTCGCGTTTTTCCGGTTTATCGGCCGTCCGCTGTTCGCCGTGAATCGTACGCCGACAATTCTCTCCAGGGCAATGTACCAGCCAATTCGATGAGTTTCAAGGCGGAAAATTGGCCGGAGAATAGTAGGCCGGGTTGAAACCCCGGCGTTAATCTATGTAATGATTTGTGTGGCGTGGCTCAGGATGTCTTCGAGGCAAAACACGCCCCCGACGACGGGCAACACGAAAAACGCTCACAACGAAAACAACCGCGAGCCGGTCAGCCACAGCATGCAATAGTACAGCGTCAAGGAAGCCAGCAGCGGCAAGGCCATGCCGGCCGCCGCCAAGGCAACCTCTGGGTCCACCACGGCCGCGGCGGCCATAACGGCGATCGTCCCGGCCAGCAAGGCGATGCCGCCGTCGCGCGCTGCATCAATATAAAACCGGCCAGGCGCTCGCCAGGGTTTCCGTGCCGGTCGATGCCGCATAGTGTGGCGAAAGGCATACAGCAAGCCGATCGCGGAAAACACGCTCCCCAACAAGTAGAATCCAAAAAACGCTTGCACGATATCCCCAGCTTCGTTGTAATATGAGACGATGACTTTATCGACTACGTCCCGGTCATCGAAATAATACTCGAACCTTCTCGGTCTTCCATAGGGCGGGTTCCATTTCCATCTGCGGGCAGTAAAATACGCCTCCGGCAAATCTTGATCGTCTCTGTAGCCGAGGTTGCGCAACTCATCATCCGAATAATAGCAATTTTTGCTTGCGCGGTACTCGGGACTTAGATACGGCGCCTGCCGGTTGTCATCGAGAAAAAAGTCGACTTTCTCGCATAACGTTTCGTCTGCCCCTGCCGCCGCCTCTTTCATCGTCCGCCAGAGTTCGTCGCGGTCCATCCCCACCGCCTCCTGTTGTGGAAATGGTTTGTCCAGATCGCGCTCTGCACAACCGGTCATTATGATCGCCGCCAACGCCAGGAAAACGGCGATTGTTGTCGAGCGAACAGTGGAATATAGCGGGGCGAGTTTCGTCATCTTCCAACACCTCGATCGAAAACGGGCATAGCCGGTCCGCCGCGTCCGGTTCCCACCCGGATACAGAGCGCCGTTCGCTGGCTACGGAACAAGGCGATAAAGAGCGGATAATATAACGCCCATCAGAGGGAAATATTTCCTAAAATGGTTTGCCGACCAAACCAAATGACATTAGGACACGGCCTGATAAATCGCCGGCCGATAGGAGGGGACGGGAATGGCTTTGCCCGCGGCGCGGGCGGACTCCAGCCATGCTTGCTTGGCCTTTTCCAACTCCGCCAGCGCTTCCTCGGGCGTGCGGCCAAACGCCGAACAACATTCCAAGTCGGGAATGTCCGCAATATAGCCTTCATCCTCGTCGCTGAAAAATATGTTGATGTGATAGTCTTTCATGCGTCAGGCTCCAATCGCAGATTATGTCGCTCCACAAGACGAAGAAACTGTCGTATCTGGTAGGGCTTCGCCAACCCTCAGCCCCCAATCCCCGCCCTCACCCCTTCTTCTGAATCTTCGCCCAAGTGTCGACCAACGACACTGTGCGATTGAATATCAGCCGCTCGGCGGTCGAGTCCGGATCGACGCAAAAATAACCGAGCCGCTCGAATTGAAAACGCTCGCCCGGGGCGGCATCGCGCAAGCTCGGCTCGACGTAACAATCGGTCAACCGTTCGAGCGAATTGGGGTTTAGGTTCGAGCGATAATCTTCGCCCTCGGCAACGTCGCCCGGGTCGGGCTTGGTGAAAAGATGGTCGTACAACCGCACTTCGACCGGCACGGCCCGCGCGGCCGAGACCCAATGGATCGTACCCTTCACCTTGCGTCCGTCGGGGGCGTTGCCGCCGCGGGTAGCCGGGTCGTAGGTGCAGCGGATCTCGACCGGCTTGCCGGTGGACGGATCTGTCTTGAAGTCGACGCAGGTGATGAAATAACCGTAGCGGAGCCGCACTTCCCGGCCGGGGGCCAGCCGGAAATACTTTTTCGGCGGGTCTTCGAGAAAATCGCTCCGCTCGATCCACAACTCGCGGGAGAAGGGAACTTTCCGCGCGCCCGCACTCGGGTCTTCCGGATTGTTGATCGCGTCCAATTCCTCGATTTGGTCCTCCGGATAGTTGTCGATGACCACCTTTAGCGGCCGCAGCGCGCCCATCGCCCGCGGCGCGCGGCGGTTCAGATCCTCGCGCAGACAATGTTCCAGCAGGGCGACGTCCACCGTGCTGTCGACCTTCGAGATGCCGATGCGGGCGCAGAACTCGCGGACCGCCTCGGGCGTGTAGCCGCGGCGCCGCAGCCCGCAGATGGTCGGCATCCGGGGATCGTCCCAGCCGGCCACATGTTTCTCCTTGACCAACTCCAGCAGCCGCCGCTTGCTCATCATCGTGTAGGTCAGGTTCAGCCGAGCGAACTCGATTTGCCGGGAAGGAAAGATGCCGAGCGCTTGGATATACCAATCGTACAGCGGCCGATGATTCTCGAACTCCAGCGTGCAGAGCGAGTGGGTGATCCGCTCGATCGAGTCCGACTGGCCGTGGGTAAAGTCGTAGGTGGGATAGATGCACCACTTATCCCCGGTGCGATGGTGCGAGGCGTGGAGGATGCGGTACATCACCGGGTCGCGGAGGTTCAGGTTGGCGGCGGCCATGTCGATCTTCGCCCGCAGGGTCCGCGAGCCATCGGAAAATTCGCCGGCCCGCATCCGCTCGAACAGGTCGAGGTTCTCTTCCACGGGCCGGTCGCGGTAGGGGCTGTTCGTTCCCGGCGAAGTGAGCGTGCCGCGAGTTTCGCGGACCTCATCGGCAGTCAGGTCGCAGACGTACGCCTTGCCCTCTTTGATTAGCTTGACCGCCCACTGGTAAAGCTGCTCGAAATAGTCGGAGGCGTAGAAAAGCCGGTCGTCCCAGTCGAAGCCCAGCCAGCGGACGTCCTCGATGATCGACTGCACGTACTCGTCTTCCTCCTTGCAGGGGTTGGTGTCGTCGAACCGCAGGTTGCACAGCCCTCCGTATTGCCGGGCGACGCCGAAGTTCAGACAAATCGACTTGGCGTGTCCGATGTGCAGGTATCCGTTCGGCTCTGGTGGGAAGCGAGTATGCACTCGGCCGTCGTGTTTGCCGCTGCGGTTGTCCTCCTCGACGATCGCGCGGATGAAGTCGGTCGAGTAGGGGTAATTAGTGGAATTTATGGTAGCCAAAGTGACGTTACCTTTAATGGAATGTGGCCGCGTATGCCGGAAGTCAGCATTGTAACTTTACCCGGTTTCCAAGCCAATGTCGGCACAATTTCTAATCTTCCGGCAAATGTGTCACCTTGTTACAATACTTTTCAGCCTTCATTCGGGGGGGGTGGCGTCAATTGATAGGTGTTGTAGAATGATGATAGGAGGGCGGTATGGTGGCACATAGAGAGTTAAAAAACAAACCTCTGCTAGAAGCGATATTGGAAGTCAGATGGCAGTTGGTGAAGTCTGATGCCGGCGAAGAAAAGGATCCCCACTACAAACTTATCCTCGGACGGTTGTATGATCGTTTGCAGCCGATTTATCCTGAACATCAGCCATTGTCTACAGCAAGCGTTCCTGATGAATTAGTGGGGCATGTAGTTCAGCATCGTTTTCGGGTTGCAACGGATGACTGGCCGCTTGTACAGATAGGACCGGGAATTTTAACGTTCAATGAAACGAAGAAGTACCGCTGGGAAAACTTTCGCAGAAACATCGAGGAGGTTTTCAACAAGTTATATAAAGCACATCCGAAGATCGAGGATTTCAAAATCCAGCAATTATCTCTCCGTTATGTTGATGCCGTAGCTTTCGATTTTCGGCAAGCTAATGTGTTCGATTTTTTGAAAGACAAACTTAAGATTACCCTGCAACTTCCAGGCGATCTTTTTTCCGATGCGGAAGTGGATTCTCTACCGATGCACTTGATTTGGCAGACGACATTTCGCAGTCGCAATCCCTCTGGAGTTGTGAAGCTGAATTTTGCCACAGGACAAAAAGACGGCAGCCCAGCAATAATCTGGGAAACTACGGTGATTTCCGCGGGCGACGATCTGCCATCTCTGCCCGATGATTTTTCTAAATGGCTCGAATCCGCGCACAAAATCACTAGCGACTGGTTTTTCAAGTTGATTGATGGTGATCTGGAAAGGAGATTCGCAGGTGAATAATACAGTACCCGTGGAACGCGATATTCCTTTCGGACAAGAAAAACCTTCTGGATATTCCAGTGGGAGTATCGTCTGGATTCTCCGAGACATCCCTGGAGGGATCAAATCGCCAGTACATCCTCGGCAATGTATTGGGTTAGCTTTTCTGTTTCCAGTGTCTTCATTAACGGCATCTGTAGATCCATGGGTGGATCAACAGAAAGAGCGGCTTTCCCAGACTACTGAAACAACAACTTCTCCTTCTTCTTTCTCAACAAGAAGAAGGGTAACATTATCCGAGGCAAAAACAATTGCCCAAAGTATTCTTTTCAAGGCAGAAGAAAGGAGGCGGCAGACTGCGGAGGCAGAAGCTGCTCGTGGCATCAATTGGGAGGAGTGGGCGTGATTTATGATCTTGTGCCCACTGGTGAGCCTCTCCGGCAAGGCGATATTTTCGTGGGAATTCCACGAGTTGAAACCACGCTGGATCGTATTCTTGTTGTAAAGGATGATGAGGTAATTGAATGTTCCTGGCAAGATATTGTTTCAGATGGTCAGGCCATAGAAGCAGTGCTGCCGATACGTCCGGTTAATGCCATAATCGCAACGCAAGATTGTGATGCCGTCCGCTCAGATGACATTACACTTTGCGAAATCGATTCTTTTCGTGACGTAGAAAGAAAGGCCAAAGACACGAAAAATCCGAAAAAGTGGAATCGAATTATAACCCAGCAGGCACGCATCAATCAAAAGTGGTTTTATCTGCCTGCTGATGAAATTATCGGATTCAAAGACAAAATGGCAGTAGATTTTCGGATGACATTGCGCGTTCCACGCTTGGACTTGGAGGCGTCGCGACATTTTAGAAAAGGGCGGCTTAATAACACTGCCTACGAACACTTTCGGGAACGCATCGGCGAATTTTTCCGCAGGTATGCCTACGACGAATGGTACCCTCTTGATTCGAGCGAGTTTGAGGCCTACAAAAGCGAGTACCCAGATACACAGCCGTTTCCATGGCAACAAACAACTGACGGCGCTGCTGTGAAAGGCTTGTAACAATCCGCCTTCTTTTTTTCTCTTGTTGCTCGCTTTCTCTACTGTAAGCATCGCTTACAACTTTGAGATTATCTCACTCGTGTAATCACGGACAAGCCTCCAACAATGAACACGCAATTCCACCAGTTCGTCTGGGACCGGCGGCTGAGCCGGGATTGGGAGGCGATCCTGCGGCTAGCCGTCGCCGAGGACCTCGGCTCGCGGGGCGATTTGACCAGCATCGCGCTGACAAAAGAGGACGACCTGGGGCGGGCGAACGTCGTGGCGCGAAAGCCGGGGGTGGTCGCCGGGCTGGCGGCCGTCCCACAAACGCTGGCCGCCTTCGAGACGCGCTTGAAGTGGTCGCCGCTTTGGGAGGACGGTTCGACGGTCGCCGCCGGCCGGTCGATCGGCGCGATCGAAGGCCCGGCTCGCGGCATCTTGGCCGCCGAGCGGGTGCTGCTGAACATGCTCGGGCGACTTTCGGGAATCGCCACGCTGACGCGCCGCTACGTGGAGGCGGTCGCCGGCACGAAGGCCCGCATCTTCGACACCCGAAAAACCACCCCCGGCTTCCGACGGCTGGAGAAATACGCCGTCCGCTGCGGCAGCGGATGGAACCACCGCGGCGGATTGGATGAGGCAGTGCTCATAAAAGACAACCACCTGGCCCTGGGCCGACGGCGGTTTTCACCGGCCGAAGCAGTCGCAGCGGCCAGACGCTTCGTGCAAGAATTCTCTCGTGAGGGGTTGATGCCCGTCGAAGTCGAGGTGGATTCGCTCGAACAGCTCGAAGCGGTTCTGCCGGCCGGGCCGGACATCGTGCTGCTGGACAACATGACGCCGGAGCAGATGCGGGCGGCCGTCGCCCGGCGGGACACGATTGCCCCGGCCGTCCAGTTGGAGGCCTCGGGCGGCGTCGATCTGGATACGCTCCCAGCAATCGCCGCCTCGGGCGTGGAGCGGATCAGCGTCGGCGCTTTGACCCACTCTGCCGCGGCCCTGGATTTCGGGTTGGATTGGGACGGCTGAGCCGGATGCGCGCGGCGCGGGTTGCCGAAAGTCAACGCCGCTCTATTATCTATCCACCTGCCGCGTGGCGATTCGACAACGCGATCGCGACGGTCGAGACCACCGGTCACAGCCCATGGGTATATATTTTGCTCGATCGGATACGCGGTTCTATAGTTCTAATGCACCCGCGCTATTGGGGGCGAAGCGTTGGTCGCGGCGCGGCGGGGGAAGCTGGGTTTTTGGGGACCCCGCCGCGCCGGTTTTTCTTCGCAGCCGACAATCATGACTATTGCCGTACAGCGCCGCTGCCAAGTTGCCGGTTTGCACAAAAGGGGACAGTCCCCTTTTTTTCACCCCCATCCCCCGCGAGCGTTCACCCTCGTCGAGGCGTTGGTGACGATCTCCCTGGCGGCGGTGGCCGGTTGCGCGCTGCTGCTGGGCACGTCGGCCTCGCTGCAAACCACCGACGAGGCGCTGCGGCAAACACTTGCCCAAGGCATGGCCCAACAGTTGATCGACGAAGTGGTCGGCGGGCGTTACGCGGCCGTCGGCGCCGGCCCGCAACAATACCCGCTCGGACCCAACGCGGCGGAGGCCGCGGGCGATAGATATTTTTACGACGACATCGACGACTTCAACGGTTTCAGCAGCCAGCCGGCGACCGATCCTTACGGGGTCGAGTTGGGGACCGAGGACGGCGAAGGCGGGCAGCGCGAGGCCGCCTTCCGATGCCGCGACGGATTCTTTCAGCATTGGCGGCAGGAAATCGAAGTCTACTACGTGAGCGAATCCGACCCCACCGTGCGGCTGCCGGAGGGTCAGAGGAGCGATTACCGGGCCGTGGAAGTCAGGCTCATTTACGATCCACCCGACCGCGGCCCTCGAGAGTTGGCAAACATTCGACGCGTTGTCGCTTATGTTCCATCACTGTCGCTTGAATAAACGCCGGGCCATGACGCTCCTGGAACTGATGATCGCCATGACGGTCATCGTCCTGGTGATGGGCACGCTGGGCGGCGTGGCCCGAACGGTCCAGCAAGGCTATGAATACAGCGAAGGCTACGGCTCCGCCACGCAGCACGCGCGGATCGCGCTGGAGCGGATCGCGGAAAACGTCCGCCAGGCGACGGCCAACGACCTGTTTCCCGGCTGCCTCGTCGTGGCCGAGTATGAGAATTCTTGCCGCTTCCCCGATACGCTGGTCGTTTGGCGTCCCGGCGGAACCCCGGTCGACGCCGCCGGGCTGCCGCGATTCAACGAATTGATCGTCTATTGCCCCGACCCCGACGCGCCCAACCAATTTGTCGAGCTGACCGCGCCGACCAACGCCGCGACCGTCCCGGCGGCCGACGACCAGGCCGGGTGGCGGGCGGCGATCGAGGCCCTGAAACAGAACGCCGACGCGGAAAAAATCGTGCTTACCGACCAGTTGCGGACGTGCTCGACCTCCGAGGGAGAGCTTCGCGGCGCGGCCCGCTTCGAGACGCGGCTGCGCCCCGCGGCGTCCGATTGGGCCGAATACAAGGCCGGCTCGACCGATTGGTCCGATCTGCCCTGGGTGCAAGGCATCTACGGCACCGGGGCCGGGCTGCGCCAGGTGTGGGTGCGGATCGAGCTGCAACTGGTCCCCGGCCGGCGGTGGACCGCCTCCGGCGCGGACGCCGCCGACGCGGTCCCCTTCCTCGGCTCCGCCACGCTCTATTACCAACTGACGCGGGAATGAACGCACACGGACCACGAACCGAACGAAATCCTCGCCGGCGCAAGGCAATGGCGATGATGCTGGTATTGCTATTGTTGTCGATCACCGTGGGGCTTTGCTACGCGGCCATGCGAAGCCAGTTCACCGCGGCGGTGATCCAGCGGAACTCGGACCGCGCCGCCTCGGCACGCCAGGCCGCCGTCACCGGCATGACGCTGGCCGTCAAAAAGATGCACCGCGACGATTGGGCCGGCGTGGACAGCTCGCTCGGCGGCGCGCTGGGCGAAAACGAGTCGTACGAGGCGACCTACGCCGCCGGCGACGCGGAACTGGCCGACGACGACCCGGACCAGCCGTATCGCGTGACGATCGTTGCCACCGGCTACGCTGTCGATCCCGAACACCCCTCGTCGATCGCCGGCTACAAGGTCCGCGCGGTTCTGCGTCTGATTCCCCGCCAACTGGCCGCGCAGCCCTCGGACTGGGCCGCGATGCAAGATTACACCGTATTTCAAACGAAAAAATTCGACACGGAAATCGACGTCCCCTGCCGCTTTGTCGGCAAGGTCCGGCTCCAGCAGAAACTCAAGCTGGCCTTGCACTATCCGAACGACTACGACGCCCGCCAACGGTACCTGTGGGACCTGAACCAGATGCGATCCGACGGTTGGCCCGACTATCGGACCTTCACCGGCCCGGTTTATCTTCCCTACAGCGCTCAAGAGGGCCAGTATTACACCCTTCTGACCACGTGTCTCGGCGCGACCGCGATAGACGCCCCCGCCGACGAGACCAACTCCGATTGGACCAAGCCGACCACGATGTACAACTATCGAATATATCAGGGAGGCCCCGTCTACGCCGTGGAGCAGGTCTCCTACTCGCTTTCAGACGCGACGCTGCAACCGAATGTTCAGACAAATCCGCTGGGGATATTCTACCGGGAGGGGAACGTCTCGCTCTACGACAACGTCGCCATCCACGGCAGTCTGTTCTGTCGGGACGAGATTTGTTTCAGAGGCGCGAACGTCGTCATCGAGCCGGTGAATCTTCCTCCGCTGGCGGGCACGTCCGCTCCCGTGCAACTGGCCGCCGCGTCCTCGCAGGAAACAACCATCTATGACGGCAGCGATGGGGCCGTAAGCGGACTGATCGCCGTATTCGACGATTTCAGAGTGATAGAGGGGGTCCAAGAAACGGCCTTCTCGCTCGCGGGAAAACTCGTCGCCAAAAGACTCTACGTGGAGGAACGCTCTTCCTGGTCCGGGTTGAGCTGGGGTTGGTATTACGATTGGTTCGAATTTTTGTTGTATATGGACCCGCAGCACGCGAGCGAGTATTTCCCCGACTTCATGTCGGATTACGGCTGCGATCCGGCGCCGCGGGTAGTGATTGCCCCGCAAGATTCAGATGTAACGTATCATTGGGCGAACTCTTACGACCCGATCTTCGTCCCCCACCCCAACGACGGAGGGCTGCGCTGGGACTTGCTCAAGTGGTCCGAGGAACAATAAGGGACTCTAACAAAACCATACCGCCCTCACCCCCAACCCCTCTCCCGCTTGCGGGAGAGGGGAGTATTGTTAGAGTCCCTAAATAGACCCCTCGCTCCCACGCTCCGCGCGGGAGCGAGAGAATGATGCAAATTGTCAACAATTTTCCAATTTAAGGAGTAAATCCATGAACCTCCGCAAACGCTGGTGGCTGCTCGTGCTGGCGGGCGTCGTATGTTATTGCGTGCTAAGCTTTTATCGGACCGGCGCCGCGCAAACCGGCACCGTTCCCACGCTGGCCAACGCCCCGAAGGACCGCCAGGAGATGATCGCCAACCTGAAGGAGATCAAGGAGTTGTTGAAGGAACAGAACGCCTTGCTGAAGTCGGGGCAAGTGAAAGTAGTGATAGTCGAGGAAGAACGGAAGTGACGTTTAACTATGCCGCGACGACAACGGACATCCGCCGCCTTTTCGCTGCTGGAGTTGCTGCTGGTGATAGCGGTGGCGGCGATCCTGGCGGCCGTCGCCTTGCCCAGCGCGCAGCCGGCGGTGGTCGAGCAGCTCCGCTCCACCGCGCGGATCATGGCCGCCGACCTGGCCTATGCCCGAAGCCTGGCCGTGGTCAACAACAGCAAGTACAAGATCGACTTCGACCTGGACGAGAACCGATACGCGCTCTCGCACAGCGGGTCCAACTCGTCGTTGGACCAACTGCCGACGTCGCCGTTCGCATCGCCGGGCGACCCGTCGGACCAATACGTCGTCGATCTCGACGAACTACCCCGCGTCGGGCCGAAGGCGCAACTAGCGGCAGCGACGGCCGGCGCGTCGGCCACGGCGGTCGCCGACATCGAGTTCGGACCGCTGGGGCAAACCACCCGCGCCGCCGCGACGACGATCCGGCTGACCTCGGGCAGCGGCAAACAGAAACGTTATATCGAGTTGACGGTCAATCCGGCGACCGGGATCGCATTCATTGGAGAGTGTACGAGCGAGTAACCGTAGAACCGTAGTGGTCCGTCCAATATTCAATGTCAGGTGGACCGTTTAGCGGGGCCGCTTGCGGCCCGTGTTGGAAATATGCGGCGTGCATTTTAATATACGGGCCGCAAGCGGCCCCGCTACGCATGACGTAAATCGTTGGACGGAGCACGTAACCGTTCACGGGCCGGGGGCTGGCTCATTTTTTCGCCCTTTCAAGGGCGAAAAATGTGTCTGTCCCCTTTACCGCAGGGCGCGAGGCAATCGAGATGGTAAGTTGGCTACCCGGACAACATTGCGGACCGATTGGCGTCGACATCGGCAGCCGATCGGTCAAGCTGCTTCAGTTCGACGCCGCTCGATCGCGGTTGCAGGACGCCGTGCGCTGGGACCTGCCGCCGGACTTGCCCGGCAAGCCGGAGCGGCGCGATCAGCGGGTGGCCGACGCCATCCGCCGGGCGCGCGAGGGGCGCGACTTCCGCGGCCGCGAGGCGGTGCTTTGCCTGGGCGCCGGACAACTGTTCGCGCAGAACATCCGCGTGGCCCAGGCCGCAGGCGACGAATTGACGAAGATCGTCCATTTCGAGGCGGCCGGGCGGCTCCCCTTCGGCAGCGAGGAGGCCATGATCCGCTACATCGAAGCGGACGACGTCCGCCAAGGCGACACGCTCCGCCGCGAGGTGGTGCTGCTGGCCTGCCATCGACCCTCGATGGAACGGCTGCTGGGCATTGCGGAACTGGCCGGCCTGCGTCCGGCGGCGGTCGACGTCGAGCCGTTGGCCATGCTCCGCTGCTACGGCCGCCAGTTCCGCCGCGACGCCGACCAACAGCGCCGCGTGATGTTCGTCGGCGTGGGCGCGTCGAACACGCTGGCGGTGGTCGCCCGCGGCTCGGACACGATGTTCGTCAAATACATCGACGTGGGAGGCCGTCATCTCGACGAGGCGTCGGCGCGCCACTTGAAAATGCCCCCCGGCGACGCCGCCGCGCTGCGCCGCCACAACAACGATCAGCCGGTCGATCAACGCGACCCGGAGATCGACCGCGGCATCGAGGAGGCGGTCTGCCCGCTGATGAACAAACTCGCCCGCGAATTGTCGCTCTGCGTCCGCTATTACAGCGTGACGTTTCGCGGAGAACCGCTCTGCCAGGTGGTGCTCGGCGG
Organism: Pirellulales bacterium; assembly: GCA_016928165.1. Taxonomy (GTDB): domain Bacteria; phylum Planctomycetota; class Planctomycetia; order Pirellulales; family Thermoguttaceae; genus JAHIKV01. The sequence continues at coordinate 11,330 of JAFGLH010000244.1, read as the reverse complement.
GGGCGAGGCCACCGAGGGCCTGGCGGAATGGATGGCCGCCCGGCTCGATTTGCCCTGCGAACTGGGCGACCCGCTGCGGCCCTTCGAAGGCGACCGCGCCGCCGGACGAATCGGACAGTGGGACATTGCCGCGGGGTTGGCTTTAAGGGAAACCAATTAAAATGCAAGACGTCGACTTTCTGCCGATTGAATACCGCGAGAAATACCAGCGGCGCCAGTCGCAGCCTTGGCAACTGGTGGCGGCGGCGGCGATTGTCGGACTGGTGGCGGCGGCCGCCGTCGGCCAACGGCTCCACCTTCGCCGCGCGGAGGCCGAGTTGGCGACCATCGCTCCGACGTATGAGGCGGCCGTCAAACTGCAAAACCGCCTGGCCGAAGAAGATAAGAAATTGGACCGCGCCACGGCCCGCGCGGAACTGATCGCCTATCTCCGCCATCCCTGGCCGCGGACGCAATTGCTCGCGGCGCTGTTGGCCCCCTTGCCCGAGGAGATCGCCTTCCAGCAAGTTGAAATAATCCGCGACCGTTCCCCGGCCGCCTCGTCCAACGCGGTCTCTTCCCGGACGGAAACCAACGAAGAGGAAAACCGCGATTCGCTCGCCCCAGCCGAGCGCGACATGGAAAAAATCCGCCGACGAATCGATCCGATGCAAACGGTCGTCGTGCTGACCGGCACGGCCAAGGACAGCGCCGCGCTGCACCGTTACCTGAGCGAGTTGGACAACGCGAACCTGTTCGACAAGGCGGAATTGGATTCGCTAAGCGGCGCGGAAGACGGCGAGCAAGGGGCGTCGGTCCGCTTCAGGGCCGTGCTCGCCGTTCGCCCCGGATACGGTCAGCCGGGCGGACCGGAAAGAGAAATCGCCGAATCAAAGAAGGAATATCTGAAACAATGAGATATTTCTGTTTAGCATCGCCGGAACGGCGGCTCGCGTTGTTGAAAAGGCCGTCCTGCCGACGGCCGCTAAACGTCGCCGTACAATTTCCTTAGTGAAAAATGGTCCTGCGAGAATCACTTCCCCATGAACAACCCCACGGTCCGACGAAGCAACTGGATATTGACGCTGACGCTGGCGGCCATCGCCGTCGCGTTCCTGACTCTGGTTTGGCTGCCGGGGAGACGGGAAATCCTCGCAATTCAAGAGCAGGTGCGGGCCAAACGACAGTTTGTCAACCAGGCCGCAGCATTGGCGAAAACCTTGACCGCCACGCAAAAACAACTCGACACGACCGAAGCGGCTTTCAAGAATTGGGAGAAAAACGCCCCGCGCAATAAAGACCTTCCCTCGCTGTACGGAAAAATAAACGCCTTGGCGAAGCGCTCCGGATTGTCGGTCGCGCGCTTCGATCCGGAACCGTTCGTCGTCCACGAGGAAATCCGCGAAATACCATTGGAGATCGGTTGCACGGGCACGTTTTGGCAGGTGTTCGATTTTCTCGGAGAAATAGAAACGCTGCCGCCGTTAATATGGGTCGATGCGATGCGGCTGGAGAATATAAGTGGAGTAAGCGGATGTGTTAAGTCTGAGTTAAACTTGGTCGTTTTTTCCGGTAATCCATATAGTTCCGATTGCATAATTGAGACAAAATAGCCGACATATAACATCATTGGGGCATGGGCGTGGAGCGCGCTGCTAGCCCTGGAGTAAAGATAGTGAAACTCGGGAATATAACAAAGAGACTCCGCCGCGAAGCGGCCGCCAATCCCAAAAAGGCGGCCATTTTGGGGATATTGTTTGTCGTTTCTTTGTATTTCTGGGTGCCGTTGGTGGGCGGATGGCTCGGCGGCGAAGAAACGTCCACGGCGGCGGCGCCACAGTCGGCGACGGCCGTTGCGGGACCATCTTCATCCGCTCCCTCGGTCGCCGAGAAGGCGGAAAATCGCCACTCCTGGAGGCAAATCGACCGTTGGCGGCGTGAAGACCCGCGAACGACGACGTCCCGCCAAGTCGTCAGGACGCGCGATCCGTTCGAGTTTCCCAAGAGCGAGATAGCGAAAACCGAAAGCGCTGAAACGACGAATCCATCGAACCGGATCGTTACGCCGGAGGACGCCGGATTGTCGCTTTCCAGCACGATAATCGGACCGCGTAGCCGGATGGCGCGGATCAACGGCAAAACGTACACAATTGGGCAGAGCATCGAGACAACGAACGAGGAAGCGGCGCTGAAAGCCGTCTTCAAGCTAACCGAGGTCAATCCGGACGGCGTGGTGCTCGAGTCCGATTCGGGGCGTTTCGAGCTGACTCTTCCCGATCCGCGCAAGTCCGGCAAGATTGAAATTCACCGCCATAGTCCCTAGCATCGGAAGCCCCGAACGGCGTCACGGAAGACAACAATGAAGCCCATCGGCCGGATAGTATTGCTCGGCGCGTTCGCCGCCTTGGGCGCGGCGCTGGCCTATTATTTGGGCACGTCCCCGAATGTTGACCGGCTACGAGTGCGTCCGAATACGGGCGCCGCCGCCGGTTTGCCCGGCAATGCACGAACAAATATCGCGGAAAAACACCTTGGGGCAAGCCGGCAGCGGCACGCGGGCCGCGAGAGTAAGCCGAGCGAGAATGGACCTCGCAACTTGCCTCCGCCGCCGGGGCCGCAATTGGCGTTGGCCGCCCCGGCGTATGCCCAGGAAGTGGTGCCCGCGCCGCAAGGAAGAGAGTTGCCGAACGTATTGGACTTTTTGCGAAACGGTTTGAGCAATCAGCACAATCAGCGAGCGCCGGCGTCGATGCCGGCGGTGCCCGCGCCGCCGAGGAAACCGTCCTCGGTGACCGGCGGCGGCAACGGCACGCTGCGGATCCGCATCCACGACGAGGATATTCGCAAGGTGCTCGATTTGCTCGGCGAGCAAGGCGACCTGAACATCCTGGCCGGCAAGGACGTTGCCGGAAAGGTGTCCGCCACGCTCAACGACGTGACCGTGGAAGAGGCCCTGAAGGCCATTTTGATGTCCACCGGCTATGTCTCCCGCCGCGAAGGGAACATCATCTTCGTCGGCACGCCGGAGGATTTCAACAGCATCGAGCGGGCGATGGACCGCATCGCCACCCGCACCTATCGACCCAACTACGTCGCGGCCGCCGAGCTGCAAACGCTGATCGCGCCGCTGCTGACCGAGCGGGTGGGCGTGGTTAGCGTGTCCACGCCGGCCGAGTCGGGCATCGCCCTGGACGACGCCGGCGCCGGCGGCGACAAATTCTCCGGCGGCGACGTGATCGTCGTCCGCGATTACGAGGCCGTCCTCGAACAGATCGACCAGTTGGTCGTCGAGGTGGACGTCCGTCCCATGCAGGTGGCCATCGAGGCGATGATCCTCAGCGTCAAGCTCCAGGACAAGGACAACTTCGGCGTCAATTTCCAACTCTTGCGCGACCATCCCGAGATCAAGTTCGGTTTCGGCTCGCCGGCCGCCGCGCTGTCCAACTTCAAGCTCGACGGGGGTCTGAAATTCGGCTTTCTCGACAGCAGCCTGGGCGCCTTCATCGAGGCCCTCGAACAGATCGGAGACACAAACGTCATCGCCAATCCGCGTTTGATGGTGTTGAACAAGCAGCGGGCGGAAATCCAGATCGGTGAAAAAAAAGGATACATCTCGCAGACGATCACCGAGACCACGTCCACCCAGAGCGTGGAGTTTCTCGAACTGGGGGCCCAACTGCGGCTGCGGCCGTTCATCTCCAGCGACGGCCTGATCCGCATGGAGGTACACCCCGAGCTTTCCGACGGCGACGTGAAGGTGGACCCGTCCGGCATCACCCTGCCCAACAAGGAGCTTACCGGCGTGACCACCAACATCATGGTCCGCGACGGATGCACGGTGGTCATCGGCGGCTTGATCCGCGAGCAGCTCTCGAACACCACCACCCAGGTGCCGGTGTTGGGAAACATGCCTGTTATCGGAATCGCTTTCCGCCAGACCAAGGAGACGGTCGAGCGGCGCGAGGTGTTGGTGCTGATTACCCCGCGGATCGTCTACGAGCCGGGCACTTGCCAGGAAGGCGGCCGCGGCGCTTGCGAGTTCATGCGCCGGCAGGCCACCTACGCCGACAAAATGAGCATCTTCGGCAAGCGGTCGATCGGCCGACGCTACTATCGGCTGGCCGAAAGGGCCTACGCCGAGGGAAAAATGCACAAGGCGCTCCGCTTCGCCGAAATCTCGGTCCAGTTCGATCCGCTCAACCGCGCGGCGCTCGAGCTGCGGAGCGACATCTGGCTGAACAAGCCCTACGAACAACACGTCGCCGAGTTTGTCCCGGCGGAGACGCCGCTGCCGAATCCGTTGGACGGCGAGACGATGCCCGACTGGCTGATCGACGAGTTGGAAAACGCGTCGCCGGGTCCGGCGACGCCGCTGCACCCTCTGGACCCGGGCATCCCCGGGCCGAGCAACGATCTGATCCGACCCGAAAAGCTGAAATGAATCCGCGACGGCTGCCCGATTGCATACGACTGTTGATTGCCTTGCCCTTGCTGGCGGCGGCGATCGGCTGCGCCGGCGCGACGAAGTCGCTCGAGCAGGAGGGAATCACGAAACAACGAAAGGAACGGAGCGAGCGGGCAAAGGAGCTTTTCGAGTTGAATAAAGCGATTGCCGAGAAGGTTGACGATTCCACCGAGAATATCGATCTTGCCGGTTACGAAGAGGTTGCCGAAGAGGGTCCGTCGGTAGAGTTGCTGCACATCGGTCAAGCGGCGTTGGCCGAGGGGTCCGAAGAATCGGCGCGCGACTATTTTCGCCAGGCGGTGGCCGCTAAGCCGGACGATCCACGGGTTCCCATCTCGGCCGCCGTGGCGGCTTTGAGGGCCAATCGCCCCGCCCTGGCCGTCGAACTGCTCGCCCCGGCCGCCGAACGATTTCCCGACTCGGCGTCCGTCCACCGCGCTTTGGGGGCCGCATACTACCGAAGCGGAGACTACAAATCGTCCCAAGTTGTGTTGCGCAAAGCACTTTCGTTGGACAAATCAAATCCCCTGTCCTACCTTTTACTGGGGTGTACGTTGGCCAAACTCGGGCAAACTGAGGCCGCCGAAAGCCATCTGCGTCAGGCCCGGGCAATGGATCCGAAATACACCGTCACGCGATAGCACAGTTTCAGTAGCCCGACGCGCAAGCGAGGGCAAACCGTTTCTTGTCCCTCGCTTGCGCTTCGGGCTGGTGTTTGACGGGGAGTTTCGCTGATGTTGTTTCGTCGAATTGGGACTCGCAACCGACGGAAGGTTCACGACTACTTCGTCGCACTCTGTCGGAGCGATCCGCAAACTGAACCGGACGACGCCGAGCCGCCTCCGCTGCGGACCGGCACGCCTTGGGACGAGACCGCCGAGGTAGTCCGCGAGGCAATCAGCGAACTGCGCCGCCGCATTGCCGACCTCGAGCGCTCTCGCACCGCGGCGGAGCTGCGCTCTCGGCGGGCCGCGGAGCGGGAGTCCCGGATGCGGAAGGTTTTCGCCGCCATCGCCGACCCGATATTGGTGATCGACGATTACGACGAACTTCTGCTGGCCAACCGCGGCGCCGAGGAACTATTCGGTTTCGAGACGGACAAGGCGGAATGCAAGGCCCTGGCCCGACTCGTCCGTTGCGAGCAGCTCGTCGCCCTGTTGACTTCGACCCGGAGGCGGAAATTTCCGGCCAACCGTTCGGAAGAGTTGGAATTATCCGACGCCGCGGGAGGCAAGCGCTGGTATCGGGCGACCGCCATTAAGTTTGCCGATGGAGAGGGCGAGGACCAGCCGTCGGGCGGCGCCGTGGCCGTGCTGCAAGAGGTCGACGATCGCAAGGCCCTGCAAAAACGAAACGCCGAGTTCGTCTCCTCGGTCAGCCACGAAATGAAAACGCCGCTGGCCGGCATCAAGGCATACGTGGAACTGCTGGCCGACGGAGAAGCGGAAGACGAGGAAACCCGCGAGGAATTCCTGAACGTCATCAACGGCCAGGCCGACAGGTTGCAGCGGCTGGTCGACAACATGCTCAATATGGCGCGGATCGAGGCCGGCGTGGTCAACGTCAGCAAGCGGCCCAGTTCGTTGAACGAGATACTCGACGAGGCGTTTCGCGTGGTGCAGCCGTCGGCCGAGGCCAAGGAAATAAAACTCGAACAACAACTTAGCACCATGTATCTGGGCGTGTTGGCCGACCACGACATGCTCTTGCAGGCGGCGATCAACCTGTTGAGCAACGCGGTGAAGTACACTTCCGGCGGAGGAAGCGTGACGCTGCGGAGTCGATTGGCCGACGATCAAGCCCTCTTCGAGGTCGAGGACAGCGGCGTCGGGCTGAGCGAGGAGGACGCCGCCCGCGTGTTCGAGAAGTTCTATCGCGTGAAGAAGGACAAGCAGATGGCCTCCGGCACCGGACTGGGACTCCCGCTGGCGAAGCACATCGTGGAAGACGTGCACGGCGGACGTTTGACCGTGGAAAGCGAGTTGGGAAAAGGGAGCACGTTTATCGTCGCGCTGCCCTGCGCCGCGAAAATGAGGGGCGAGGGGCGAGGGGCGAGGGGCGAGGGACGAGGGTAAAGATGCAATGTTTCGCGGTCGCTGGCACGGCGACCAACCGCCAGTGATCATTAACCACTATCCACTAATTCGGGTGCGACCATGACGAAACGAGTTTTGCTTTGCGACGACGAGATCCACATTCTCCGTGCGGCGGAGTACAAATTGAAGAAGGCCGGCTACGACGTATCCATCGCCGGCGACGGTCTGGAGGCGTGGGAAGAGATACAACGTCAACGCCCCGACGTGTTGATTACCGATTGCCAGATGCCGCGGCTGGACGGTCTGGGCCTGGTGAAAAAGGTCCGCGAGGAAGCCGCCCTGGCCGATTTGCCGATCTTCATGCTCACGGCCAAGGGTTTCGAGCTGTCGCACGACGAGCTGTCCGAGAAATGGAACGTGTGCGAGGTGATCGCCAAGCCGTTCAGTCCCCGCGAGTTGTTGCAGAAGGTCAACGCCGTGTTGGAAGGGGAGCCGATGCAAGTATAGGAGTTTGGTTTATCGCGAAACCGCAATCGCCCTTTACTAACCGCTGCCCGCTACCCCCCCCGCCAATTCATGAATTTACCGACAGAGATATTCGACGACGTGATCGTGGTCCACACACCCGACGAACTTGGGGCCGACCAAAAGGAGGCCCTCGAAGGCTACGTTTCCGCGTTGGAGCGGCGAAACGTGGTGTTCGATCTCGACGCGACCGAGACGATCGACAGCCAAGGACTGGAATCGTTGCTGAGCGTTCAAGACAAGCTCCGCGACGCGGGCGGGGAGGCGAAAATCGCCACGACAAACGCCGCCAACCGCAAAATATTCGAGCTTACCCGCCTCGACCAGCAACTGGAAGTGTTCGACAGCGTTGTCGAAGCTGTAAAAAGTTTTCAATAGTGGCCGCGGCCAACGGCCAGTTATTTGCCGAAAAACATCAACCATTAGCCACTAACCCATGGACACGGCGATCCTCGCACCGCGGCGTTTGGGAAGTCTGCTGATCGACAAGGGCTATTTAAGCCCCGACGATTTGCAGTCGGCGCTGGAGCACCAGAAGCGCGAGGGTCGCAAGAAGCTGTTGGGCGAGATCCTCGTCGAGTTGGAATACTGCAGCGAGGACCAGATTGTCGAGTGTTTGGCGGCCGAATACGGCGTACCCCACGCCAGGCTCGACCCCCGGCTGATGGACCAGAAGATCGTCGATATTCTGCCGCGAGATTACGTCGAGAAGAACCTGGCGCTGCCGCTGTTTCTCGTCCGCGGGATTTTGACGATCGCCGTCTCCGAACCGTCGAACCTGTTTCTCATCGACGAGGTTCGCGGGTTGACCGGCCAGCGGGTGCAGATCGTCGCCGCCAGCCAGAAGGACATCAGGCGGACGATCGCCTCGTTGCCCAACTCGAAGGTCTTCGTGATCGACGACATCATCGAGGACTCCGACACGGCGGACGTGACGCTGATCGAGCAGTCGATCGAGGACATCGGCGACGTGGAGGAGATCGCCGGCCAATCGCCGATCATCCGCCTGGTGAACTACATCATCTTCAACGCCGTGAAGGAGGGGGCGAGCGACATCCACATCGAACCGGCCGAGCGCTGCATGAGGGTCCGCTACCGCATCGACGGGCGGTTGCACAAGGCGCTCGAAGTCCCCCATCACCTGATAAACGCCGTCGCCAGCCGCGTGAAGATCATGGGTTCGATGGACATTAGCGAGCGCCGCCTGCCCCAGGACGGCCGGGTGCACGTGATGCTCGAAGGCCGAAAAATCGACCTCCGCGTGAGCACCTTCCCCACCACCAACGGCGAGAAGACCGTGATCCGCGTGCTCGACACCCGCGCCGTCTCGCTGAATCTCGAAGACTTGGGCTTCGCCGAGGACGTGCTGGAGGCCTTCCGCGCGAACATCGACGCCCCGAACGGGATCGTTCTCGTGACCGGACCGACCGGCAGCGGAAAATCGACCACCCTCTACGCCGCGCTGAACGCGGTCAGCTCGATGGAGAACAACGTCTGCACGGTCGAGGACCCGATCGAGTACCACCTGCCGCTGATCAACCAGTTCCAGGTGCGGACGAAAATCGGCATGACGTTCCCCAAGGCGCTGCGGACGCTGTTGCGGCAAGACCCGGACATCATCATGGTCGGCGAAATCCGCGACGAGGAAACCGCGCGGACGGCGATCCAGGCCGCGCTGACCGGGCACCTGGTCTTCAGCACGCTGCACACCAACGACGCCTGCTCGGCAATCACCCGGCTGATAAACATGGGCATCGAACCGTATCTGATCGGCGCGGCGCTGAACATGGTGCTGGCCCAGCGGCTGGTGCGAAGGATATGTCCCAAATGCCGGGCGAGCTACGAGCCGGCCCGCACCGTCCGCAAGGCGCTGGAGCGAATGGGGTATCAATTCACCGAATTCTCCAAGGGCTTGGGCTGCAAGGCCTGCCGAAACACCGGCTTCCGCGGACGCATCGGGGTCCACGAGCTGCTGGTCATCAGCGACGAGATGCGCGACGCGATCGTCGCCGACCCGACCATCGGAAACCTCCGAAAAATCGCCAAGCAGGCGGGAATGATTTCCCTCGGGCACGACGGCTTCCGAAAGGTGCGGGAAGGCATCACCACGGTCGAAGAGGTGTTCCACATCGTCGGCGACACCATCGGTAGTAGATAGTGGAGAGTGGAGAGTGGAACGAAAAGAGTATAGCCGCCGCCTCCGCGCGGCGTTTATTGCGGGAAAAACGCCATGACGTATCAATACCGAGCGCGCGATTCGTTCGGCAGCGTCCTCGGCGGCAGCGTCGAGGCCGCCACGCCTGAGGAAGCCGCCGCCCTACTCCGCCGCGACGGACTGCACGTGCTGGAAATCGAAGAGGCCGACGGCGACGAGGGGCTGTTCCCCAAACGGATCACGAAAAGCGACCTGATTTACGTGACCAGCCAGTTGGCGATCATGGTCGACACGGGCATCACGCTCTCGCAAGCCCTGGGCGGGATCGTCGAGCAAGAGACCAATCCCACGCTCCGCCGGGTGCTCTCCGACTTGAAGGAGTCGGTCGAGGGAGGACAGGATTTCTCCGCCGCCCTGGCCCGGCACCCGCGTTACTTCGACAACACCTACGTCTCGCTCGTCAAAGCGAGCGAGGTGACCGGCACGTTGGGGCCGATGCTCGAGCGGATCGCCGGCTATCTGCGCAAGGAGGCGGAGACCCGCGGCAAGGTCCGCGCCGCGATGGCCTATCCGACGGTGATGATGGCGCTGGCCTGCGGAGTGACGATCTTCCTGCTGACCTACATCCTGCCGAAGTTCATGCCCCTGTTCAAATCGAAGGGAACGGAACTGCCCCGGCCGACGCTGATTATGATGGCCGTCTCCGACGCCCTGTTGGGATACTGGTGGCTCTGGCTGATCGCGGCCGTCGCGGCGCTGGTCGGGTTCCTCTACGGGCGGCGGACCGCGCCGGGCAGGAAAGCCGTCGACTGGATCAAAATCAACGCCCCGATCGTCGGGCCAATGTACCGAAAGGTGACCATCAGCCGCGGCATCCGCACCCTCGGAACCATGCTCGCCAGCGGCGTGCCGGTTATGGAGGCCATTCGATTGGCCGGCGCCGTCTCCTCGAACTTCTTCTACGAGCGGCTCTGGACCAGGGTCCACGACGAGGTGGCCGGCGGAAAACGAATCTGCGAAATCCTCCGCGGCGACCCCTTGTTTCCCAACGTCTTGGTGCAAATGATCGCCGCCGGCGAAGACACAGGAAGACTCGACGACGTGCTGGAAAAGGTCAGCACATACTACGACCGCGAGGTGGAAACCTCGCTGAAGGCCACCACCAGCCTGATCGAGCCGATCATGATCGCGGTGATGGGCGTGGTCGTCGGCACGATCGGCATGGCCTTGATGCTGCCGATCTTCAGCCTCAGCAAGCAGCCGTGAGCGAGAATTGGGAACCGGGGGCTAGGGTTTGGGGATGGGGGATGGTCGGTTAACCGACCGCTTGCCCTCCGACAAAACTTGATCTACCCAAGAACGCTCAGCGCGCACCGCGAACGAATAAAAACCATCCGGAACAGAAACGCTTTGAGGCGCAGGCGTTAGAGGTTGTCCAAGCAATACTCCCCTCGCCCGCTTGCGGGAGAGGGGCAGGGGGCGAGGGCGGCCGCAAAGAAACTTATAAGTAATTCTTGGACAACCGCTTAGAGGCCGACTCGGCCGGTCGAGCCGCGACGCGAGCGCCGCTCGGCGCGGAGTCGGGCACGGCGCTTGATCTCGCTCGGCTTTTCGTAATACTCGCGACGACGCATCTCCTTCTTGATCCCGCTCCGCTCGACCAATTTGCGAAAACGACGCACCGCCTCTTGAATAGACTCTCTTTCCCGCAACGTCAACTTTACCACTCAATCCTCCATCGGGTTCGGGGTGAAAACGGACGGGTAAGGGCGATAGTATTTTCACGCCGCAGTGGCGTAGCCCTGTAGTTTACACTGCCGGCGTGGGCCTGTCTACCCCTTATCGGTTCATAATCGGTTCATAAAGGTGTAAAGCGTTAAACCCGTCCCGTTTTACCCTGTCTCCGGGGAGGAGTTTAGGGTCATTGAAATGGCGGCCATTCGCTCAAATCGACCTGCCCGACATATCTTGCCTAACCGCAAGATGTTGCCTTTTCAGCACTTAATCGATTCTTTCGGCTTCATCCCGGCTGGACCCCGAGGCCATTTACAACCGATGGATTTTCAAGACGACCTTTACACCCCTAATGAGTTACTGTTGCGGAAAGCTCCAAATCCGTAGGGTGCGTGCTTGCACGCACCTTATTTCGCGGCAAAACCAAGCTGGTGCG
>JAFGLH010000034.1 GCA_016928165.1 Pirellulales bacterium | reverse complement strand
GCACGCACCAGCTTGGTTTTGCCGCGAAATAAGGTGCGTGCAAGCACGCACCCTACGGATTTGGAGCTTTCCGCAACAGTAACTATTAAAGTGCTGCTTGATGCATCACGGATGGAAGGGTATCAGATTGACAGTCCCCCCGTAAAGGCGAATATCACCCGCGGACGTGCGAAAATTTCCACCTGTTTCCCACCCCCCCCAAAAAAGACGGTGCGGCATTTGCAATCGGTCCAGGACATATAATCGCTTGCGGCACGGCTCGTGCCCGTATGCGAATTTCTCGCGGGGTGACAGCGGTTTGTCACCCCGGTGGCATAAACTGCATGGTGTTTACACTATTCGGTTTCGCTCGCATGGGGCCAAGGGTGCGAGCGGCGCACGCCTCGCCCGCGGTCGAAAATGGACCCGGTCGACGTTATCGCTCCCAATGGGGCAGAATGGGAATTTTGGACGGCGCGCAGTCGCGCGAGCGTGGAGTTTTTAATTGGAGAGCGGACCCGCGCCGAGAACATTTCAATACGACTCTTCCACCGTCGGCTCGAGGAAAACGAATACGCCGGATTGGCCGGGGCGCCGGACGACGCGCAAGTCCAGATCGGCGCCCTCCGCGGAGCGCTGTACCTGGAAATGGGGAAACCGGCCGCATATCGCGGATACTACTATATCCGCCGCGTCGCCGGCAAACTTGCCTTGCTCAACGATGGATTTCACATTTTTTCCGCCGGGCTTCGCGGTCGCGGACTTGGGTTGCGGATATTTCTCCGCCAAGTGCAATCCGCCGGCGAATTGGGAATTCGACGCATCGACACGGTCGCCGGCCGGCGCCGCGGCGAAAACGGCTACTACACTTGGCCGCGATACGGCTTCGATGCCCCGTTGCCCGAGAGGTTGCGTGGCATTCTGCCGCCGCCGCTGGAAACCCATCGCACGTTGCTGGACCTGATGGAAAGCGAAGCGGGCCGACAATGGTGGCGCGAACACGGCGGGACGATCCGCGCGACATTCCACCTGGCGCCCCACAGCCGTTCCCAATGGGCGCTGGGCCGCTACCTGCAATCGAAAAAAATTTCCGGTGGCACAAAAACAAATCTTGAAAACCCGCCGGCGATTGCTTATGGTGGCGTTCGATGACGACGCATGCCAACACGGCCGGCAACGCGAAGAAAGTCGCCCAGCTCCAGGCGATCATGGCCGAAATACTGGCCGAGGCCCTGAGACGCGGTTTCTTCGGGACCGCGGCCGTCGAACTGAGCGTGCAGGACGGAACCATCCAGAACATTAAGCGGAAGGTGGAGAGGGTGGAGAAATGAAGGTTCAAGGTTCAAGGAAGGATGTGTGACGCCTTTTCTGATCCTTGAACCTTTGCCTTGTACCTTCCCCAACCAGGTATTTAGCGAAGCCCGCCGCCCGACGGGTATCCGCGAAAGCCCGCCGAGAACCATCATCGGTTCTTTGCGGGCTTTTTTTATCGACTTCGTAAAACGGAACTCATTCCGTTTCCAAACAACATAATTCATTCCGTTCCCAAGAAACCATTTTTGTGAAACGAGACTCGCGCGAACGGATTGAAATCCGTTCTATGTTCGAGCGACACAACGTGAAAGGAACCGACATGACCGACATGTTGCAGGAGTATTGCGATTCGCGCGGCGTGGCGATGCGGGTCGATCGCCAAGCGGGGCTGATCCGCGGCGTCAAGGTGCTGGGGCTGCGGTCGCGCAACGGGCGGGCCTATTTGCCCGAGGCGCTCGACAAAGCCGTGCCGCTCTACGAAGGGGCCAAGGTCAACGTCAACCATCCCCGCGGCAACCCCGGCGGACCGCGCGATTACCAGGACCGCATCGGCGCGATCCGCAACGTCGTTGTCCGAACAGGCGAGGGGCTTTTCGCCGACTTCCATTTCAACCCCAAGCACGCTCTGGCCGAACAACTCGCCTGGGACGCCGAGCACGCGCCGGAAAACGTCGGCTTCTCCCACAACGTCGAGGCCCGCTGCGCCCGGCAAGGCGAACAAGTGGTGGTCGAGGCGATCACCCGCGTGCAGAGCGTCGATCTGGTCGCCGATCCGGCCACCACCCGGGGACTGTTCGAGTCGAATCCCGACGGCTCGGAAGAACAACGCGAATTGTCCGAAAACTCCGCGGACGACGCGGCTGCCGAGTTGCGCCGGCTCCGCGAGGAAGTCGATCGGTTCCGAGCGGCGGAAGCCCTGCGACGGAAGCGCGACGCCGCGCTGCGACTGCTTGGCGAGTGCAAATTGTCGGAGTCCGGCGGGAACGATCCGCTTTTACCGGCCTTTGCCAACGAGCGGTTTGTTGAGTTCCTCCTCGCCGCCCCCGACGAGCGGACGATGAGGGCGATGGTCGAGGAGCGGGCTGAGCTGGTGCGAATCGCCGGCGGCGCCCGCACGCGGCCCCAGTCTATGGAACAGCATCGGCTTTACGCCGTCTCACCGAATAACGCGAAGAGTTTTGCGGAGGCGATTACTTGAAAAGGGACGAGGGGCGAGGGACGCGGGACGAGAGAATGTATTTTACAAACAGACTGCATTTCATTCGTCCCTCCCCCTTCGCCCCAAACCCCTGACCCCTTTAAGGAGAAAAGACATGAGCGACAGAATGCGTTGGCGTTACGGAGACACGAACCCCGTGGTGGCGGCCGTGGATTCCGGCACCATCATCGAAATCGGCGATCTCGTCTGGCAAGACGCCGACGACGCCAAACCGGCCTCGGACATCACCGATCAAGGGTCCGAAACGGCCAATCAAGAGGCCCTGGCCGACGCCTTTCTCGGCGTGGCCATGCAGCGGAGCCGCAACGGAGACGACGCCCCGATCCGCGTGGCCACCACCGGCGTGTTCGAATTCGATTGTCCCAGCGGGACGTTCGAGCTGGGCGACCTGGTCGGCGCCGACGAAAACGCCGCCGGCGACGCCCTGTTGAACCAGCAAGTAGACAAGGTCGCCGCGGCCGCGTACGCCATCGGGCGGATAGCCAAGCGACAAGCAGCGTCCGTCACCAGCGTGTTGATCGACGTCCGTTCCACCGTGATGACCGGCGGAGTGGAAGGCACTACGCCAAGCGCGGCGTAATAAGAGGGGCGAGGGGCGAGTATCCATCATAATCCCGCACCCCCGCACCCCCGCACCCCCGCACCCCCGCATCCCCGAAAAACCCTTATTTGGAGATACCGATCGTGAGACCAATCAAATACCGCGAACTGAAACACATGTACGAAGTCAACGGGCCGGAGCGGACCGTCGAGCACTTGCGGGAGGCCCTGCAATCGGGCGACTTGAAGGCGGAAGACTTCAGCGTCCGCGAGCTGGCCGAGGCGACCCTCAGCCCGCAACGAGTTCGACAGATGGACCCGCGCCAAGGCGGCGCCGCGCTCCTGGAGGCCGGCGACGGCGTGGACGTCACCGCATTCTCGAACATCACCGGACAGATCGTCCAGTCGAAAATCATGGAGGCTTACACTCAAGAGGCGTTCGTCCTCTCGCGGCTGGTCGATACGATTCCCACCCGGCTCGACGGCGAGTTGATCCCCGGCGTCGGACGGATCAGCGACGAGGCGGCCGAAGTACAGCCGGGAATGCCCTATCCCAATTTGGGCTTCGCCGAAGACTACATCGAGACGCCGCAGACGACCAAGCGCGGCTTCATCGTGCCCGTCACGCGCGAGGCGATCTTTTTCGACCGCACCCATCTGGTCCTGCAACGCGCCGCCGAGGTCGGCGAGGTGTTGGGGCTGAACAAGGAAAAGCGGCTGCTGGACCTGCTGATCGGCGCGACGAACAACTACAAGTGGAAAGGATCGGCCTACAATACCTACAGCAACGCCGGCACCGGCACTCCGCCCGACGGCGATTGGATCAACGAAATGACCGAGGAACTGGTCGATTGGACCGACGTGGACGCCGCCGAGCAACTGTTCGCCGACATCCTCGACCCCAACACCGGCGAGCCGGTGCTGATCCAGGCGACCAGCGTGCTGGTGATGCCGGCCTATCGCCACGCCGCCCATCGCATCTTCAACGCGGCCGAGATCAATTACACCCCCAGCGGCGCCGCCACGACCACCGTGGCCGCCAATCCGCTGGGCAACTACACCGTGGTCGAGAGCCGGCTGGCCTATCGCCGACTTTTGGCCGCCGGATATTCCGCCGCCAACGCCAAAAAGTATTGGTACATCGGCGACTTCCGCAAGGCCTTCGCCTACATGGAGAACTGGCCGATCACCGTCGCCCAGGCGCCCATCAACAGCGAGGCCGAGTTCAACCAGGACATCGTGCTCCGCTTCAAGGCCAGCGAGCGGGGCGCCGCGGCGGTCATCAATCCCCGTTACGTCGTGAAAAGCACCGGAGCCGGAAGCTAAATGACCTTGCACGAACTTGGGAGGGAGAAAGGCGTCTGGCGCCTTTCTCCCAGACCTGAACCCTGAACCCTGAACCTTATGTCCCTCATTGCCCACTACAAACTAAACGGCGACGCGAACGACGCCAGCGGCAATGGCCACGACGGCGCGCCGACCGACGTGTCTTACGATACGGGCAAAGCCGGGCAGGCGGCGAGCTTCAACGGTTCGTCGAGCAAAATCCAAGTCCCCGACGCGGCCGACTTGCGGATGACCGACACGGGAACTTTGGCCTGCTGGTTCAAGCGCGGCGACACGTCGGCGGTCAACATGAAATTGATTATCAAGGGCAACTCCTCCGCATACACCGCCCTGTCGTACCAGTTGTACTTGAATAGCGGGTATCCGCGGCTCTATTTAAGCAATGGTTCGACGGGCGTAATCATCCAATGGCCGTCTCAAGTATCGGACACGGGTTGGCATCACCTCGTCGGCGCTTGGGACGGCTCTTGCTTGAACCTGTATCTGGACGGCGAAGCGGCGACGCCCGTCGCGCAGACGGTGAATGTCCAGGCCGATACGAGCGACCTGTGGCTGGGAATTAACGGTACGATCGGGAACCAACAGTTTTACGGCCTGATCGACGACGCGCGGATTTACTCGGAAGCGCTTGCCGCGAATGAGATCAAGGCGATTTACAACAGCGGCAAGGGAACGGAAGCCGCGCTGTTTGGACCCTACCGCGTCGAGGAAGCGCAAACGGCCTGCACCGGCGCCGAGGCGGGCGAAGATTACAACAGCGGCGCGATTATTGGACAGGACTTTCACGCCGGCGCCGTCGCCGGGGAAACCAATTAGTGGTCCGTTCGATGTTCAATGTCGAGCGAACCGTTTAGCAAATCAAAGGCACCGCCATGGCTGAAGCGCTCGACACGCACGGCGAGGCGTTCAAGAACGGGACGGTCACGCTGTTGGCCCGAGTGGTCGGCGGCGACGCCGATCCGATCACGATCGCCGACGTCGACTCGATCGAATACTCCATTTACCTGTTGGACGATCAAAACCCGGACGACCGCACGGCGGTAGACGGACACGCCGACGCGTCGTTGACCGTGGCCGACGTGCTGTTCAATTCGCTCCAGACCGATTCGCTCTGGACGGTGGACGCGACCGGCTACAACTTCCGCCACACGCCGGAGGTCGCCGCATACCCTGCCTTCGCCGTCGCCGGGCGGCGGTATTTGGTCGAATATCGAATCGCCCCGACGCTGGGGCAAGTAATAATCGTGCGTTTTAGAATCAACGTCACATGAGGAATTAGGGATTGGGAATTAGATTTTCTTTTTCCATTTCTTCAATCCCTAATCCCTAATTCCCAATCCCTACTTATATGTCCACCGACGCCGAACAAATCGCCGCGATCAAAAGTCAAACCTTGGCCCTGCTGGTCGAAATCACCGCCCAGCCGAAACCAACCTATCAAATCGACGGTCAAATGGTCTCTTGGGGAGACTACCACTCGCAGCTCCAGCGGGTCGTCGATTGGTGCAACGAAAAACTCACCGGCGAGTCGCCCTTCGAGCAGCGCTCGCAGGGATACACTTAGAACGTGTTTTGAAAATCTCCCCTCTCCCTTTGGGAGAGGGGACTAATTATTCAACTTCAAAACACGTTTTTGAGAAGATCAAAGGTTCAAGGTTCAAGGTCAAAAACAGAAATTTTGAACCTTGTACCGTTGACCTTGAATTTTGAACCTTGAACCTTCCCCCTACCGACTATGTCCTTCGATCCATCCGCCGATTTCACCACTGTCCCCGACGGAACGGAGTCGGTCACGCTACTGCGGCGCGGCGACACGCCCGGCGCCGGCGGCACGGTCGTCGCCCACGCCCTGCGGCGGGCAATCACCGCCGGCCAGGCAGCCATCGTCAACCGGGGCGACGTGCGGAAATACGTCGTCAGTTTCGGCCGCTATACGGCGGTCGAGCTGGTCTGGCACCTGCCCGTCGCCGAACTGCCCGACGCGCCCGCCCTGGGCGACGCGATCCTCGACGGCGACGGCGGGCGCTGGACGGTCCTTACGGTAAAAAAAGCCACGCTCGGCTCACGCTGGCGGTGCGAAACCCGGAACGTCGCGGTCGCCTTCGGCCTGGACGACACGATCGCCGTGCTGAAAGAGATCAGCCCGTCCAACTGGCGGACGTGGCGGACCGGCGTTCGGGCGCGAATCCAACCGATCGAACGGAAAATCGACTCGGACGACGAGACGCCCACCACCACTACCCGCTATCGAATCTTCGTCGAGGAGGACCTCCAGTTGGATCACACCTGTTCGATTCGCGGCCCGGACGGCACAGTTTACACCATCACCGGCACGATCGGAGCCGAGCGGATCGGGGAATTGCAGGTGATCGAGGCGGAAGTGGTGAGTGGTTGAGAGGGGAGAGCAACGTAGGCCGGGGTGCAAACCCGGCGGCTATCACGCCGGGCCTCGGCCCGCACTATTACTCCCTCTCACCTCTTCTCTCTCCTCTCTCCCTTAAAAAAGTCTTCTCGAAAAGGACCCCGATCATCCCGGCGGCGATCTCGGCGTAGGGACTTTCCAGGAGAAGATCGAGACGTTCGTGCAGCAGCCGCGCGCTGTTGATGCGATTGACGGCGTCAAGCGTTTCGTCGACCGTCGGCGTTTTTTCTCCGTCGAGATGGTTGTGGAGCTTGTCGAAATCGGCCTCGCTCCAATTGCGGAACAGGTCGCGGCGCTTTTCGATTACTTCCGACACCACCGGATTCTTGCGGCGGTCGAAACGGCGGTAGAGCAATTGCGAGGGATCGACAAAGAACTCGTCCACATCCACTCCCAACCCGTGGGCGAGCCGGTGGAGCGTCCTCGCCCGCGGCTTCTGTCCGCCGTGGAGTATCCCACGAACGGTTCGGGCGTTGAGTCCAGTCTGTTCGACCACCCTCCGCATCGACAGCCCGCCGGCAGCCATCAAACGCTGCAAATTTTCTCTGGCATAGGTCGTCATTGGGCGGCCCTCGAGAAAAATCTGTACCCATGTATACTATTTTCCCGACATTCCGTCAATGCGTATTCGCGATACACCTTATCGTCACCAGGGCGGACCGGGATAGTATGCGCATAAGGTGTTGTGGCGGATAGTGCCGTAATAATACGATGCAAAATGTGTATAGTACGGCATCATGGAGATCAAATCGCTAGTTTACCCATTACGCTCATCTTGTTTATTTGGTGCATAATCAGTGGCATGTATCGCTATTTTATCCCGCGTGTAATGAGATGAGTTGACAAACCAATCTGTGGAAAATTGAAGTAAATTCAGCGGGCAGAAGTGTCGATTAAGCAGACTGGGTAAACTTTATCGGTTATGCAGCCCGCACCAGCGTCATTGCTGGTTCATAGACTGACGCGGTAAATGATCAAGTCCGACTCTTCCAATCGGTCAGAGACGAAAGGGCGGCGGCGTTGCCGGTCCGTGGGAGGCGAATCCCCGACGCCATCGACCCGCATTGACGCCCCGCACGAGCAGGCCGTTTTGTCATCGGCTCCGCAGCCGGAAGCGCCCGCTGCGGTCAACGACGAAACGACCGGCGAGCAAGTCCGCCTGCAAGCCCTCCAGTTGGCCAATTATCTTCGCGGCCGGCAGAAGGAGTTGGACGCCCGCGAAGCACAACTGAACTCGCGGATCGCCGGTTTTGAATCCGATTTCAGGGCCGCTCGGCTGTGGCTCGATGAACGTCGGGCGGAGTTGGCCGGCGGGTGCGCGGAGACGGGCGCGCGGGCGGCGCTGCTGGACGAACGGGAGGAGGAATTGGCTCGGCGGGAGCGGACCGTCTTCGAGCGGGAGCGGGCGTTGAACGAACGGCATCAGGAATTGACCCGCCGAGAGAAAGAATTCGAGGAGCGATTGGAGCGGTTGGCGGTCGCGGAGACCGCGAGGGAGCGAAACGAGAGCGCGGCCGCCGAATGTTTAACCAACGCGCAACTCCGCGCGGACGAGCTTGAGCGGTTGGCCGACGAACGCCGGCGCGCGATGGCCGACCTGGATCGGCAGCGGCAGGCGGTCGCGCGGCGCGCCGAGCATGTGGACAAGAGTAAGGCATCGCTGTTGCAGCTTCGAGAAGAATTGGGACGCATGCATCGAGAGACGCTGGAGATTCGCCTGGCGACCGAGGAGCTATGGGTGCAGCTCTCCGGCGCCGCGCCGCCGGCGGCGCTAACCCGATCGCTGGGGCAAATTCGCACCCGCCTGGCCGAGCAATACGCCCAGGCCAACGCCGAGTTGGCGGAGCAAAAAAAGGAATTGGAAGTGGTCCGCGGCCGGCTCGAAGGGCAACTCGATAAGCTGCTCGATCGGAAACGGCAATTCGACAAATGGGTCGCCGACCGTCAACGCGAGTGCGACGGCCAAGCGTCGCGGTTGATCGCCCGCGAAGAACGGCTCGCCCGCGAGGAAGAACATCTCCGCGAAGAGGCGGAGCGCTGGCGGGCGGAGAGGTTGAAGTTCCAGCGGGAATTGAAGCGATTCAAGGCGGGTCGCTCCGCTCGGAGGTCTGGCAACGCCGCCGCCGCTTGCTGAGCGAACCTCAAGATGGGAACGCGGTCGAGGGCGGCCGGGCCGCAAGAAAAAAGCCCGCGGAATGCGACCCGCGGGCCGGTGTTGTTTGCGGCGTGGATTATTCGCTCGTCGAAGCGTCGCTGCGTCCGGGAGAGTTTTCCCCTTCGGCCTTCTCCTGGCGTAGTTTCGCGGTCTTGACGGCCTCGGATGCAATTTGCATGCCGCCCTGAATTTCGAGCGGGCTAAAATAGGGTTTGGTCATGCCGTTTGCGTACCTGAGCCGTTTGGCGGCCAGCTCTTGCCAACTCATGTCGTTGTTCAAGTGCCAGGCGGCGGCCTGCGCCGCGCGTTGATCGAGTCGGCCGCTGCCAAGCATCTCGCACAGCTCGCGCACGCCCGCTTTGGTGGTAAAGCTCTCCAGCGGTTTGATCTCATAGGGGATGTTGGGGCGAGGGTCGTCCTTGCCGTGTTCGAGGCAGACGGCGGCGAGCTTGAGATTGCCGATCTTTTCCGGCGGGACGCAGAACATGCCGCCCATGCCGCCCATGCCGCCCATGCCGCCGCCCATGCCTTGGTTGCCGCCACTGGAACCGCCGCGTGTGCCGCGTCCGCCGCCGTCATCGCCGAAACCCTGCGCCAGGACGGGCACGCCGGCGAAGGCTTTCGGCAGTTGCACGTTCAACGGCTGGTCGGTGTTGTTCTCGATCAACACCCGACACTGTGTCGAATCCTTGGGAATCAGCTTCACGGAGATGTCGCCTTTTTCGATGGCCGCGAACATCTCGATGGTTTCGGCTTTCGGATCGTATTCGCCCCTCGTTATAAATGCTTTGCGCTTTTCCGCCGCCAGCGCCGCCGAGGCGAGCGACGCAGCGACGACGAGCGCGCAAAAACACCGAAATCTCTTGCCGTATAGACCGGTCCACATGATCCTTATTCCTCCGCTCTTGCATGTCCGATAGATTGGGGGGATTTCCCCTATTGTCCATCCCTTCATATATACCAGGGTAATCGGTAGAGCGTAAAAAGCCAAGCAAAAAAAGCGGATTATGAGGAATGGCGGCGGGCAACATGCCACTCAAGGGGGAGATTGGATAACAAGGCATATGTAGGCCGCGCCTGAAATTAGGGGCTGTACGAAATTTTGCGTCAAGCAACGTGGCACGGCCATCTTGGCCGTGTTTCTTCACGGGCTGGAAGCCCGTGCCACAAAATTTCGTACAGTCCCATTTTCGCGGTGAACCGCGAAAATCGGGACAGCCCCCTGTAAACGGCTGAAATTTACCTTGGGGGAAGGCGTTGCTCGTCCGCCGACGCCTTCACGTCCACAACTGCCGATCCAGCATGCGATAGCCGATCGCCTCGTGAAGGTGTTGCGGGCGGATGGCGTCGCCCTGCTCGAGATCGGCAACGGTGCGGGCGACGCGAAGAACCTTGTCATGGGCGCGGGCGGATAGACCAAGCTCGTACATCGCCGATTTAAGTATGTTTTGACACTCCGAATCCAAGCGACAGAACTGCCGCGTTTGACGGTGGGTCATGTCGGCGTTGTAACGGGTTTTGACGCCGTCGAAGCGGGCCGCCTGCGCCGCGCGGGCAACGGCGACTTGCTCTCGCAACTCCGAGCTGGCGGTCCCCGGCGCGCCGGCGGAAAGGTCGCTATAAGCAACCGAGGGGACCTCGATGTGGATGTCGATTCTATCCAAAAGCGGCCCGCTGATCTTCGACATGTAGCGGTCTATCTGGGGCGGCGTGCAGTGGCACTGGCGGCGCGCGTCGCCCCGATAGCCGCAGGGACAAGGATTCAGCGCGGCGATCAACATAAAATTGGCCGGAAAGGTCGTGCTGTTGAGCGCGCGGGCAATCGTCACCGTGCCGTCCTCCAACGGCTGGCGGAGCACTTCCAGGGTTTGTCGGCTGAACTCGGGCAACTCGTCGAGGAACAACACGCCGTTGTGCGAGAGGGATATTTCACCGGGCGAGGGCGTCGAGCCGCCGCCAACCAGGCCGGCATTGCTGATCGTGTGGTGCGGCGCGCGGAACGGCCGGACCGCCAGCAGCGGCTGTCCCGGCTGCAAGCGGCCCACCGCGCTGTAGATCCGCGTCGTCTCGATCGACTCGCCGGGCGTCAGGTCGGGCAGGATCGTGGGCATCCGCTTGGCCAGCATCGTCTTGCCCGAGCCGGGCGGGCCGATCATCAACAGATTGTGACCGCCGGCCGCCGCCACAACCAGCGCCCGCTTGGCCGACTCTTGACCGCGGACGTCGGCGAAATCGACGTCGTAGCTGGCAAGCTCGCGGAAAAGCTCCTCCAGACGCGATGGCTGCGGCTCGATCTCGATCTCGCCGGCGAGAAAGGCCACGGCCTGGGACAAGCTGGAGATGGGAACGACTTCCACGCCTTCGACCACCGCCGCCTCGGCCGCGCTGGGGGTGGGCACGAGCAGGCCGCGAAGCCCTGAAGGGGACAGTCCCGTTTTCGTCGGACGAAAACTGGGGCAGTCCCCAAGTTCGGCGGCGGCGATCGACATCGACAGCGCGCCTTTGGTTGCCCGCGTCGTGCCGTCGAGCGCCAACTCGCCGATCACGGCGTATCGGTCCAGGCTGTCGGCGTCGATCTGCCCGCTGCCTGCCAGGATGCCCAACGCGATGGGCAGATCGAACGAGGAAGCGTCCTTGGGCAAATCGGCCGGGGCCAGGTTTATCACGATCCGGTTTTGCGGCCGTTGGAAGCCGGAGTTGACTATCGCCCGCTCGACCCGATGGGTGCTTTCCTTG
>JAFGLH010000243.1 GCA_016928165.1 Pirellulales bacterium | reverse complement strand
GGGCTGAAGTGCTCATCATCCCGCTATCCTTTTCTCTCGCGGAGTCAGGTTGTTAGGTTGTTTGTTATTTGTCCGGTCCCCTCTCCCGCCGGGAGAGGGTTAGGGTGAGGGCATATTGTTCAACGAAACTGATTTTCGTTCACCGTCTTCTCCAGGCCATTCGATTCGCAATGACCCCGCTGATTCGTCAATTACCGCCTGACAAAATTTGACAACCGGTAGAATCGCTGGATCAAAGCCATTGTTTGGATTCGGATGCAATACACCACTAACTGTCGGTATCTTAAGTCCGAGGTTGCATAGCAATAATCCGGAAATTGTATGGCGGAAAAGCTCAACCTCTGCGGATCTATCTAAGCGTAGGAAAGCAGCGGAATTAAACTTCGTTATACAACGGTCGTCACCAACCTGTTTACCCGTCCACACATCAATCGGAAAAGTCCTAACGACATCGCCGGTAAGCAACCGGCCCACGGTATACCGTTCATCGAAGCTCAGCACCCCTGCGCCCGTGTGGAATGTTCCAATGGCCAACAATACAGGGGCACCGAGATCGGCACATTGTTCCGTTTTATAAGAGCACTTTGAGCAAACTGCCCTGTTTAAAGAGCGAAACGGCATAACCTCATTGGTGCCATCGTTTGCAATGCCTGTCTTGGCAGTGGCAGTCTCAATCTTGATGCACGTGACTTCGACATAGAACTTGCGACATTCTTTCATGCAACAATAATCTGGGCCGCCATTCCTGTCGTTTGGCTTCAGAGCAACGCCATAGCTTTGCAATAATCTGCGCACACCAGCTTCTGCAAAGGCCGCTTCTTCGTTATCGTTTTCTAGAGAATCAACCCACTTTGATAAATAGTACGAATCGAAGTTGGCAAGCCACTTACGGTGTTCGGCTTCAAGCTCTTGAAAAAACGGGGTGTTGCGGAGTGAATTTTCCATGACTGTTTCAACGCTCATACAAAAGTCATACGGCCCTCACCCTAACCCTCTCCCGGAGGGAGAGGGGACCGAACATCCAACCGCATACAGCCCTCACCCCAACCCTCTCCCGGAGGGAGAGGGGACTTCTTATATCGAACTCTCCCGGAGGGAGAGGGGACTTTTTATATCGAACTCTCCCGGAGGGAGAGGGGACTTCTTATATCGAACTCTCCCGGAGAGAGAGGGGACCGAACATAAACATTCAATCCCACGGCACTCCGCACAACTCGGCTATCTTCCGAGTCACTGCGTCGAGATCGCGCATTACATCTTCGTTCGTCACTCGCAGAATCCGCAACCCCTCCGATTCGATGAACGCCGTCCGCGCCGCGTCTTGACGCATCTTGTCGATGTGGCTCATGCCGTCCACTTCCACGACCAATTTCGCGTCGCGGCAATAGAAGTCCACCACGTAACGGCCGACCGGATGCTGACGCCGAAACTTCAGCCCGCCGATCTGCCCGTTGCGCAAGGCGAGCCAAAGCAGTTGTTCCGGCGGCGTGCCGGTTTGACGCAAGTCGCGAGCGCGACGGATCATGTGTTTCGAGGCGTATTGGCGGGCAGACATTTCTATCTCTTCGCAAAGACATGTTATTGTACTATTACGGTTCGACAACAAAAGTCCCCTCTCCCGCCATGAGATTCAAATACTTTGTCTCCTCTCCCGCCAAGAGTGTTTAATACTTTGTCCCCTCTCCCGCCAAGAGTGTTTAATACTTTGTCCCCTCTCCCGCCGGGAGAGGGTTAGGGTGAGGGCTTTTTCAGCAAGATTCACTCACTCAACTTGTCGCTTTTCACCAAGCCCTCACCCCCGACCCCTCTCCCAAAAGGAGAGGGGAGTTTTTTTCCGGCCGCCCTCACCCCTGACCCTCAACCCTCCTTAGCGACAGCTCGCGGCGCCGCTGCTTGCGACGGGCGGCAAGCCGCGGATCGCCCTCGAGGTTCCGCGCCTCCTCGCGCAACTCTTGCGGCGTCATCCGCAGATCGCGCTCGTAACGCCAACGCTGATAGGCGTAGTCCAACACCGCCAGCGCCAGCAGCACTCCGCCGACCTTCAAAGTCGTACGAAAGGATATCCAAAACATTCCCAGCGCCAAGCCCTCCGGGTCCAAAGCGGCAAGGCCGGCCAGCGATTGCCGCTCGCCGTAGAGGACCGCGCCGGCAACCGCCGCGACGACCAACAGCTTAGCTACGCCGAAAGCGAGGCCGACTAGGTTCGAGGAAGAAAATATCCGTTCCAGGCCGCCAAGCGGACTGACTCTTTGAGGGTCGATTTTCAGCCGTTGCGGAAGAAAGAGGAAACCGGTTTGCAGCACGTTGACGGCCACGCCGGCCAAGAAGATCAAACCCAAGACCGGCAGCAGTTTGCCCCCCAGCCCCCAAAGCAACGTATTCCATTGGGAAACGGCGAACTCGGCGTCGGCGTTCAGCCACGGCCGTCCGCCGAGCTGAGCGCGGCAAAGATCGACCAGGAACCCGACCAGCGCCCCGCCGACCGCCCCCAGCGCTCCCAAGCCCAACATGAGCACTCCGGCCGAGACCAGGTCGCGGCTTTTGGCCACGTGGCCCTCGCTCCGCGCCTGTTGGCGGCGATGCGGGGTCGGCTCCAATGTTTTTTCGCCGGCGTAATCGGACATATCAAATATCGTCAAGCCGCCGCGTCCACGCGGCGCGGATTTGTTTTACGACAACCATTCACCTTGAAACGGGGTTTGCAACGCGTCGAACATCGTCTCCAGCGCGGGGGCGATCTGGTCGGCGAAGGCCCAGACCGCGATGCCGAGCGCAACGGCCAGAACGGCGAAGGTCAACATCGCATTGACGCCGAAGCCGAGAACCAAGACGTTCAACTGCGGCAGCGTCCGGCCGATCAGGCCGAGCGTCAACGTGGCCAGCAACAGCGCGGTCAGCGCCGGAGCGGCGGCGCGAACGGCGAGCGAAAAACTCTGCGCGACCAACGTGCAAACCCCCTCGGCCAACGAGTCGGGCACGGCGCCGCTGCCGGGCGGGATAGCGCGGAACGTGTCCAACAGGCCGGCCATCGCCGCGCGGTGCCCGCCCAAAAGAAAAAATACGCACAACGCCAGCAGGAACATGAAGCGGGAAAGCTGCGGCGCGATCTCGCCCGCGGCCGGATCGAACGTCTCGGCGATCGACAGGCCCGCCGCGTGCGAGACAACCGTCCCGGCGATGGTCATGGCGTGGACAAAAATCAATACACCCAGGCCCAGGCAGGCGCCGACGATGGCCTCGCCGCCGAGCAAGGCGAAGAATTGGGCCGGGCCGTCGATTCGGGCGGGCGTTCCTTGCCAGAGCACGGGGGCGATCAAAAACGTCAGGGCCACGGCCAGCAGCACGCGCACCCGCGCAGGCACCGCCCCGGCGCCGAAGATCGGCGCGGTCATCACCATCCCGCCCACCCGGGCGAAAACCAACGTGAACAAGATCAGCCACTGGTCGTGCATGGGCTTATTTCATACTTCCGACAACCAACCACCCTCGCCTCCGGCCTGGCGTGATGAAATCGGGGACTGGCTCCGCAATCCCTTGTATTGTTACGAAACGAAAACCACTACTGATTGCGGTGCCTGTCCCCGTTTTCATCACAAACCGCCCTCGCCCCCGGCCCCTCTCCCGCTTGCGGGAAAGGGGAGCGTCAAAATCTCCCCGGTATCCCGCCGATCACCTCGCTGGTGTATTGCAGCATTTGCGAAATCAGCCAGGGGAGCGCGAGCGTCAAGACCAGGACCGTAACAATGATCTTCGGCACGAAGGCCACGCTCTGCTCCTGGATCTGCGTAAGCGCCTGGAACAAGCCCACCACCACGCCGACGACCAGCGCGGCCAGCAACACGGGCGAGCCGATGATGAGCATCGTCCACAGCGCCTCGCGGCCGAGTTCAATCGCTTGGGAAGAATCCATGGTCACATAAACGCCTGAAAGCTTTCCATCAACATTCCGACCACCAGATGCCAGCCGTCGACCAGCACGAACAGCAAGAGTTTCAAGGGGAGCGAAACGAGCGCCGGGGGCACCATCAACATGCCCATCGACACCGTCACGCTTGCCACTACCAGGTCGATCACCAAAAACGGCAGAAACACCTGGAAGCCGATCAGAAACGCCGTCTTCAACTCGCTGAGCATGAAGGCCGGCAGCAGCGCCTGCAAGGGCACGTCGTCGTAGCTTGTCGGCGTCGATTGGTTCGGCACGTATTTGAGAAACAGCCAGACGTCCTCCGTGTTGCCGGTCCGCTCGATCTGCATGCTCATGAAGCGCCGGACCGGGGCCGCGCCCTTCCGCCAGGCGTCGTCCAGGCCGATCTCGCGCTGCGTGTATGGAACGACCGCCTCGTCATGGACCTGCCGCCAGACGGGCGTCATTATCAACAGCGTCAGAAACAGCGACAGCGTGGTGATTACCTGCGCGGGCGGGAGGTTCTGCGCGCCGAGCGCCTGCCGCAACAGGCCCAACACCACCACGATGCGGACGAAGCAGGTGGTCATCAGCAGCGCCGCCGGCGCCAGGCTGAGCACCGCCAGCATCAACATCACTTGCAGCGTGGAGCCGAGGCCCTCGGGGCTGGTCCACGATTTCGGCCCTCCGGCCAACACGTCGGAGATTTCGAACCCCGCGCGGCCGTCGCCCGCCCCGGGCGAATCTTGCGCGAGGGCCGCGCCGCCGACGCCGAAAACCATCATTATCGCGGCAATAACGACAAACGCCGCCGTACGGAAATGTTTGGGAATTGTATGTTTTCTACCCTCTTCGGCCGGGAGAGGGTTAGGGTGAAGGCCGAACCGCGAAGGATCATGGATTTCAACTCGATAACTCGAACCGCCCTCACCCCCAGCCCCTCTCCCGCTTGCGGGCGAGGGGAGTGTTTGATGTCGGCGATCGGGCTTCATCGCGGCCCTCCTTTCGGCCGACGACACAATTCCACCAACCGCGCGACCTCCCGTGGATCGTCGATCTCGGCCAACGTCTCCGCGCCCGTCGCGCCGACCGCCACCAGCAGCACCTTGTTGCCGCAGCGGAGCAGATGGACGTTGTGCCGTGCGGTCAACCGCGCGCGGCCGAGCGGCTCGAAGGCCTCGGCGGGCAGGACTCCGAAGCCGGCGGGCGCCGCCCGGCGAAACATCCAAGCGCCGACGAAGAAAATAGCCAACACCAACGCCAACGCGCCGACGACCGTCGCCGCGGTCATGCCGACCGCGTTCCGTTCCGCATTCCGCTCGGGATTCGCCTGCCGGGGAGTGAGTTGCGGCGCGTTTTCCGCCGGCGGATAGCGCGTCGGCCGCGCGGTTTGGGCCGCAAGCTCGGCCACATGCGTGCTCGACATAACCAGAGAGACGATGAGTGTCAGAAAAATGCGTCGCATAATCGCATCCCGGGAACGGAATTAATTCCGTTCTACTTTGCCACTTCCACCAGGCGGACGGCGATCTTGCCGTCGATGACCAGCGGTTCGCCGCGGGCCACCAACCGCCGCCCGGCGTAAATGGACAGCGGTTCGCCGCTCATGCCGTCCAAGGGGACCACCGATCCGGGGCGAAGGTTTTTCGCCTCTTCGCCGTCCAAGCGGGTCCGGCCGAGTTCGATCCGCAGATCGAGCGTCTCCGTTTTCGCCGGCGGCAGGGCGGCGCAAATGGCTTGTTCGGTTTCCGTCAACGTGTTGGCCAGGGGGCTATAGTTCATTTTTTTCCTTTCAGGCCCTTTTCGCGGTTGCAATGTGAACACACTCGTCAATTTGCTTGGATTCGCGCCGTTGTTGTTCTCGACGGTGGCGCAGAAGTTGTCGCTCGCGGAGCATTTCCAGGCCGCGGACTTCCTGGTCGGCCTTCAACAACGCGTCGCGGCCGCGCTCGATTTCGACGGCCAGCGCTTCCCGGCGGCGGCGCAATCGCTCCTTTTCCGATTCCAACAGCGCCGCGTAACGCTCCGTTTCGACGACCCGTTCCACGTCCACTTGTCCGGTCGAGGCGGCGCGGCGGCGGCCTTGCATTCGCGCGGCTTCCGCTTCGAGCCGCTCCAGCCGATCGCGCAGATCGTCGTCCGCGCGAAGCGATTCGGCCAGCAGCAGCCGGCACTCGTCGCGCGCCGACTGACGCAACATCAGTAGAGCCGCCAGTTTGAAGCGAAACTCGGACATGGAAAGAGGTTGGGATTCAGGGTTTAGAGTTCAGGAAACGTCGTTTAGCCGCCGCGTCCACGCGGCGCTGACGCCAATCGGGATTATGGATCAGGATAAACGGATAAATATCGTTGATATAATTTCATCAATCCTTCTCGGGCTTCGGCCGCCGTGGCCGGCCGCTCGACCGGCTGGCGGAGGAAGCAGTCGATCTCGTCGCGCAAGTCGATGGCGGCGTCGACCGCGCGGTTCGCGCCCCGACGGTAGGCGCCGAGCGAAATCAGGTCTTTGTGGTCGCGGTAGGCGGCCATCAGTCCGCGAATCGCGTCGGCGGCGCGGCGATGTTCCTCGTCGGCGATCTGCGGCATCAGCCGGCTTACGCTCTCCAGCACGTCGACGGCCGGCCAGTGGCCGCGCGAGGCGAGTTCGCGCGAGAGCCAAACGTGGCCGTCCAACAGGCCGCGGACCGCGTCGCTGATCGGTTCGTTCGGATCGTCGGCCTCGACCAGCACGGCGTAGAAGGCGGTAATGCTCCCCCGCGCCGTTCGTCCGGCCCGCTCGACCAGCTTTGGCAACCGGGCGAAGACCGAGGGGGGAAACCCTCGCGTCGCCGGCGGTTCGCCCGCCGCCAGACCGATCTCGCGCCGCGCCAAGGCGTAGCGGGTCAGTGAATCCATCAGCAGGAGCACGTCCTTGCCCCGATCGCGGAAGTATTCGGCGACGCTCGCGGCCGTGGCGGCGGCCTGGGCGCGAACCACGGCAGGCTCGTCGCTGGCGGCAACCACCACCACGCTTTTAGCCATGCCCTCCGGTCCCAGGTCGCGCTCGATGAACTCGTTCACTTCCCGGCCGCGCTCGCCGATCAAGGCAATGACGATCACATCGGCTGCGGTGTATCGGGCCATCATCCCCAGCAACACGCTCTTGCCCAGGCCGGAGCCGGAAAATATGCCCATCCGCTGACCCTTGCCGCAGGTCAACATCGCGTCGATCGAACGGACGCCGGTGCATAGCGGCCGATCGATCCGCGGCCGGGAGCACGGCTCCGGCGGCGGCCGGTCCAAGGCGACGCGGTCGTCGAGCAGCGGCCTCGGCCGGCCGTCGATCGCGCGCCCCTCGGCGTCGATCACCCGGCCCAACAGTTCCGGCCCAACGCACAGCAGTCGCGCGGTGCGGACGAGACGGACGGCGTCGCCGCGCCGCACTCCGCTCGACTCGCTCAACGGATACAATACGGTCAGATCGTCGCGGAAGCCGACCACCTCGGCCGTCAGCGGCGGCCGGGCGTGGCGCCGCACCTCGGCCATTGCCCCAAGCGGAGCGGGAAATCCCGCCGCCAAGACCGTGGCGCCGCCCGTCCCCGCCACGCTGCCGGCAAGGGCCGTGGGCACGATCCGTTCGAGATGGGCAACGTAGTCGGGCATGGAAGGGGTCGGAGGTCAGTGACCAGGGGTCAGCCGATCGGTTCCTTATCCAATCAACTCCTCGACGATGCGGTCCAACTGCGAGCGGAACCGCTGGTCGATGGAGCCGAAACGGGTTTCCACGCGGCACTCGCCGCGCTGGAGCGACTCATCGGGCAACACTTTCAACTCGCCGACGGCCGAGAGGTTTTTCGCTATCCCGGCAACGTCTTCCGCGAACGCTCGATGATCTTGCGGGTTCATGCGGAGGCGTACGTCGGGGCTGCCGGCGGCCAATTCGAGGGCCTCGCGGACCAGGGAGACCGCTATTTCCGGCTCCCGGGCCAACTGGCGGCGGACGATCCGCTCGGCCATCGCCGCCGAGAGCCGCACGGCCTCCTCTTCCCAGTTTGCCAGCCAGGCCCGCTGGGATTGTTTCAACTGGTCGGCCGCCTTCTCGAACGCCTCAATCACCGGGGCCACTCGCCGCTGGACATTCTCCACGGCCGCCCGGCGTCCTTTCTCGGCCGCGCGGCGGCGGATCGACTCGGCCTCGCTCCGCGCCTCGGCAATCAGCCCTTCGGCAAGGTCGTCGAAACGCAGCGTCGTCGGCGTGGGACGGTCGTGGGCATCGGCGGCTCGGATGATGGTGGCCATTATTATCGTTCTTATGCAGCGGCGGGGCTTTCCAACGCGCCGCACGAAAGGCAATCGGCCAATGCGGCGATCTCGCGTCGCGCCTCCTCGACGTCGCTGAGCCTGATCGGCCCCGGACGGGCGAGGCCGCGTCGGACCTGCTTCGCCTCCGTCGGCGACATGCAGCGGAGAAATCGTTCGAGCGTCGCCGCCGGCGCGCCGAGCAGCGCCGCCCGAAGCACTTCCGGATCGGCGGCGCGAAAGACCTCGGTCAACACGGCGTCGTCGCAGCGAGCGACGTCGTCGAAGTCCGGCTCGCGTCGACCCAGTCGCTCGGACAACGATCGGTCTTCGGCGGCGATATTGTCGAGTATCCGTCGTCGGGAGAAACAGTCGCAGGAGCGGAGAATGCGCGCGACCGACTGCGGCCCGGCGTCCCGCCGTCGCTCCAGGTCGACCAGCCGGCTGAGCCGCGCCTCCAGCGCCCGCTCTATCTCGCCAAGCGTTTTGGGATCGGTGCTTTCCAGGTCCACCAGCCGGCGGACGACTTCCACCTGCGTGCCCGGCGCGAGTCGGTCCAACAAGCAGCCGGCCCTCTCGGCGGGGAAATGCGAAAGGACCAAAGCGATCGTTTGCGGTCGTTCGTCGGCCAGCAAGTTCAAGAGCCGTTCGTCCTCGGCCCCGCGCAGGAACTCGAAGGGGGGCGATTCGCCGTCGAGGGGACCGTCCGCCGCGGCGGGTCTCGGTTGCAAGCCGGTCAGTTCGATGCCCGGCGGCCAGTCGTCGGGGACCATCGGTCCGATGCGGCGGAACTCATCGATTACCCGGAGTCGCTCCTCGTCGTCAACGTCGCGCAATTCCATCATTTTGCGACGGACCAGATCGGCCCGGCCGTCGTCGATTTTCTCGAGCAGCGCGTCGGCCGAAGGTTGGTCGAGGCTGGCCACTAGTATGGCCGCCTTGCGTATACCCGCGTCGTTGGAGAGTTTTACCGTGCTGTTCATCGTCAATTTGCTTGTCCGATCCAGTTGCGGAGAATGTTGGCGGCGGTCTCGGGGTCTTCGTCGACCAGTTGCGAAAGCTCGTCGCGGTGCGATTGGCCGATCGTCCGGTCCGCCCGTTCCCAATGCGGCGGCGGCGCGGCGGAACCGGCGGTTCGGGCCGGCCCCTCCTCGA
Source organism: Pirellulales bacterium (assembly GCA_016928165.1). Classification (GTDB taxonomy): domain Bacteria; phylum Planctomycetota; class Planctomycetia; order Pirellulales; family Thermoguttaceae; genus JAHIKV01. The sequence continues at coordinate 9,555 of JAFGLH010000243.1, read as the reverse complement.
CGCGGTTCTCCTTCGCCGCCGTGCGGTTCGCGCCGCGGACGAACGACCGCAGAGCAAGCACTCCAAGCAATCCCAGAGCGAACAGACCGAGCGTGCTCCACGGCTGCCGGGGCCATTGGAAGCCGGGCGGAGATTCGTCGCCCCGCTCGGCGGCCGTCTTATCGAACATGGGCGTCTTGGCATCGGTCGAGTTCTCCGCCGTCTGGTCCGTTAGCGGCGCGGGCGCGGGGCGCCGTCCGCTTTCGGTCGTCCCCTTCAGTTTGCCGTGCCACACGCGGCCGTTAAGGTCGGCGACGGTGACGTTTTCCGGCTCCAGGCCGGCGATGGCCCCGGCGAGCATGTGTTGGATGTCCAAGACCCGGGCCGCGTCGAGCCGCGCGTCGCCGATCGGCTTGACGCCGGCGATGGCGGTGATCAGCTTGTCCTTGTTGAATCCCCGCTTGGCGTCTTCGTCGTAGATGACGTAGGCGTTTTCGATGCCGCTCATCGAGCGGATCAACAAGGAAAGCTCGGCTTGCGTTGCGATCTTAATGCGTTCCTCGCGGTCGCGTCGGCCGAGGAACGGTCCGCCGTCGCTGACGGCTTTTTCCAACACTTGTCCGAAGTTCGGCGGCAAGACGTCGGCGTTTGCCAAGGCGGCCATGTAAGCCGCTTCCTTGCCGCGGGGAACGAAGATCGAAGTGCCGCGAACTTCGTAAGCGGCCAGGCCGGCCTTGGCCAGCGCGGCCTCCATCGCCGGCAGCCTGGAGGGGGCGAGAGGAACGCCACGCATCAGGTCCACCTCCGGCGCGGCGCCGGGCCGAGCGCAGAGGAACACCAAGCCGACGACGACGAGAACCGTCATCAGCGCGGCCGTCGCTCGCGCGGCGGGCGTCATCACACGGAACAAGGTTATAAGTTGGCGCGATGCCCGATCGAAGAAATCCATTACGCGGCGGCCTCCAGGGCGGGTGGTCGGGGAATGCGGAGAGTGAACGCGACGCCCCCTTCGGGACAGTTGGCCACGGAGACGCTGCCCCAATGGGCTTCGACGGCCTTCCTCACCGCCGCCAACGACCAGCCGGTCGTGCCGCGGGTCTCATCGCCCGAGGGATCGAACGCGCGGCGGAGTTGATCGTCGTCGAGCGACTCGCCCGTGTCGGCGATTTCCAATTCGACGGCCTCCGGCCCGGATGCGGAAGTGACCACCAGCGCGCCGCCGTTGGGCATGGCGGCGACGGCGCCGAGGACGAGGTTTTGCACCGCCCGGCGGAGCAACTCCCGATCGGCCACGATCATCAGATCATCCGGCACGTCGATGGCGGCTCGAATCGCTCGCTCGGCAAAGCGGTAGGCCAGCGGCCGGCAACATTCATCGACCAGTTTCCTAAGGGAAAAAACCCTTTGACATCGGCACTTCGGATTGGTTGACACGCGACACCGTCCTCCGCCGCTCAAGGCGGTTTGAGCAAAAGATCAAAACCCCATGCCATGGGAATTGACGTGATGTATCGAGGAAAAGTGGGCGGTTTGTACCCGAAATGGCCCGCCGGTGTCAATGCGCGTTTATGCCCGAAATACACACATTTAGGGGTTTGTAAAGCCGCGATCGTTGGTCGCGCTCAACAAAAAAACCGCCGTGGGGCAACAGCTTAACCGCCGCCGGCGCGACCGGCGGTCGCGGCTTTATTGCACCGCGAACGGGGGGAGAGGAGTGTAGAAACGGCGGTCTTCGGCATATACGTCAGAGCGGATGCGACCGTCCTGCATGCGTATCGTCCGCTGAGCCAGCCGGCCGAACTCCTCGTCGTGGGTGATAAGCACGACGGTAAGCCCGCGATCTTCGTGGAGGTGGGCGAAGAGTTCAAAAACCCCCTCGGCGGAGTGCGAGTCGAGATTGCCCGTCGGCTCGTCGGCCAAGATGACGCTCGGATCGTTTGCCAGCGAGCGGGCGATTGCCACCCGCTGCCGCTCGCCCACCGAAAGCTTCTGCGGCATGTGATCGGCGCGATGTTCCATGCCGACCAAGGCGAGCAGTTCCTTGGCCTTGGCGACTCGGGCCGCGGCGCCGAGCGGTCCCTCGAACATCGGCACCTGCACGTTTTCCAGCGCGGTCAGGATGGGCAGCAAGTGAAACGATTGGAAGACGAAGCCGAACTGTTGCGAGCGGACGCGTTCGAGGTTGCGGACCTTCGAGTAGGGGCGGCCGTCGTAGTAGACCTCGCCGGAGGTGGGCCGGTCCAAGGCGCCGAGCAGATTGAGCAGCGTCGATTTGCCGCTCCCGCTGGGGCCCATGATCGCCACGTACTCGCCGCGGCGGACGTCGATCTCCACGTCTTCCAAGGCGTGGACCTGGCCGTCCGGGTAGAGCTTCGAGAGGTGCTCGGTGCGGAAAATGAAATTGTCTCGACGGCGCTTATTCATGGCGGAGGGCCTCGGTCGGCAAGAGTTGCGCGCCCCGCAAGGCCGGGTACGCGGCGCCTAGGACGCCAACGAGCAGCGAACAAACGATTCCGAAGGCGATCACGCCGGGGCCGATATGGGCGTCGATCAGCCCGGCCACGTCAGGGTGCTGAGACAACGCGCGGGTCAGGCCGATCGCCGCGATCGAACCGAGCACCCCGCCGCAAAGACTCAACAGAAACGCCTCGACCAATATCATCCTCACGATGCGGAGTCGCCCCCAGCCGATCGCCCGCAGAATGCCGATCTCGCGGGTCCGCTCGGAGACCGACATAATCATCGTATTGAGCATCAGCACCACGCCGATGATGATGGCGATGGCGGAGACGATCCAGGCCATCGCGTTGATGAAGCGGATTTCGGCGGTGTCCTTGACCGAGTCGACGGCGGACTTGGCGTCGATCCGCGGCCCCAGCGCGGAGATCGCCGCGCAGATGCGCTCGATTTCTTTGGGTTCGTCGGGGCGATCGACCAGCACGGCGAACCCGGAGACCTGTCCGGGGCGGCCCATGAAGCGCTGCAATTCGGACAGCCGCATCACCATGCTCCGCGATTCGTAGCCGATGTGGCTCTCGAAAATACCGACGACGACGTATTCGCCGCTCTCGTAAAGCGACAATTTATCGCCGACCTTTTTTTCCAGGGCAATGGCCAATTGGTCGCCGAGCAGGACGCAGTGTTTGTCGTCCGGGGAAATGTTGCGTCCGCCGGGCAAGATATTCAGATTCTTCATTAAGGGCGAACCGGGACGCCAGCCTTGGACGATCACGGCGTCGGCCCCCAACTGTTCGAGCGAAGTGAAATCGACCAGTCCACCGTTGGCGTGTTTGACGCCGGGGATTTTTTCGATCTCCTCGCCCAGCTTCTCGCTCAACACGCTCGTCAGCCGCTGCTTGGCCCCGCGCTGCTGCACGATGATCGGCGTGTTCTGCCGTTGATAGATGTCCATGAAGGACTGTTCTGTGCTGCGGGACACGCCCACCAGGGCCACCACCGCGCCGACGGCCAGGGCCATCCCGATGACCGTCAGCGTGGAACGAACCCGGCGGCGGACGACGTTCTTGAAAACGAATGTGTAGAACCGCATACGGTTGTTTCCAGGTTCGCAATGGAAGGCGACGGGAACCGGGCGAATCGCGCCATTTTAACGTTTTTCGGCGGATCCACAAGATGAAACCAATCCGTCGCGGCAGGGGGAAAAGGGCCACTCTTCCCTCGCTTGCGTTCCGCCCCTAAAATGGTTAAAGCATAACCAGGATCAAATTACATGGACCTGCCATCGGCCGATTCGACGATCGGAGTGCTCGCCAGCGGCGGGCTGGATAGCTGCATCCTAATCGCCGAACTGCTGCGAAAAGGCCGCCGCGTTCGTCCTTTTTACGTCCGCTGCGGATTATATTGGGAAGAGGCGGAAGTGGCGGGACTGAGGGCCTTTACAAAAGCCGTAGATTCGCCGCTGCTGGAAAAATTGACGACGTTCGATATGCCGATGCTAGACCTCTACGGCCGCCATTGGAGCATCGACGGCCGAGACCCGCCGGATGAAAAAACTCCCGCCGGCGCGGTCTATCTGCCCGGCCGAAACGCCCTGCTGTCGATAAAGCCGGCGATCTGGTGCGGCATCCACGGCATCGAACAGTTGGCCTTGGCCGTGCTGGCCGACAATCCCTTCGCCGACGCCGGCGATGAGTTCTTTCGCGGATGGGAAGCGACCCTGGAGATAGCGACGGGCAATCGGGTGCGCTTTATTCGCCCCTTCGCCGAGATGGACAAGAGGCAGGTCGTGCGCCTCGGCTGCGGTCTGCCGCTGGAGTTGACTTTTTCATGCCTCGCTCCCGAGGCCGGTCTGCATTGCGGCCGGTGCAACAAGTGCGCCGAACGCCAAGCGGCCTTTGCCTCGCTGAACATCAACGATCCGACACGATATGCAACTCAAACCGTTCCCTAATGTTGGAGTGGCAGTTAAACTGCCGCCCCAACAAACTGATTACCAACCACTGGCCACTGACCACTAACCCCCATGTTCACCGTCTCGCGCGAAATCGACTTTTGTTACGGCCACCGGCTGCTCAATTACGCGGGCAAGTGCCGCCACCTGCACGGCCACAACGGCCGAGCGGTCGTCTCTTTCGCGGCCGAGCGGCTGGACGACCGCGACATGGTGCTCGATTTCTCGGAAATCAAGCGCGTGCTCAACCGCTGGATTGACGAGAACCTCGACCACCGCATGATCCTTCAGCGGACCGACCCGGCCGTGCCCGCGCTGGAACGATTGGGAGAGCCGCTCCACCTAATGGACGAATGTCCGACGGCGGAGAACATCGCCAAGCTGATCTACGACGCGGCCGCCGCGAATGGATTTCCGGTCCGCGAGGTCAAGTTGTGGGAGACCCCCCAATGTTGCGCGGGCTATCGCGGCAAACGGACCGACGAGTGACACCCATCCGCGGCGGGGCAATCGCGTGGTCGGGTACTTCGCGCCGGAGACAACGTTCCCGCACAAAACCGACTTTTTTCCGTATAATAATAATGGCTTTTCAAGAGTATTCCCGTTGGTTGCCGGATGGGGGGTATGCAACAAGCAGCGTTACGTGGAATTCCATAATTGGGTAAAACCCATCGATGGAGACGATTATTATTTGCTGGACTATTCCGTCTATTACGCGCATAATGCCTTTAGAACAACTGTGGAACATATCTTCCCGCCAACCATTGGAGGCAGCGGCTGACGGAGACTGGGACCGATTTTGGCAATCCGGGCCGGAATGGCTCGTTCTCTTGATCGCCGCGCTGGCGATCTTGGTGGCGGTCGCCTGGTACGTCATCGGGAAAATCCGCCCAAAGTCGATACAGAAGGAACGGTGGGCCAACGAATGTCTCTCAAAATTCAGAGAATCGCATTCCAGGGGTGAGCTAAGCGACGAAGAATTCCGAACTATTAAAACTAACCTCGAAGCGCGACTCGAGAACGAGTTAAACGATAACGGGGAAAAGGGTTAAGACGGTCGCGACAAGGGAATCAGCGGCACGGATCAGAGAGGACGCATAACGCAACGGAGAAAGGAAGACGGATGCCGTCAGGACGAGACTTCAATGGTGGCCGACGCGGGACTGGCCCGACGAAGAAAAACGCCTTTTGTTCCTTCTGCCGCAAGAGCTATCGGGACGTAGGCCCGCTGGTCGAAGGTCCGGCCGACGTTTACATTTGCGGCGAGTGCATCGACCTCTGCCAATCGATCCTCGAACAAGAGCGCCGCCGCCGCGGCACAAGCAAGCCGCTGTTCGCCAAAATCCCCACGCCGCGGGAAATCGTTTCGCAGCTCGACCAATACGTGATCGGACAGGAGCATGCTAAAAAGGTCCTTTCCGTGGCGGTCCACAGCCACTACAAGCGGCTGATGATCGGCGCGGCCGGCTCGGATGTGGAGATCGACAAGTCGAACATCCTGCTGATCGGGCCGACCGGCTCCGGCAAGACGCTGCTGGCCCAAACCCTCGCGCGCATACTCGACGTTCCCTTCGCCATCGGCGACGCCACCACGCTGACCGAGGCGGGCTACGTGGGCGAGGACGTGGAAAACCTGCTGCTGAAACTGCTGCACGCCGCCGACTTCGACGTCGAGGCCGCCCAGCGCGGCGTGCTCTACATCGACGAAATCGACAAGATCGGCAAAACCAGCCAGAACATCTCCATCACCCGCGACGTATCCGGCGAGGGCGTCCAGCAGGCGCTGTTGAAGATGCTCGAAGGGACGATCGCCAACGTCCCGCCCCAAGGCGGCCGAAAACATCCAGAGCAGCAATACATCCAACTCGACACCAGCAACATCCTCTTCATCTGCGGCGGAACCTTCGTCGGCCTGGACGACATCATCGGCCGGCGGCTGGGCAAGCGGACCATCGGATTCTCGCAAGAGGGCGTCGGCCACGACCTGTTGGAGACCGGCGACCTGCTCGAACAGGTCACCAGCGACGACATCCTCCAGTTCGGCATGATACCCGAGTTGGTCGGCCGTTTGCCGGTGGTCGCCTCGCTGCGTCCGCTGGACCTCGAGGCCATGGTTCGCATCCTCACCGAGCCGAAGAACGCGCTGATCAAGCAGTATCAAGCGCTGTTCGCCATGGAAAAGGCCGAATTGGAGTTCACCGGCGACGCCTTGCGCATGATCGCCGAGAAGGCGATGGCGAAGGAAACCGGCGCCCGCGGATTGCGCTCGATCATCGAGGAAGTGATGCTCGACATCATGTTTGACTTGCCCGAGCAGGCCCCCGGCAGCCGCTATCTGATGACCGACCAGGTCGTCGCCGGCAACGAGCAAGTCGTTCCCCTGCCGGCCGAGCCGAAATCGAAATCGGCGTAGCGCTTTGTCAAGATTAATAATTAGGGCGCCATCATTTCGGGTGGCATGGGCAAGCAAAGCTTACCCGTGATTCTCAAACACCACTCCGTCCAGCACGGGTAAGCTTCGCTTGCCCATGCCACCCATCATCATTCCCTCATCCCTCTTCTCCCTTCCCTCTTCCGCTCGCTGCCAAACAATCCGCGCTTCCAGCCAATCGGCGTAGTCCAACACGTCGGCGCGATCGGCGTAGTCCACCACAAGCTCCAAGCGTTCGGCGCCGGTTATGTCAACATTGACCGGCAACGGCTTGTCGCCGCCGCGGACGATAGGACTGGCGTATTTTTCCTGTCCGTCGACCAACACACGGAACCGCGCGCTGCCGCGATTGTCGGTCGAGTCGTCGATGGCGACGAGAGCTTGGAAGCGTGTCGTTGCTCCAGCCGCCCTCACCCCCGGCCCCTCTCCCGCAAGCGGGAGAGGGGAGTTTTCAGAAGTCCCCTCTTCCAAAGGGAGAGGGGAGTTTTCAGAAGTCCCCTCTTCCTCTGGGAGAGGGTCAGGGTGAGGGTTGAGTGGTTTTCCGGTTCTGTCTGCTCTCACGCCCTGAAACTCTCCGATTTTGTATACGAGTCGGGCGGCGCCGTGGACGCCGATACCCTTCATGTAATGCTTTCCGCCGACCGCAAGTCGGCCGCCGGCGACGTTGCGGTCGGACAGCCACGGCCAAGGCGGATCGAGATACGGCGTTTGGACGTATTCGGCTGGCTCCAGATCGGAGAGATACGTCGCCCGACCGCCGAGCGGCTGGAGAAACACAACGTTTTCGAGCGGCGTCTTCCACGTCCGCCCGACGACGGTGAATGTCGCCGAGCCGTTTTCAACAACTAATTTCGCGGCCAACAACAAGCTGCCGTCATTTAATCCGATCCATGCGCGGAACGACCGGGGCGCGACCGCCGGTCGCGGCTTTATGGGAAGAAGAATCGCATTGATGCGGTCGGCGGGGATTTCGACCGTGCCCAAATCGGTTTGGAGTTTGACCACGTTCTTCTCGATGCTCAACAATTGTCCGGGCAGTACGTCGCCGTTCTTCAATAACGCCCTCACCCCCTGCCCCTCTCCCGCTTGCGGGAGAGGGGAGCTTTCCGAAGTCCCCTCTCCCTTTGGGAAAGGGTTAGGGTGAGGGTTGAGTGGTTCGCCAATTCTTTCCGCCCTCACCCCCTGCCCCTCTCTCAAAGAGAGAGGGGAGTTGAAAGAGACAACCGCAATGGATTCGAGGAGAACGGAAAAGACGCCGAACGAATCGCTCTCGGCGGTAAGTTGTTCCTTATCGGCCGAGAGGACGCGGGCGGCTATCCAGGAGCCGTCGCCGGTCAACAGCCCCCCTGCCCTGCCCTGCCCCGGACAATGTCCCCAGCGGACCAAATCGGCGGCGGGCATCGAGATCGTTCGCCCATCCGCGCGGAACTGCAACCGCCAATCGGCCGTCGCGCCGATCAATTCCGCGTCGAACGGTTTTTCGTCGATCGACACTAGCTCTGCGGCCGAGAGGAAATGCAAATTGCAAATTGAAAATTGCAAAATGAAAATTGAAAATTGCAAAATGGATATTCTTGTCATCACGATATTTATCCCCACCCCCGCGACCGCAGTCGCGGGGCGTTTTTACTCCCCCTCTCTTTCAACGCTCGAAAATCGGCAGATAGTTGTTCGGCATTTGCAATACTATGCAGGCGACGGCCGTGGCGTAATGGTTGCCGTTGGCCGAGACCCAGGCCCCGTCGTCGCGTTGCCGGGCGATAAGCTCGTCGCGGGCGGCCGGGTACCAACGTTGCCATCGCTCGCCGCCGGCGATCCACGTCGCCTGCGCGGCGTAGTATTGGCCGTAATAGTAATAGGTCTCGCGTTCGGTCTTCTCCTTGCCGGGCAAGAACCGCATCAGGTATTCCAGGCCGCGGTCGATCTCCGGCCCCGTGTAGACGCCGGCGCTCATGAGCGCGGTCGCGGCGGCCGCCGAGCGAGGGAATGCGCTCGCGCGGGAGCCTTGCAGCATGTAGGCGAAGCCGCCGTCGGCGTTCTGACATTTCTTGACGTATTCGATCGCCCGATCGACGGTTTCGTTGGGGACGAACAGCCCGGCGTTTCGCGCCGCCCGCAGGGCCATGATTTCGCAAGCGGTGACCGACACGTCGGCCTCGTTCGGGACGGGCTGATAGCGCCATCCGCCCTGCGCGTTCTGGCAATCGACGATGATTTTCACGGCCTTTTTGAGCTTTTCGCGCAGCTCGTCGCGGGGGGCCATGCCGTGGCACTCGGCCAGGAACATGGTGGCGAAGCCGTGTCCGTACATCGGCCCCCGGGCGGCGTCGCCGCCGGAGATGAACCCGCTCGGCCGGACGCAGCCGAGCAGATAATCGACGCACCGTTGCAGTTGCTCCCCGTATGGTCCGCGGCCTGGCGTGCTGCCGCCGGAGATCAGCGCCATGCCGGCCAACGCCGAGACGGCCGCGTTGCCCCGATACTGCCCGGCGCCGAAACTGCCGTCGTCGTGTTGGCCGGCGGCGAGCCATTTCAGGCCCTTGTCGATGCTTCGTTCGGCGGCCGGAGTCAGCTCGGCGGCGGAGAGGGGAGAGAGGAGTAGGGAGAAGGCAGAGAGGAGAGGGAAGAGGCAGAAAATGACACAAAACTTCGAGCCGCCCTCACCCCCGGCCCCTCTCCCAAAGGGGGAGGGGAGTTCCGTCGTTCGACCGCCCTCACCCCCGGCCCCTCTCCC
>JAFGLH010000242.1 GCA_016928165.1 Pirellulales bacterium | reverse complement strand
TCCTCCGCCTGAGACAATACCATTGTAACCATGAAAACCACCTAAATCACCCCTTGACCGCCCAAAGCGTTTCAGGGATAGGGTGGGACAAGCGTAGCGCGGTCCCACCAAGATTTAACCGATAATTGGCGGGACTTCGCTACGCTTGTCCCACCCTGCAATTTTCACACACATGAAAAAGACGACGATTCTTCGAGAAGCGATCAAGGCCCGGCGGGCCGTCGTGGTCCCCGGCGCCCACGACGCGCTGAGCGCGAAGTGCATCGAGCGGTGCGGCTTCGAGGCCATCCAGATTTCCGGCTACGGCCTGGCCGCCAGCCTGTTGGCGAAGCCCGACGTCGGGCTGGTCCAGATGAAAGACGTGCTCGACATGACCTGGAACATCGTCCAGGCGGTCAATATTCCCGTAATGGCCGACGTGGACACCGGCGGCGGCAACGCCGTCAACGCCGCCTGGATCACCGAGCGGCTGATCCTGATGGGCACGGCCGGCATGAACATCGAGGACCAGATTTTCCCCAAGCGCTGCGGACACATGGCCGGCAAGGAGACCATCTCGGCCGAGGAGATGGCGGGCAAGATTCGCGCCTGCTCCGACGCCCGCAATCGCCTCGACAAGGATTTTATCATCAATGCAAGGACCGATGTTTTCGCAGCCAAGGGTCTGGAAGAAGCGATTCGCCGCTGCAACATGTATCTCGAAGCGGGCGCAGACCTGGCCTTCATCGACGGCATTCGCACCCGGGCCGACATTGAAAAGGCCGTCGCCGCGGTGAAAGGCCCGCTGTCGGTCAACCTGATGGACGCCATTTCCGGCATGAAGACCGAGCTGATCCCGATTCCCGAACTGGCGAAGTTGGGCGTCGGGCGGGTGTCGATCCCGGTCGCCTCCTGCATGGTCGCCCACAAGGCGTTGATGGACTTCTTTACCGCCTTGAAGGCCGCCCCGGCCGGCATCCTCCCCGGCCAGACAAAGTGGGTCGCCGGTTTCGAGGAATACACCGATTTCGTCGGCCTGAAGGACTATCGCAGGATGGAGAACGAATATCTTCCCCGCGAGAGAATGTCGGAGAAATACGGCGCGGCGCGGAAGATCGTCGGAGATTGACTCCGTGGTCGATATGATAGGGCGCCATGGGCAATCGCAGCTTACCCGTGCCGCGTCTCCCCGTTAAATTGTTCACGGGCAAGCCGCGCTTACCCATGACACCCAGCGTGAAAGCGAGGAGTATGTAATAAACATGGCCCAAACCTTCGCCGAAAAAATCCTCGCCCGGAAGTCAGGCCGCGACGAAGTCCGGCCGGGCGAGATCGTCATCGTGCGGCCGGATCGGCTGCTGTCGCACGACAATACGGCCGCGATCGTGGGGAAAATCGACGCCGACCTTGGGGACCGTACCGATTTTCGCGCGGCGAAAATGGGACTGTCCCCCTCGGCGCACGTCGTGGTGCTCGACCACGTCGTGCCGGCCGCCTCGCAAAAAGACGCCGAAAACCACAAGGCCATTCGGGCTTACGTCGGGCGGTGCGGCGTGGAGAACTTCTTCGACGTCGGCGTCGGCGTGTGCCATCAGGTGATGGTCGAAAAAGGGCTGGCCCTGCCGGGCATGTTGGTCGTAGGCAGCGATTCGCACACCTGCATGTACGGGGCGCTGGGCGTCTTTTCGACCGGCGTCGACCGGACCGAGGCCGCCGCCCTGATCCTCACCGGCGAGACCTGGCTGAAAGTGCCCGAGAGCATCCGCATCGATCTTCGCACGGGGGCTGTCCCGACTTTCGGCTCGCCGAAAGTGGGACTGTCCCCTTTCCTGACCGGCGTGACGGCCAAAGACCTGATCCTCTCGATCATCGGGCTTCTCGGCGCCGACGGGGCCAATTATCAATGCGTCGAGTTCCACGGGGCAGGGGGGCTGTCGATCGATCAACGGCTGACCGTGGCCAACATGGGCGTCGAGATGGGCGCGAAGGCCGCCGTGTTCGCGGTTGATCGACGGACACAAGAATATCTCGACTCGATCGGAGTAGCCCGAGACCGCTACGAGCCGGTTTGGGCCGACGAAGACGCCGAGTATTCGCGCCGTTTGGAAATAGACCTCGCCGCGATCGGCCCGGTGGTGGCGAAACCGCACACGGTAGACAACGTTGTCCCGGTCGAGGAAGTCGAGGGAGTGACGATAAATCAATGTCTGCTCGGCGCCTGCACAAACGGCCGGGCGAGCGATTTCGAGCTGGCCGCGTCGATCCTGCGAGGCAAGCGGATCGCCCGCGGCACGCGGCTGCTGTTGGCGCCGGCCTCGCGCGAGGAGCTTCGCAAGTCAATAGCCTCTGGAGCAATCGACGCCTTGCTGGCCGCCGGGGCGACGCTGCTGCCGACCGGCTGCGGGCCGTGTCTCGGCGCCCATCAGGGCGTGCTGGCCCCCGGCGAACGCTGTCTGTCCACGTCCAACCGCAACTTCAAGGGACGGATGGGCTGCGCCGAGGCGGAGATATATCTGGCCAGTCCCGCCACGGTCGCCGCCTCGGCGATCGAAGGAAAAATCACCGATCCGAGAAAACATCTCCCCTCGCCCGCCTCGCGGGAGAGGGGTAGGGGGTGAGGGCGGATGGATGTCAGGCACAGACTGATCCACAAGGATACGGAACATCAAATATGACCAAAATCTGGCGCTACGGCGACGACGTCAACACCGACATGCTCTTTCCGGGCAAGTATACCTACAGTTGCTCGACGGCCGAGCAGATCCTGCCGCACCTGTTGGAAGACCTCGACCCGGCGTTCGCCGCCGGGGTCCGGCCGGGCGATATTCTGCTGGCCGGAAAAAACTTCGGCTGCGGCAGCTCGCGCGAGCAGCCGGCCTTGGGCCTGAAAGCCGCCGGCGTCGAAGCCGTCGTGGCGAAGAGCTATTCGCGGATCTTTTACCGGGCGGCGATCAACCAAGGGCTGCTGCTGGTCGAATGTCCCGAGGCGGTCGAGGCCTACCGCGACGGCGATGAAGTCCGTTTGGACGCGGCCGCCGGCACAATCGCCGTCGGCGAAAGAGAGTTTTCCTTTCCCATCCTTCCGCCGGAGATATTGGCCATCCGCGACGCCGGCGGACTGCTGCCTTATGCCCGGGCCAAGCTGCGGTCGCAATCGTAGGTCAGGCACGGGGTACCTGACCTACGGATTGACTTGACGGCCCGAATTGTTGAAAATAAGTTGCTTACTGGACTTTTGCAAATTCCCTTTGGGAGAGGGGTCGGGGGTGAGGGCATGGGAAAATCGCGCAAGCAAGTCAAGGCGTTTTAAGGCTGCAAGCCCTCACCCTA
>JAFGLH010000241.1 GCA_016928165.1 Pirellulales bacterium | reverse complement strand
TAGGGTGCGTGCTTGCACGCACCTTATTTCGCGGCAAAACCAAGCTGGTGCGTGCAAGCACGCACCCTACAGTGGTTTTCCGCAACAAAAACTAAGTAGGTGTGCGTTGACATTCTGTACTCTCTCGCTGATCGTGATTGTCGGTTGTGATTCTAGTAGTTACGACCAACCAGCAACTGCGTTGCCAAAATCAGTCGAACCAACGTCAACTCCTCAGTCTTCTAATGACACTCCGCGAGACTGGAAGGTGGACCAGGAGATTCTCGATCAACTTGAACCTTATCAAGATACCAACGGTTATCGTGTTCGGATACCCAAGGGCTACTTATCCGCAGCTATACCTTCTAAATCTCAACCAGGGATTACGATGAAATTTTGGCGGCTCCCGTCAAGATCGGACAAAACCATGGCTATATTCATGGTTGTTCTTAAGAAGAATAAATCTACTGATTCGATTAACAAATCTTTGGACCAAGCATTTAATGATGAACTATCCGGTCTGAAAAAACGAATAATAGATTTCAAACAAGATTCCATCGAATCGGGGTATATTTCTGGTATTCTATTTAAGAAAGTAAGGTTTCAGGGTATTCCGATAGGAGAATCGGGGAAATCACACGGGCTTTGCTATGTCGGGCTGGACGGTGATACCACCATTGTCATAGCCGGTCAAGATCAGGAACCACACCATTCAGAATCATTAAAAATATTAACAGAGGCCATCTTAAGCTTTCAAAATAATCAACAGAAATTATAGATGACCTCGAGATACACATCTTCAATGGCCTTCAAGCCGCATGGTCGTGCTGGAATACTGATGGCCGTCCCGCCGACGGCCGCTAAACTGATTACTGAAAACTGACAACTAACAACACCAACCCACTATGAAATGCGACATCGGACTTATCGGATTGGCCGTGATGGGCGAAAACTTGGCTCTGAATATCGAAAGCCACGGTTTCTCAATCGCGGTCCATAACCGCACCACAAGCAAAATTGACGATCTCATCAACGGCAGGGCGAAGGGAAAAAACTTCGTCGGATGCCATACGCTCGAAGAACTGGTCAACAGCCTCGCCAGTCCGCGAAAAGTGATGATGCTGGTCAAGGCCGGGCCGGCCGTGGATGAGTATATCGAAAAGCTGATCCCGCTGTTGGACCCGGGCGACGTGATTATCGACGGCGGAAACACGCTCTTCAGCGACACCGAACGGCGGACCAAGTACGTCGAGTCGAAGGGGCTGCTCTACATCGGCACCGGCGTCTCGGGCGGAGAAGAGGGGGCGCTGAAAGGCCCCAGCATGATGCCCGGCGGCAGCGAAGAGGCCTGGCCGCTCGTGAAGCCGATCTTCCAGGCCATCGCGGCGAAAGTCGGGCCGAACGGCGACATGCCCTGTTGCGAATGGGTCGGACCGCGCGGGGCGGGCCACTACGTTAAAATGGTCCACAACGGCATCGAATACGGCGATATGCAGATGATCTGCGAGGCCTACTGGCTGCTGAAAAACGCCCTAAGCCTGTCGAACGACGAACTATACGACGTGTTCCAAAAATGGTACGAAGGCGACTTGAACAGCTACCTTATCGAGATCACCCGGGACATTTTCAGCGTGAAGGACGAGTTGGGCGACGGCTACCTGGTCGACAAAATCATGGACACGGCCGGGGCGAAGGGGACGGGCAAGTGGATGAGCCAGTTGGCGCTCGATTTGGGCGTGCCGAGCACGCTGGTCACCGAGGCCGTCTACGCCCGATGCCTCTCGGCGATGAAGGACGCGCGGGTCCGCGCGAGCAAGGCGTTGCGGGGTCCGACGGCGAAGTACCGCGGCGATCGGGCGAAGTTCATCGAGCAGGTCCGACAGGCGCTCTACGCCTCGAAGATTTGCAGCTACGCCCAGGGCTACGTGCAGATGCAGGCGGCGGCGCGAGAGCACGATTGGCCGCTGAAGTATGGCGAGATCGCCATGCTCTGGCGGGGCGGGTGCATCATTCGGGCCGTGTTTCTCGAACGGATCAAGGAGGCGTTCGACGCGCGGAAGCCGCCGGAGAACCTGTTGCTGGCGCCGTATTTCAAGAAGGCGGTCCGCAAGGCGCAGACCGCGTGGCGCGCCGTGGTGACGACGGCCGTGCGGCTGGGAATACCCGTGCCGGCGTTGTCGGCCGCGTTGGCCTACTACGACGGCTATCGCAGCGAGCGTCTGCCGGCCAACCTGTTGCAGGCCCAACGCGACTACTTCGGCGCCCACACGTACAATCGCGTCGACCGCGAGGGGGTGTTCCACAGCGACTGGCTCCGATTGCGTAAAGAGCCGCCTATAGGGTAACATATCAGAATCGTAATCCATTCTGATCCGTGCGGGAATAAACGTTGTGAACGCATTGGTCACCGGCGGCGGGGGCTTTCTCGGCTCGTACGTCGTCGAACAACTCGTCGCGCGCGGCGATCGGGTCCGAGCGATCTGCCGGAAAGATTGCCCCCGGCTCGATGAATTAGGCGTCGAGACGGTCCGCGCCGATCTGCGCGACCGACCGGCGGTGGTCGCCGCCTGCCGCGGGATGGACGTGGTGTTTCACGTCGGCGGGGTGAGCGGCTTCGGCGGCTCGTGGAAGCATTTCTACGACAACAACACTCTCGCCACCTGCCACGTCGTCGAGGGCTGCCTGGTCCACGGCGTCGGCCGGCTCGTTTACACCAGCAGTCCCAGCGTCACCTTCGACGGGCGCAGTCAGGAGGGGATTGACGAGTCGGCCCCCTATCCGCGGCGTTGGTTGTGCCATTATCCGCACTCGAAGGCGTTGGCCGAGCGGCACGTTTTGGACGGCAACGGGCGGAATGGGATGCTGACCTGCGCGCTGCGGCCGCACTTGATCTGGGGACCGCGCGACCGAAACTTGGTCCCGCGTTTGCTGGCCGACGCCCGCCGAGGGCGGCTATGCCGCGTGGGCGACGGGGCGAACCTGATCGACACGGTGTACGTGGAAAACGCGGCCGCGGCCCATCTGCTGGCGGCCGACGCGCTGCGGCCCGGCTCTCCGGCGGCCGGCCGGGCGTACTTCATCAGCCAAGGAGAGCCGGTCAACTGCTGGCGGTGGATCGACGACGTTCTCGCCCTGGCCGGACTGCCGCCGGTGCGGAAATCGATCTCGGCCCGCGCGGCCTGGCTTTCGGGCCTGTTCTATGAAACCTATTATCGTCTCTTCCGCCGCAGTGAAGAACCGCCGATGAATCGTTTTATCGCGGCGCAGTTGTCCACCTCGCACTATTACGACATCACCCGCGCCCGCCGCGATCTCGGCTATAGTCCGAAAATCTCGATCGCCGAAGGGATGCGCCGTCTGGCGGCGGCCTTATATTAAACATTCGGGTGCGTCCCCGACGCGCCACATAAAAATTTCCCGACTTGGCAACATTCACTTTCGCGCAATCCAGCCGTAGTCACAATAGCGGTACCGGAGGTTTCCATTTGGAGCGAGGTCGAGGATGCCGAAACCTTCCTCAAATCCCCGAAACGACCCGCCCCACCATCCACCCGAGACCGCTCCGTCGCATACAAATGTCAGGTCGCGGAACTGTACCCGATCGACCTGGTGCATATGGCCGGAGAGGGCCAGCTTCACGTTGTGCCGGTTGAACAATTCGGCCAGCGCGCGGGCGTCGCGGCACATCAAATCGTGGGGAACGTTGCGGGCGTCGCGGTCTTTGCCGTCCTCGAACACCGTCATGCTGAAGATGGGAATGTGGCACACGACCACCGCAGGCATGGCCGCCGGTTTCTCGCACAGATCCCGCTCCAGCCATTCCATCTGCGGCCGGTCTATGTACGACACATATCCAAACGGCGGATTGTGCGTTGCGGGATCGACCGCCGGCTGCACGTCGTCGAGCACATAGAACCGCCAGCCCTTGTGGTCGAAGCGATAATACGTTCCAGGCAAATCGTGCATCTCGCAAAACATCTTTTTGCCGTACAGTGGATCGGTCGGCTTGACTCCCTTCTTGTTCGACCAGCCGAATACTTCGTGATTTCCCAGGCAGATTTTCACGGGCAAGCCGGCGTGATCGGCCATGATTTTATTAAACAGTTCGTAGAGCGATTTCGCCCGCTGGTGGGTTTGGTCCAGGGCGTCCATGACGTTGTCGCCGCCGGTGAGGATGAAATCGGGCTTGGGGTCCAATTTGTCGACCGTCGCAAGGCACGCCCGCAATCCCTCCGGGGCGCCCTTTTCCGGGGCTATATGGATGTCGGTCAGGTGGACGAAGCGGAACCCGGCGGGGTCGGTCGAGACGCTTTCGGTTTCCGCGCCGACGGAGATATTGCGGAAGGTAAAGGCGGCCGCGGCCGTTGCGGAGGCGCCGAGAAAATTGCGCCGTGTGAGGGTGGTTTTCATGGTTCGATGTTCTCAATTGTGATGTGCGACAAGGGATTTTGACGGGGCCGCGCTTGCCCCGCCCTGCATGAACTCCAATATACCAAGCAAACGCGGCCAACGGAAGAAAGCCGCTTGGTTGCCATGCCTTTCCTCCGAGAATTGGACCAATCCTACCAGGGATTCGACTCAAAGTCGTGGTCCAGTTTTCTCGGTCCACTATACGGCGCCTTGACGCTGGTGGGGCGGAAGTCCCGCTTCCTGCTGTTAAGCCGCGTCGGAGACCTGCGCGCCGCCACGATCCGTCAATCCGCCGCCGAGTCGAACGGCACGACGCCTCCAGCCTTGCGGAAGACGCTGACACTGGACAATGGCAAGGAGTTCGCCGAGCACCAACAACTGGAGGCGGACGCCGGCTTGAAAACGCACTTCGCCAAAGCGTATTGTGCC
>JAFGLH010000240.1 GCA_016928165.1 Pirellulales bacterium | reverse complement strand
TCCGCGAAAGTAGCGGTCAATCCACGCTACTTTCGCGGAGCGAAAGGCGACAATCCAGCCAGCCTGCTCTTTCCGCAACAGAGACTAAATAGGTTTTGTCGCTGGATAAAGGGGATATTCCCCAGGTGATGGACTACGAAATCCAACGATGCACGCGGCGTTGCCACGCAACCCAGCGGGAGTTGAGGCCGGGCGAGGCGTATTATTCGGTCGTGGTCGTCGAGGGGAGCGAGCTGTGCCGTCGCGACTACGCGGCCGAAGCGTGGGAAGGCCCGCCGGAGGGCGCCGTCGGATGGTGGAAGGCCGAAATTCCCAGCGCGAAGAATAAAAAACGACACTGGGCGCCCAACGACGTCATGCTCCAGTTTTTCGACGAGTTGGAGCGTCAGGAGGATAAACAGGACGTGCGCTACGTGCTCGCGCTGCTGTTGGCGCGGCGCCGGGTGATGCGTCACGAGGACACCGAACGGGACGAGACGGGCCGCGAGGTGCTGGTGCTCTACTGCCCCCGGCGCGACGAGACCTATCGCGTTCCGGCCGTGGTTCCCGACGACGCCCGCGCGGCTGAAATTCAAGAGGAGCTTGCGGCGCTGCTGAAGTAGCGTTTGATGAAACGAATGGATTACTAAAACCAAGGAGTAGGACTCCCACGTTCTTTCGTATTTCCATGGATGGATATCGACGAAATCTGGCGTTCGCAACGGTGTTGGTGCTGGTGGCCGCGAGCGGGGCGGGTTGTCCCCGGATGATGACCCAGTATCCGAACCTGCCGCGTCTGTTGCCGCCGCAACCGAGTCTCGAACAGGTCGTCGAGGTGGTCAATCGCAACAGCGACCAGATTCAGTCGTTTTCGACCGACCAGGCGTCGATCGCGATTGCGGGCATGCCGACGCTTCGGGCGAACGTGGCGCTAGAGCGTCCGGCGAATTTTCGGCTTCAGGCCGACACGGCGCTGACGCCGGGGCCCGAGTTCGACCTGGGGAGCAACGACGAGCTATTCTGGTTCTGGTTCCGGGGCGATCCGCAACAGGCGGTGTACTACTGCCGCCATGAACAGTTTGCCCACAGCGCGGCCCGAACACAGATTCCCATCGCGCCGGCCGAATTGATCGACGCATTGGGCCTGGCGCGTTTTGATCCGGCGCTTCCCCATCAAGGGCCGACGCCGCGGCCCGACGGCCGCTTCGAGATTCGCACGATCCGCGACACCGAGGAGGGTCCGATAACGCGGATCACCTGGGTCGACCCGGGCGGCTGGATATCGGAACAGTTTTTTTACGACGCGCGGGGCCAGTTGGCGTTGCGGACGGTCGCGCGGCAGCATCGGCGGGATCCGCTTTCAGGCCTGATCATGCCGATGGTGGTCGATGTGGTTTGCCCCCAGCGGAATTTTCAGATGCAGATCAACCTGGGCAACGTGTCGATCAACAAGGTTTCGCCCGGCCGGCCTGAGCTGTGGCAAATGCCCAACTACGAGGGCTCGCGGTTTGTCGACCTGGGCGACCCCAACCTCCGGCTGGACCCGGTGCCAATGGCGCGGCAACGTTCAGCCGGACCACGGCGCTGAAGCCCGTCTCGAAGGATGTCTTGCAGGCGTGGTTTGCGGTGGAAAACGGCGTGGCCATGGCGCGTGAAACCGTGGCGTTTGGCCATAAAATCCCAATCCACAGTGCAAAAATGGTCTGTTGTCTTTTGGTCCGAATTCTTGCCGACGATGGAGAGAGCGGGTATACTGAATTAGAGGGGTGGGGGTTCTGTTTTTCACCTGGTAGGTTTGTGGAGTAGCCACGATGACCTCGCTTCTGGAACGAGCTTTTGCCGAGGCGGGTAAACTCTCGTCGGCCGAACAGGATCTGCTTGCGTCTCGTCTGCTCGCGGAAATGGGCGTCGAGGACGAATTTGATCGGGACGTCGCCGCATCCGCCGACAAACTGGCGACCCTTGCCCGGCAGGCTCTCGTCGAACATAGGGCCGGATTGACGCACGAATTGGATCCAGACAAGCTGTGAAGTCTTCCACGACTCGGGAATTTCGTCAGCTCTTTGCCGCATTGCCGGGCCACGCGCAAAAACAGGCCAGGCAAGCCTATCGACTATTCCGTCGGAACACGGCTCATCCGGGCCTGCGATTCAAACGGGTGCACGATGATCCACCTGTTTTTTCGGCTCGGGTCGGCATCGGCTATCGAGCGCTCGGCGCGCTCGATGGCGATACCATGGTCTGGTTCTGGATCGGATCCCACGCCGACTACAATGCTCTTTTGTCGCGGTTGTAGAACGGCGGCGAGGTAAATTGTCGAGAAGAGATTGCCGTTGTTGCTCCGGCAATGATACCGGATTATAGCATCGGGCGTTTTTGGCCTCTCTTTTCCATTTTCTTTTTGCCCGCGTTCACACGTCCGACGTGCACGCCGGACAGCGCGTTGCCTGAAGGGGGATCTCGGTGCAGCATCGCGGGCAAGGCTTGGTTGTCGGCGCTTGGGGTGGTTCTTGTCGGCGGAGGCGATTCATCTGTTTGATGACGATGAAGATCGCGCCGGCGACGATGATGAAGTCCAGCACGGTGTTGATGAACGCGCCGTAGTTGATCGTAACGTTCTCAGCGGCCGTGGCGCCCTCGCGGAGCACGATGGTCAGCTTCGAGAAATCGACGCCGCCCAGCAGCAGGCCGATCGGCGGCATGACGACGTCAGTGACCAACGACGAGACAATCTTGCCGAACGCGCCGCCAATGATAATGCCGACGGCCATGTCGACCACGTTGCCCTTCATGGCGAAATCGCGGAATTCCTTGAGCATTCCCATGACATAGACTCCTCGTGTAAAAAAGGGGGGGGTTACCACGTCTCGTGATGCACGGCGTTGTCGCGGTAGCGGGTTCGGGGTTTGGGAAACTCGGCCGGGCGACCCAGCGAAATGACGGCCACCGGGAGAATTTCCTCGGGGATGTTGAGCAGTTCGCGCAATAGCGTCATGCGGTTTTCGCGCGGGTGGACGCCCAACCAGCAGGCGCCCAAGCCCAGCGCCGCGGCGGCCAAAAGCAGGTTTTCTATGGCCGCCGAACAGTCTTGGAGCAGGTAGGAAAGCTGCCGGTCGTGCGCGCGGCGCGGATCGCCGCACACGACGATTCCCAACGCGGCTTCGGCGAGCATCTTGCCGTTGGGGAGCGCGTCGGCGATTCGGGCGAGCGTGACGCGGTCGCGCACCACGATGAAGTCCCAAGGGTCTTTCACAACCGCGGAAGGGGCTGCCATGGCCGCTTCGAGCAAGTCGCGGACCTCCGAATCGTCGATGGCGTCCGTCTCGTATTTGCGTACGCTGCGGCGGGCAAAAAAAGGATTCAGTTTCGGATTCATGTCATGGTTCTCGTCAGAACGTGTTTTGAAATTGATTTTGGCAACCATTAACCCCACCGGGCTCGCCCCGGTGGAAAAAGGTTTGGCAACTACCAAGTATCCACAATAGAGCATCCACGGGAATAAAGCTATCGCGGGCGACTACAGGTCGTGTTTTTCCTCAGCGGCGCTGCGCCGCGAATAACGCGGCGTCAGTTGCCACAGGTCGTCGCGGCGGCCGGCCTGGTAATCTCGCGCGGCAAGTCGCGCGACGGTTGCCGCAGTCGGACTCCAGTATTCCGGCGCGACGGTCCGAAGTCCGGCGGGCACGCAATCGACGATTTTCTTCAAAATCGGCCCGGCCACGGCGGTTCCCTCCGGCAACGTTGCCAACCAGGCGTCGGGTTCGACGAGTTCCATGGGCCGTTCCACCCGGAGCCGATCGTCGTCGCCTCGGGCAAACACGGCCGCGGCAATCTGGCCTCGCTGGGCATCGACCGCCACGGCCAACCGGTCGTTGTCGGCGGGCACGCCGGCGGCGATCGTTTCGAGTGTGTCGATTCCCAAAAGATCGGCCTCGACCGCATAGGCGAAGACCTTGGCCGCCGTGACGCCCAGTCGCAGGCCCGTGAACGAGCCGGGCCCGATGCTGACCGCCACCAGATCGACGTCGGCCGGGCGCCAGCCGACCTCGTCCAGCAGTTGGACCATCGCCGGCGCGAGCGACTGGGCCGAACGCCGCGAGGAATCGAGACTCAGTTGCCGGAGGACGTCCGTTCCCTCGGCCGCGGCGACCGTTCCGACGCGCTCGGTCGTTTCGATCGCAAGGATTTTCATGTGATTTTCTTTCCTTCGATAACCCGATCCACGCGGCCCGACGGCGCTGGCACGGCGTCTCGACTCGGTTTAAGCTTCTCTTTTCGTTGCCGGAGCCGCAAGGGCCGGCTATTCATGAAGCAAGCAAAAATGTAATATTTCAGACGAATGATGGAAATACTTGTTAGCCGCCGCGCCTGCGCGGCGTTTGTTGGGGTCTGAAATGTCAACGCCGCGCAAGCACGGCGGATAACGTTTTGCTTGTCGGGTGCTTCAGATAGCTGAAAAATGCAAAAACAACAATGCCCATCCCACTACCCACCTTTTATGGGGGGTTCCTCGACTTGACCATACGCGACTGCAACAATACACTGTTGGGTTTAAGGCGTGCGGGTTCTGTTGAGGCTGGCGTGGTCCGCGGGCGCCGTCTCGCGGGCTGTCCGTCGGTCTTTTTCGACGGATGCGCCCGGCCGGTTGCTCCGATTGCCCCGAAAGTGGTTCTTCGTGAAAACTGCCATCATCAGCGATATTCACAGCAACCTCGCCAGCTTGACCGCCGTGCTGGCGGACATCAAGGCGCAGGGAGCCCAGCGAATCTATTGCCTGGGCGACATTGTCGGCTACGGACCGGAGCCGTGCGCGTGCGTCGACCGCGTCATGGAGTGCGACGTCTGCCTGCTGGGCAATCATGACCAGGGGGCCCTGTTTGATCCCGAGGGTTTCAATTCGGGCGCGGAAAGGGCCATTTTTTGGACCCGGACCCAACTCGAAGAGTCGGCCGCCCGATCGGCGCAGGGTGACCGCCGCTGGGAGTTTTTGGGCGAACTGCCGCGCACCTATCAGGAGGGGGACTTTCTTTACATCCATGGGTCGGCTCGCAATCCGCTGAACGAATACGTGTTTCCCGAGGACACGTACAATCGGCGTAAAATGGAGAAGATTTTTTCGTTAGTCCGCCGACATGCGTTTCAGGGCCATACCCATGTGCCCGGCGTGTTTACCGAGGATTTTCGGTTCTTTAGCCCGGACGAGATCAATCATGAGTATCGTCTGACAGATCAAAAGACGATGGTCAACGTCGGTTCCGTCGGCCAGCCGCGCGACGGCGATCCCCGGGCGTGCTACGCGATCCTCGACGACGACATGGTCCGTTTTCGCCGCGTCGAATATCCGGTCGAGGAAACCATTCGCCAGATCCACGATATTCCCGACCTGGACAATTTCCTCGGCGACCGGCTCCGCGATGGACGGTAAATCGGAAGGAACGCAGTATCGTCTGGGCCGGCCAAAAATCCCAGGGCGGGAATGAAGGAAATAGGGGGCGTTCGCCAACCCGTTGTCTCCACGGCAAACGGTTCTCGCGCGGGCGGCCCATCCACACTTGAGGAATCGCGATTGATGCAAGAAAAACCCGCCGGCAAGCCGAGCAACTTCGTTCTCTTCATGATTCTCACCTTTGGTGTGATCATGCTCCATTCGTGGTATTTCAAGCCACAGAAACCCGAGCCGAAGCCGGACAAACCGGCCGTCGCCCGGGAGGAAAACGCGGCCAACCAGCACAAGCCGGACGCCGAGAAAGCCAAGGACGACAAACCCGAGAAGGCCAAGCCGGAGGCTGACCAAGCCGACGCGGAGAAGGAAGACCTGGCTGCCGACGCCGAGTCCGAGGAAGAGGAGCCGGACGAACCGCCCGTCGCGGCCGGCGACACCATGCCGCAGGTGGCGGGTCCGCCCAAGTATTTTGCGATTGGCTCGGCCGATCCGAACGATCCTTACCGCATGTTGGTGACGCTCAACGATCGCGGGGCGGCCGTCCAGCGAATCGAACTGAACAGCCCTCGCTATCCCGAGTTGATGGACGACGACGCCTACATGGGCGAAGAGGGCCCCGAACGCCGAGACGGCTATTTGGCCTATACGGGCGGGTATCTGGGCCGTGTCACCGTCGATCGCGGCAAGCGGGGCAAGGGCTGCGCGGTCGAGGCTGTCGGCCACGGAACACCGGCCCAAAAAGCCGGCCTGAAACCGGGCGACGTCATTGTCAAAGTCAACGACAAGGAAATCCATGGGGCTGCCGAGCTTGAAAAGATTTTGGCGCGAACCAAGCCGGGCCGCACGATCCGGCTCGACGTGGTCCGCGACGGCAAACCGTTGGCCGCGCCGCTTGAGGCCAAGCTCACCCGGCCGCCGATGGAGGTTGTCCACCCGGAAAACGACGATCCGCTCTCCTTCTTGCTGACGTTCAGCAAGATCGACAAGCGCGAGCTGCCGGAAATCGAGGTCGATCCCAACCAGCCCAAGGACAAACGGCCCGACTACGTCGACGAGGAGATCGAGGGAGTGAATCTGCGGAAAGGAACGTGGGAAGTCGTCGATCACCAGCGCGACCGGATCACGTTCCGCGCGACATTGCCCCGCTGGGGTCTCGAAGCGCTCAAGACCTATCGGCTCGTGCCGATTCCGGCCGACAATCAGACCGACCCGGACTATCCCGC
>JAFGLH010000239.1 GCA_016928165.1 Pirellulales bacterium | reverse complement strand
GGGCGGCGGCGGTGTCGGTGGTCACGAAGGGGCTGCCGGTTCCGCCGGCGAGGATGACGATGCGGCCTTTTTCGAGGTGCCGCCGCGCGCGGCGACGGATGTACGGCTCGGCCACGCCGTCGGTGCGGATGGCCGTCGTCAAACGGGTGTCGCATCCGAGCGATTCCAGGGCATCCTGCAAGGCCAGGCCGTTGATCATCGTGGCCAACATGCCCATGTAATGGGCCGTCGCCTCGTTGACGCAGGAGTTGCCCGATGTGAACTGAGCCCCGCGGAGAATGTTCCCGCCGCCGATGACGATGGCGATCCGCACGCCGTGTTGGGCCGCGCTGTAGGTCTGCCGGGCGATGTGCAGCACGGCGTCCATGGCGATGCCACGCTCGCCCGGGTGCGTGAAACCTTCGCCGGATATTTTCAACACCACGCGGCGATACTTGGGCGACTCGGCCGATGGCTTGGATTGACTCATGGCGGTCACTCCTTGGGCAACTCCCAGTGGACGAAGCGGATCATTTTCATGCCGGCTTCCTCGGCCGCCTTGCCGACCGTTTTCTTGCCGTACTTCATTTCGTTGGCGATCTGCTGGTCTTCCAGGCATCGGGCGGCGTAGAACTCGCGCATCCGGCCCTCGACCATCTTCTCGATGATCTTTTCCGGCTTGCCTTCCTTGCGCGAAACTTCGGCGAGGATCTCCCGCTCCCGCTCGACCTCCGCCGGGTCTAGCTCGTCGCGGCGGAGCGTCGCCGGCCGCAGGGCCGCCACGTGCATGCAGATGTCGCGGGCCAATTCCGCGCCCCCCTCGCCCTCGTATTGCAGCAGCACGCCGGCCGCCGCGTTGTGATGGGCGTATCCGCCCGCCGGACCGTCAAGCCGCGCGATCCGCTCCAGCTTGAACGCCTCGCGGATGCGATTGAGCAGATCGTCGAACTGCTGTTGCAGAGTGGCCGCCTTGCCGCTGGGCGAAGGCTGGGCAAGCAACTGCTCGGCCGTTTCGGCGCCGGGGCCGGTCGCCAGTTGACGGGCAAGATCGTCGGCCAGTTGCACGAAGTCCTCGTTGGCGGCCACCGGCGCGCTCTCGCAGCGGAGGTCGATCATCGCCGCCCGACCTTGGTCCGGGTCGATGAAGACGGCGATTCGTCCGGCCGTGGTGGCCCGGCCGGCCCGCTTTTCCATCAGCTTCGCGCCGCTCTTGCGGAGCAGCTCGACCGCCTTGTCTGCGTCGCCGTCCGCCTCTTGCAGCGCCTTTTTGCAATCCATCATCGGCAACCCGGTCATCTGGCGGAGCGACTTGACGGCCGCCGCGGTAATTTCTGCCATTGGTTGTTTCTCCCCTCCGTCGAAATGTGTGTATTTTTATGGTTTGTTGTGTATCCTATTGATCGAATATCCCGTTGGCCGAAACGCCCGCCGGCTGCGGCCGGCGGCGTAATCGACCGGTCGCCGCCCCCGCGTCCGCGGCCGCGGAGCGCTATTCCGACAATGAGCTACACGGCGGCCGGCTCGGCTTCCTCGGCCGGCTCTTTCTTGACCGCGCCGGAGGCGCTCTTGCCCGCCATGATCGCGTCGCCCAAGAGCTTCACGATCAACTCGATCGAGCGGATGCTGTCGTCGTTGCCGGGGATCGGCAGGTCCACCTCGTCGGGATCGCAATCGGTGTCGATCAGGGCGACCGTGGTGATGCCCAACTTGCGGGCCTCGCGGATGGCGTTCTTCTCCTTCCGCGGATCGACGACCACCAGACACTCGGGCAGGCGGTTCAAGGAGCGAATGCCGTTTAGGTTGCGATACATCTTGCGGTATTCGCGGTTCAACGACGACTGCATTTTCTTCGAGTAGGAAGAGATCTCGTCCGAACTGCGCAGGGCCTCAAGCTCTTCCAGCCGCGTGAGCCGGCTGCGGATCGTGCGGAAGTTGGTCAGCGTGCCGCCCAGCCAGCGGTCGCTCACGAACGGCACGCCGCAACGGACGCCTTCCCGTTCGATTACGTCGCACGCCTGTCGCTTCGTGCCCACCAGAAGCACGAGGCTCCCCCGCGCGGCGACTTGCTGCAAATATCTCCGCGCCCGCAACAGGCCGCGGATCGTCTCGCGCACGTCGATAATGTGAATCTGATTGCGCCGGGCGTAGATGTACGGGCGCATTTTGGGGTTCCAACGGCTCGCTCGATGTCCGAAATGGACCCCCGACTCGATTAGATCCTTTACTAATACGGTAGCCACGGAATGAATACTCCTTCTCCACGGGCACACCGGCTCTTGTCGACGGGCGGATTGAAGCGCAGAGTGCGTGCATGCACGCACCAAATAACGCTTCTACACAGCGCGGTGCGTGCGAGCACGCACCCTACCCTAATGACGCGTCCGGCGTTAGGTCGGAAATTCGGTCAGTCAAAATTCTCTACCGCCCTGGACCGTTCAGCACGGTAAACCCCATAGGTTACCAGAGCAATGGCGGCGGGTCAACGCCTGAGGGGCCATGTGTGTGACCAGCGTTCTGGGCGGCCTTAAGTCGTGACGGGGCGGGCGTTTGGCCAGACTTGACGCCATTGGCCGTTTCTGTCCAGC
>JAFGLH010000238.1 GCA_016928165.1 Pirellulales bacterium | reverse complement strand
TTCACACTTTCACACCCTTCACACTTTCACACCCTTCACACTTTCACACCCTTCACACTTTCACACCCTTCACACTTTCACACCCTTTACACTTTCACACCCTTCACACTTTCACACCCTTTACACTTTCACACCCTTCCCTCCCCCTCGCCCCAAGTGCTTTCCGTATTTATACTATATGCAACATGGCACGGGAACCGCTTATCCAAAACACGGCCGTTTTCGACGACAAGGACCGCGACCTGCGTCCGCAACGGATGCGGGACATGGTGGGCCAGCGGGAGGTCTATGCCCGGCTGGAGATCGCCGTCGACGCGGCACGGAAGCGGGGCGAGCCGTTGGGACATATCCTCTTCGACGGGCCGCCCGGGCTGGGGAAGACCACCTTCGCCACCTGTATTCCCCGCGACTTGGGCATCGCCTTCCAAATCGCCAGCGGAGCGGCCCTGGCGGCCCCAAAGGACATCATCCCCTACTTAACCAACGCCGAGGAGCGGTCGGTGTTGTTCATCGACGAGATCCATCGGCTGCCCAAGGCGGTCGAAGAGTTCCTCTATCCGGCGATGGAGGATTTCCGCATCGACCTGACGCTTGGCGAGGGGGTCAACGCCCGGACGATCAACATGTCGTTGCGACCGTTCACGCTGATCGGGGCGACGACCCGCAGCGGGCTGCTCTCGGCGCCGTTGCGCGATCGGTTTCAGATGCGGGAACACCTGGAGTTTTACAGCGTCGATGATCTGGCGGAGATCATCCGCCGCAACGCCAGGAAATTATCGGTGGAGATCGTCGATCGGGCGGCGGTGGAGATCGCCGGGCGCAGCCGCGGCACGCCCCGGCTGGCGAACAACCGGCTCCGCTGGGTCCGCGACTACGCCCAGAGCAAGGCGGACGGGAAGATCACACTCTCGGTCGCCCGGGACGCTTTGCAGATGCAGGGGATTGACACATTGGGGCTTGATCCGCAGGATCGTAAGTATCTGGAGACGATCGCGCGGGTATTCGCCGGCGGTCCGGTGGGCGTCGAGGCGGTGGCCCACACGATGAACGTCGCGGTGGACACGCTGATCGACGAGGTCGAACCGTTCCTGTTGCGAAGCGAATTGGTGATACGCAGCCCGCGCGGCCGGAAGCTAACCCCGGCGGTGTTCGATCACCTGGGCATCGCCCCGGCGGAAGCCAAAGATCTCAAAGGTCCGGGACAGCAAACGCTGTTTCAGTGAGACGGGGCTCATCGAAGTTTGTCCCAGGACGCTCGAAAACGACGAAGAGCATTATGTATTAAGGGGCCGTCCCTTGCAGCCGAGCCGACAGGGATGCGGGGATCAACTCGACTGGCAAGATGATCGCGTCGAAAGAAAAAACCGCGCGTTGCTCGCGGGGCAACTCCAACCACGGGCGCAGGACGAGCGCCGGCGCCGATTCGATCGCCGCGGCCAGCTTCGATTCCGCGATGTTTGAATCGATCAAGGTTACGGTTATGTATCCGTCCGCGTCCCGCAGCGGGAAAGCAAGATTTCCGGCGGAGTCGATCGTCGCCAGGACGGTCGGCCGGCCGGAAGTGGAAATCGGCATGGCGGCGGCGAGAATTCGTGGTCCCGCAAAGAAAGACGCGCCTTGGACGCGGGTAATTTCGCCCGACCGGGGAGCGATTTTTCCAAAGCGGTATTTTTCCATTGTCAGCCCGGTTCGCAGAACCACCTTCACAATGCCGCCGGTGCGGAAATCGCCGTCAAC
The DNA here is from genome assembly GCA_016928165.1 of Pirellulales bacterium. Lineage (GTDB taxonomy): Bacteria > Planctomycetota > Planctomycetia > Pirellulales > Thermoguttaceae > JAHIKV01. Next base: position 1,578 of record JAFGLH010000238.1, on the reverse strand, counting down.
ACGGCGGTATCCGTTTTCGGTTTGCGGCGCGAGTTCTTTCCCGTTGAAGTCGATGCGTTCCAGGCTCTTGGCCCAATCGGGCGGACGGACCCAAAGGGTGGTTCGAGCGTCGTCGCGGATGTCGACCGGCTTCAGTTTCACTTCGACGGTCGTTTCGTCGTTTTTCGGACTCGATATGGTGTGAACGGAGACGCGCCAATCGCCGCCGCTCGCTTTAACCGTCGCGGTGAAATCGAAGGGGAAGTTCACGAACACGCCGCGCTTCGATCCGCATGCCAGATAGGACTTCAAGTGGTACAACCCCAGCGGTCCGTGGAAATTGCAGCAAGCGTCGCCTTCGTGGAAAGCTCCGAAACGGGCGTGCGGTTTGGCGCCGATCGGACCGGCCCAATCGCCGTCAAAAAAGCGGCCGCCGAAGCTGCCGTTCGCGCTTTGGTTGGCGGCGTACTGATTGCGGAGAAGTCGTTCGGCCATTTTGAGATACTTTGCATCGCCGGTATATCGCCACAGTTCGAGATTGAACCGCAGCCAATCGGACAACGCGCAGCCTTCATCATTATGGAAGAAGACGTGCCATTTTTCACCCGTGCCTCCTATCGGCCAGACGAAGCCGCCGCGGACGGCGTAATCCCATTTTCTCACGGCCCGCTCCAAATACTCGCGGTCGCCGGTGATCCGGTAAAGGAGCAGGATGCCCCGCCATGCGCAGAGGTTGCCGTGAGCGTGGTCGTTCGGCAAAACGTCGTACTTCTCCCAAAACCACCTTGCCATGCGATCTGCTTGTATCAGATATTGTTCATCTTTCGTCGTTTCGTGGAGCAGGGCCAGACTTTCGATGGCGGGAAAGTAATCGCAGCGATAACTGTGGCCGTAGGTGCCGCTGGCGGCGTATTCGGCCTCGCGCCGCGGGTCGCAAAGCTTGTCGGCCGTGGCGACGTAGAAATCTCCCAGCCGTTTGGCGGCGGCTAGAAGTCGAGCGTCGTCGTACCGTTCGGCCGCGGCGATCAGGCCGTTCAACAGCCGGGCGTTGCCCCAAAGGAGCGTCAACGCGGGGGCGTCGGCCACCAGTCTCTGGTCCCAATCGACGTCCACGCCGAAATGCCCGTCCGGCTTCTGATAGCGAGTAATAGTCTCCAGGACCGACGCGAGCGTGGGGGGCGATTTCTCGCCCGGCGGGCTGGTCAGCGACGCAATCTCGATGAAACGCCCCGACACGTCGCCGCTGAAATTCGTGTAGATGCGATTCACCTCGAACGACACATCGGCCATAATCCACGGCACGGTATAGGGCGCTTTCTCCAAGCGTTCAATTCCGCGCTTCAGCATCTTGCCCGGTTCTCCCCCGAGCACGACTTCCCTGGCATCTGGTAAGGCGACTCGGGGCCAAGACCGCCGAGGCTCAATATCATCGGCCGAGGCGAGGGCGAGCCATTGACTCAGTACACAGCAAATAACGGCGACAGCCCTCATGTTGAGATACCTCCACTAAATAGTAATCGTTCACAGGGGACTGTCCCGATTTTCGCGGTTCACCGCGAAAATGGGACTGTCCCCCTCGGCGGCGAAGGGGACAGGCAC
>JAFGLH010000237.1 GCA_016928165.1 Pirellulales bacterium | reverse complement strand
TGTGGCGGCGGCTCATGCCTCCCCTCATCCGGTCGAGGCCGGCGCAGCCGCAAGGCTCCAAATAGCCGTCCTCCATGCCGGTGACGACGATTGCCAGACGCGGCTTCGGCCAATCGACGAAGATCGGGCCGTTTTCCTTGATCGGGTCGAAGGGTGCGCCGCTTTCTTTTCCGGCGGGCGGCTTCGAGACGGGACTTTCCTTCGATGCGGGGAGGGTTTGATCCGCGGCGCTCGGTTGTCCCGCGTCTTTTAGCTTAGGCAAAGGTTCGACGGCCGGCAGCGCGGGCGGCCGTTGAAACTCGGCGCCGAGTAGATCGCTCGGCGGCGTACCGGCGGCCGTCGGGGGAGGGGACTCATCCGCCTCGGGCTTGTCGGAAGACGCGGGACAACCGAACGCCGCGGCCAAAACAAACGCCGAGGCGACACGGATGGGAAGCGGCATTCCACGTTGTCTATTCATTTGCACGTCGTGTGGTTGAGAATGCGTCTCGAAAATCCCCTTTCTCCCAAAGGGAGAGGGGGCTGAATCTTCTCACTCTTCGATCGCCATTCGCACGAGAATCCGTATCTTCGGCACTTGGGGATGGCTCGTTCCCAAGATGATTTCGCCGTATTTGCCCGTCTCGAGGTCGAGACAATTGATCGTGGGGCTGCCGGGCGGGACGTCGATCGACAGCGGCGTCTTAACGGCGCGGCCGTTGTTGATTTCGCTCGGTTCTCCCAGAACCACCTTCATCGAATTGGGAAACACGTCGATGGGTTTGAAAACGACGTCTTTTCGATGGGCGCCGCGGACGATAAGCCATAATTGCCGTGAGGCGCCTTTGTCCTTGTGCACGGCGCCGATGGTCAGCAATCCTTTGTCTTCGTCCCAGCCGGGGCCGACCACCGCGATCTCGCTGCCGACGATCCCCTCGATGGGCAGTTCCATTTGCGGCAACGCTTCGAGCGACGTGTCGAAGGAGAGTATTTGTCGAAACGGTCCTTGGGGGAGGCCCGGTTTGACGGTGATTTCTGCCCGGTAGCCGCTGGTGGCAGTCGGCCACTTTGACAGCTCTTCGACGGTCATCGGTCGCAGCTTCACGTCAAAATAGCGGGCCGTTTCCTTGTCCGACCACTTGTGGCCGAGAATGTCGTACTTTTCTTCGAGATAGCACAACAAGTGTGCCTCGGCCGCGGCAGCCTCGTTCGACGAGACGCGGCTGAAGACCAACTCGAGCGGAGAGACCTGTGCGATAGCCGATATTTCGCCCGCGATGGTCAGAGTCACCTCCGGCATTTCCGGGTCGTTGGTCAGGATTTTCACGCTTTGCTGATAAGACCCCACTCGTTCGCTCGGCGTCCAACTGACGGTCACCTTGTCGGAGCCTCCCGGCGGAACCACCTTTTCGTCGAACTCGCTGACGGTGCAGCGGCAGGAGCTTCCGCCGGAGACGAGTTTCAGAGGCGCGTCTCCCTCGTTGCGGAAGACGAAATCGTGGCTCCCGCCCGTCTTGAGATCGACGACGCCGAAATTGTACTCGCTCTGGTCGACGACCAACATGGGGCGCGGATCGTTTTCCGAAAAGGAGGTGGATTGGGCCTCCGAGTCGACGCCGGTTTCGGGCGTCCACCACGACTCAGGGGTGCGCAGCGACGCAACGCCGATTCCTAGTCCGACGCCTAACGCTATTACCAAGACAACACCGAAAAAAACTTTCATAGCTGGAATGACCTCGCGCGGTTGACATGGATAATCTTTTTGGAATTCTCCCCTCTCCCGTAAGCGGGAGAGGGGCCGGGGGTGAGGGCGGCCTGGATTGCGTCGCAATATTATCGGCGTTGTCCAGTCAATCGGTCCTCACCATAATCCTCTCCAAAAGGGAGAGGGGACTGTTCTTAAAAATGTAGTTTACCGCAATTATGGTCCGCGCAACAACCTCGACATAGACGCCTATTTATCGACGGCGGCTTCGAAACGTTCCCGCGTGCTTTCGGGGAGTTTTTTATCGGCGTGGGGCGTGGCCTCGTCCAACCGGAGGGCCGCCTCGGCCTCGCGTCGATAGGCTTCCCGCTCGCCGGAGGCCAAATAGGCATCGGCCAGCTTCGCGCGGTTCGGCGCGCTGTTTGGATATAGCTCGACCGAGCGGCGATAGGCGTCCAGCATTTTTTTTACGGCGTCTGGAGCGTATCGGTTGCCCGCGCGGTCGGTTTTCGCCGCCGCCAGGGCATACCAATCGCCGATGTTTTCCCAGGTTTGCGAGGCGTTTGGCGCGCGTCTGGCGAAGTTGGCTGCCGCCCGCTCGAAACGCAAATATGTTTCCTTTTGGGGAAATTGCATCCATGCTTCCAAATTGATGGCCGCCAGCCGCCGCCGGGGTTCGGCCGCCCAGGGATCGGTCGCCGCGGCCGCTCGTAGATGTTTTTCCGCGTGGGACGGGTGGCGTTCGGCCGCCTGCAAATGAGCTTGGCATTCCAGCACGGGCGAATAGGCCGAGTAATAACAAGCGACGGCCAGGGCGGCCATCGCAACCAATGCCGCCCAACCCCAAATTGAACGCACCAGTCGCGGTGGTTCACTTTGCAAGCCCAAGACCATCAGCAGCCAGAAGGAACCGGCCACGCCCGAGAGGCTTATTCCGCCGGCCGCCAGCAGATTGACCAGCATCACCGCTACGGCCAACGCCGGCAACAAACGCGGCAGCCGACCGTCGCGGATCCAACCGAACAGCAACGCGACGGCAGCGGCGGCCGTCGGCAATCCGATCAACACGGCCGTGGCAAGAGGGATTTTGACAAATGGTCCCAATCGCACGGCTATTGCCCCCGGCGGCGCCTCGCCGAGCATTCCCAACGGCAACGAGAGCAGGAATCCGGCCGCGCCGCCGGCGAGGACGAAGAGCCAACAATCATTGGGCGGGAAATTGGAGGCCGGGGAGCGGGAATTTTTTATTTGCGGATTCGCTCGTTCCTCTAGCTGACCACTGGTCACCGGCCCCCGCCCCCCAACCACATTCCATGCAAAACATCCCAGCACGGCCAGCATCGCCAGCGCGGCGGGAGTGCCGGCATTGGTCCAGATTTCCAGAAGGAAATTGTGCGGGTCGGCGATTTCCTCGCTGGCCTCGGGCAATTTGTAGCGGGTATATTCGGCCTGAAAATTCCCCGGCCCGCAGCCGAGCCACGGATGGTCGGCGATCATTTCGATGCTGGAACGCCAGTATTGCAGGCGGTAGCCGAACGATTTGACGGCCGTCTCGCGGTCGATTTTTCCCAGCGCCGCGGCGACCCCGACCAGGGCCGTCGCCAGAAGCAGAATTGCCAGCGGGATTTTCCATCCCTTTCCGCGGACGACTGGCCAGACGAGCGCAATACCCAGCAGAGCGGCAACGCACCCGCTGCGGCTGTGCGTGAAAAACAAGCACAAAGCAATCGGTGCGACGAGGACAATCGTGCCCAACGTTCGTTTGCGGTTTCGCAAATCTGAACAGGCGATTCCCGCCAGCACGACCAGCCAGGGCGCGAGAAACCCGGCCAGCGAGTTGGTCAGCGCGAACGTGGCCATCGGCTCGTCGCCGGCCAGCCGGTCCTCGAAGAGCTTTCGCTGCGGCGAGTCGGGCGGATACCAAAGCCCCGCGTCGCGCAACGCCCGGTCGGGATCGGCCCTGTATTTTTCCAACGAGGCGGGCAGTTCGTATTTGCGTTGGCATATGCCGTAGACCGACAGCGCGACTGCCAGGGAAATCATCACGGCGGCCATCGCGCGGGCCTCGCGCGGCGTTTCGATCAATTGCCGCGCCAAGAGAAAACACAATCCCAGCGCGACCCATTCCCAGAAGACGTTTAGCGCTGGTCGCGGCGTGCCATGTCCGACCGCCCACAGCGTGGACGCCCCGTAGCAGACCACCAAGATCAGAACGGCTGCGTCGATCCAGCGGAAGCGGAGCGGGAAGCGGGAAGCGGCCTTCACCCCCGACCCCTCGCCCAAAGAGGGAGGGGAGTGTTTGTGACGGCCGACCGCTCCGAGCAGCCAAAACGCGGCCAGGGCGATCCACAACACGACGGCCGAGAGTCCGTCGCCGTGCGTGGCGGCCGACTCGCTCGGGTACAACGGCCGCGAGACCAGCAGCGCGGCGATTGCGAAGAGCAGCCAGGATCGCATTTTTTGGCTTCCATTCATGGTCCGCGCCTGCCGACGGTTTCAAGGATCGCCACCAGCGTCAGGATGCAGACGACCATCAGTCCAATGACGACGGCTCCGAAGGCATTGACTTGCCGCAGCAGCAGGGCGCCGAGTCCACAGGTGGCGGTTGCGAGGTATATCGTCAAAACCGCTCGGGATTCGCTGAGGCCGAGTTCAACCAGGCGGTGGGAGAAATGGCTCTTGTCGCCGGCGAAGGGACTCCGACCTTCGCGTAAACGTATCAGCACCACGGATGCCGTGTCGTAGAGCGGCACGGCCAGCACGCACAACGGCCCGAGTATCGCGTGCTTCGGCAAGTCGCCGCCGGCGAAGGTGGCCGTCAGCGCGGTCATCGCCAGCATGTATCCGACCAGATAGCTGCCGGCGTCGCCCATGAACAGCCGTGCCGGGTGGCGGTTGTGGCACAGGAACCCGATCAACGCCCCGACGACCACCAGCAACAGCCCAGCGACGAACAGTTGCGGCTGATTATTGTCGGGCCGTGGGGTCATCAACATCAGGGCGGCGAGCATGGCCGCGGCGATGGCCGCCACGCCGGCCGACAGCCCGTCCATGTTGTCCAGCATGTTGAACGAATTGACCAGCCCCACGATCCACAGCACGCTGACCGCGCCGGTCAGCCAGGGTGCGTCGATAAACAGGCTCATCCGCCAACCGAGCGCGACCATGACGACGGCCACCAGCGTTTGGGCGGCGATCCGCAGCCGCCAATCCAGTCCGCGGCGGTCGTCGGCCAGCCCGAGCAGCATCAGCGCGGTCCCGCCGGCGATCAGTTCCCAGAGTTTGCCCGATCGGTGCAACAGGCCGGACAAGTGGGGAGTGATAAAATCGGGTAGAGAAATAATGGATTGATTGGCGTTAAGAATCCATAATACGATTTGACCGACCAGCAGCGGCAGCACGATACCCAGCCAAATCGCCAACCCGCCGGCGGTGGGCATCGGCGTGGAGTGTATTTTTCGATGCCCCGGCCGATCGACCAGCCCCAGTCGCGGCGCCCATTTGCGCAACACCATTGCCGCCGCCCAACAGACGACCAGGCTCGGCACGATGCAACCGGCGATCATCCAGATCATTTAGACGTTCCCCTCTTCAGCCACTCCCGGCACTCGCTAAAAAATTGCTGGTAATCCTCCCGGCGGTAATCGGCGAAGGTGTACTCGTGATGCCGCCAAAGGTGATGTTTATATTGTAGCGTAACCTCGGCGAAAATGCCGCGCGAAAGGTATACGCGATGGGCGAAATCCTTGGTCGAGGCCAGCACCAGCTTGCCCAATTCGATATAACCGGGATCGATGTTCAGCGGCCGCGGCTCGGGGCGTCTCCCGAGCGCCGCGTATTCTTCCTCCCAGCGGTTTGTGGCGAGCTTTATATCAACTAAATCCGCCGGATCGAACGGCCGTCGGAAGGCGTAGAAAACCTTTTTCAGGCCCGGCCCCATCGTGGCTTCGTAGTAGCCGGTTTCGGCGAACACGAATCGCGGACTTTCCAGTGCGATCGGCCCCCAGTTTTCGACGGTTTTTTGCTTTGCCCAATCGAGCGCTTCGTCGTGCCGGCTGAAGGCGGCGGTAATGAGCAGGACGGGTTTGTGCGGAGCGGGTTGGCCCATCTCGTAATTAACATTTCTTACCGCGAGTGTTCCGCGCGATGCGGTTCCACGGCGATCGTGGCCCGAACGGCTTGAGCCAGGCGATCCATCACGTCGGAACGCAACGTTTGCGTTCCTTCAAGGAACTCGCATAATGTGTGGGACGAGATGCCGGCGTCGGCGGCGATCTTACGAATTAGACGGCCGCTGTTGTGAATGGCTCGTCGCAAATGCCCGCTATAAGTGTCTTCCTCTTTCGCCTCGACCATTCGCTCGTGTCGTTCGGCGAGTTGAGGCAATTCGGCGGCGATTGCGGCGCGATCCCGCTGTAACTGCTCGATCAACTCCGGTGGGAAATTGTTTTGGCTCATCTTGGTTTCCCTTGCTTTCCACGAGGATGAACTTCATACGCCGTCACGGGAATAATAGTGGCATCGTTCAGCTTTTCAAAAACACAGAAAACGGATCGGCCGTCGCTGATTCCGTGTTGCTCCAGATGCTCGCTAATTTCAGCGTTCCAGACAAAATCATCAGACGGCATAATACAATCCGCTCCACTTAATTATACCGCATTCAACAATGATTTATTGTGCTGTTGCCGTCCGCGAAAACGCTCGCCGGTGGCCCGCTCCTCGCGGACCATCTTCGCCAACTGGTCGGCCGCGCCGTCGAGCGCTATTTTTCCGGACTCCTTCTCCCAACGCCACTTGATCTCCAACTTGCCTTCTTTCAGGCCGCGCTGGCCGATGACCACCCGCAACGGAACGCCGATCAGGTCGGCGTCCTTGAACTTCACGCCGGCGCGGCAGTCGCGGTCGTCCAGCAACACGTCGATGCCCGCCGCGGCGAGCCGATCATGCAGCCGCTCGGCCGCCGCCATCGACTCTTCGTCGGGCACCTTGACCGGCACGATCAACACCTCGTAAGGGGCCAGCGAGACCGGCCAGATTATTCCGTCGCCGTCGTGGCTGATTTCGATCAGCCCGGCGACGATCCGGTTCACGCCGATGCCGTAGCAGCCCATGATGATCGGATGCAGCTTCTCGTCGGCGTCGAGGAACCGAGCGGCGAGCGCTTCGGAATACTTCGTACCCAGCTTGAACACGTGCCCCACCTCGATCGCCTGACGGAGCGAGAGATTGCTGCTGCAACGGGGACAGGGGTCGCCGTCCAGCGCGTTGCGCAGGTCGTGCGACGAGTCGGGTCGGAAGTCGCGCGGCGAGTTGACGCCCGTCAGGTGGGCGTCGGCAGCGTTGGCCCCGGCGGCAGCGTTGACCATCTTTTGAATTTCCAAGTCGGCGAAAATCGGTGTCTTTTCCTTCATCCCCACCGGCCCGGCGAAACCGACCGGGGCGCCGGTGACTTTTTCGATCACCTCGGGCGGGGCCAATTCGAGTTTGTTGATACTAGCCGCCGTGCCGGCGGCTGATAAACATGCGCGGCGGATTTTGCCCTCGTTGGCGTCGTGGTCGCCGCGGATCAACACGGCTATCGGCTTCCCGTCGGCCAGATAGATCAACGTTTTTATCAATTCCGCCGGCTTGCACTTCAGGAATCCGCTCACCTGCTCGATCGTGCTCGCACCGGGCGTGGCCACTTTTTCCAGCGGCTTCAATTCCACGTCCGGCGTCGTCCAATCGCGCGAGCCGATCTCGGCCTTTTCCTGATTGGCCGCGTAGCCGCAGGCGCGGCAATGGAGCACGGCGTCCTCGCCGTTCTCGGCCGGTATCATGAACTCGTGGCTGGCGTCTCCGCCGATCGGCCCGCTCTCGGCCTCGACGACCAGATAGTCCAATCCGCAGCGATCGAATATCTTGCAATAAGCGGCGTACATCCTCTCGTAGCTTTCGCCCAGCGATTCGACCGAGGGATTGAAGCTATAGGCGTCCTTCATCAAGAACTCGCTCGTCCGCAGCACTCCGAACCGCGGCCGCTCCTCGTTGCGGAACTTCGAGGTAATCTGATAAAGCGTAATCGGCATCTGGCGATAGCTGGAGATATTGCGCGAGACCAACTCGGTGACGATCTCTTCGTGCGTGGGGCCGAGCACGACTGGGACCTTCCGCCCGGGGCGATGCAGGTTCAACTGCACCAGCACGTCGCCAAAGGCCTCGACCCGGCCGGTCCGCTCCCAAAGTCCCCGCGGAGACATGGCCGGCATGGCAAGTTCGATCGCCCCGGCGGCGTCCATCTCCTCGCGAACGATCCGTTCGGCCTTTTTCAGCACCCGATGGCCGAGCGGCAGATACGTATACGCCCCCGCCATGACCTGGCTGATCATGCCGGCGCGGAGCATGAGCACGTGGCTGGGGATTTCCGCCCCCTCGGGCGTTTCCTTCATCGTGGGGATAAGCGTTTTGGTCCAGTACATAAATCGGGGGTTCGGGGTTCGGGATTCGGGAAATTACCGCTTGCGGCTTCGCAATTATTCGGAAATCTCTACGCTCTGCCGGACGAGTGTTGAAAATTTGCGGTCACGGTCGTGCCGATGCCGCCCCGAGCGGAGAACTCGGCGGAGAGCGTCAGCCGCCGCGGGTGCAACGCGCCGGCCAGGTCGTCGAGAATCTGGTTCGTCGCGGCCTCGTAATATATGCCCACGTTGCGATACTGCTGCAAATAGAGTTTCAGGCTCTTCAGTTCGACGCATTTTGCACCCGGCACGTAGGTGATCCGCAGCGTGCCGTAGTCGGGCTGGCCGGTCTTGGGACAGACGGAGGTGAACTCCGGACAGATGATATCGATCGTGTACTCCCGGCCGGGATAGGGATTCTCGAAGGTCTCCAGAACATTATGAAAGTTGTTTTGCACGTCCATAAATATCGGCTCCCGCCTTTGTCCTTCCCTTGGGTAATCATTCTGTCATAATAAATGTTTCGGGGACAGGGGGATTCGACTATTATGCCGACAACAATGTCCGACGAGACCGCCGAAAGGCCTGCCGTAATACTTCTCTCGGGTGGGCTGGATTCGGCCACGACCGCCGCCATTGCCAAACGGGAGGGGTTCTCGCTCCACGCCCTGTCGGTCGATTACGGCCAGCGCCACCGATTCGAGCTTGAGGCGGCGGGCCGCGTGGCCGAGGCGTTGGGTGCTTGCCGCCACTCGATTGTCTCAGTCGATCTTGCCCTCTTCGGCGGCAGCGCCCTGACCGACCGGCTTGAAGTGCCCAAGGACCGCGAAGTCGAGCGATTGTCCGGCGAAATACCGCTGACTTACGTGCCGGCGCGGAATACGGTGTTGCTTTCGCTGGCCTTGGCCTACGCGGAGACAATCGGGGCGGCCGACATTTATATCGGCGTCAACGCCGTCGATTACAGCGGATACCCCGACTGCCGCCCTGAGTTCATCGCCGCCTTTGATGAGTTGGCCAACTTGGCCACCAAGGCGGGCGTCGAGGGACGCCTCAAGTTCAAAATCCATGCCCCGTTGATTGACTTGTCCAAGGCCCAAATCATCCGCCGCGGCGTCGAACTGGGCGTCGATTACAGCCTGACGCATTCTTGCTACGATCCGGCCCCCAACGGGCTGGCCTGCGGCCGCTGCGACGCCTGCCGGCTGCGGCGGCAAGGATTCGCCGAGGCGGGGCTAACCGATCCGATCAAGTACCAATCCTGAAATCCGCTTGCGGTTTCGCAAAACATGCGCATCGCCGAGATATTCCGATCGATCCAGGGCGAAGGGCGTCTGACGGGCGTCGACAGCGTCTTCGTTCGCGCCAGCGGCTGCAATCTCCGCTGCCGCTGGTGCGACACGCCCTACGCCTCCTGGACACCGGAGGGCGATGACCTCACGGCGGCTGAAATTTTAGATCAAGTTCAGAAACTGGCAAAAAACTCCCCTCTCCCTTTGGGAGAGGGGTCGGGGGTGAGGGCGGAAAATAGCTCCCCTCTCCTTTTGGGAGAGGGGTCGGGGGCAAGGGCGGAAAATAGCTCCCCTCTCCCTTTGGGAGAGGGGTCGGGGGTGAGGGCGACTTGCACGCACGTCGTCCTGACCGGCGGCGAGCCGATGCTCTTCGCCGAACTGATCCCCTTGGCCGCCGCGCTACGCGAGCGGGAATTTCATATAACGATCGAGACGGCCGGCACGCTCTATCTGCCCGTCGTCTGCAACCTGATGTCGATCAGCCCGAAACTATCTAATTCGACTCCCTCGGCGGAACTCGATCCGCGTTGGGCGTGGCGACACACGCTCAACCGACACGCCCCGGAGGTTATTCGCCGCCTGCTGGCAGAGTACGATTGTCAACTGAAGTTCGTCGTCGATCGCGCCGACGACTTCCGCGAGATCGAAGCATATCTGGCGGAGTTCCCCGAAATCGAGCGTTCCCAAGTGATGCTCATGCCGCAAGGAGTCGAGGCGGACGAATTGGCCGAGAAGGCCGTTTGGCTGGAGCCGTATTGCGAGGCCCGCGGTTATGCGTTTTGTCCGCGCCGGCAGATAGAATGGTTCGGCGCCGAACGGGGAACGTAGGACGGGTTGTCAACCTGTCGCATGTTGGGGTGGCGGTTTATCATCCGTTGGGGCGGAGGTTTTACTGCCGCCCCAACGCAGTGTGATTGCAAAACCGCAAGCGTCTATCAACCCTCTCCCCTCTCCTCTCTTCCCTCTCCCCTCTTCGCCGCCTGCCTTCGCCCTTCGACGACGTCGATTCGCGCCATCAACACAATGCCGACGATAAAAAAGATCAGCAAACTGACGGCGGCCCAACGGGCGTTGTCTGAAAGGTAGATAATCAAGCCGAACTGCACCGGCCCAAGCACGCTGGCGGCCTTGCCCGAAAGATTGAAGAAACCGAAAAACTCGGCGGCGTGGCGTTCAGGGGTCATCATGCCCATCATGGCTCGGCTGACCGATTGTGTGCCGCCCATGACCAGCGCCAGCACGACGCCCATGATCCAGAACGAGGTCTTGTCGTTCACCACGGCGGCGGCCACCAATAGAGCGGACCACACGGCCAAACACGCCAGCAGGACGGGTTTTTGGCCCATCAAGTCGGACAGTTTGCCGACCAGCAGCGCCCCCGGCAAGGCGATCAACTGGATCATCAATACGAGCAGAAACAGGTCGTATATGGAAAAATGAAATTCATCCACCGCCAATGCGTTGGCCTGGGTCAGCACGGTCTGCATGCCGTCGTTGTAGAACAAAAACGCCAGGAGAAACAACGCCAGTATGGGAAAACGCCGAATGTTGATAATCGTATTACGGACCTCTCCGACCGCGTTCCGAGCGGCTCGCGGCAGCGGCGCGCATTTTTCCGGCCTCCGCCCCCGATCGCGGAGAATCAAGATGCTCGGCAGGCTGAAAATTCCCCACCAAAGTCCCAGCATCACTATACATACGGTGTATTGATCCGTTTGATTGGCCAGTCCGATTTGCCGACCGTATTTGAAGATCAGCCAGGCCGCGACCAAAGGCACCGATCCGCCGGCGTAGCCGAGCGCGTATCCCAACGCGGAAACCAGATTGATCGAACGCTCGTCGGTTATTTCCAACAACAATCCGTTGTATGGGACCAGGGACAGCTCGAAGCACACGCCCATCAGCACGAACATCGTGACGATGAGCCAGGCGTGGTCGAGTGGCATCAGGGCCATGGCAACCGTGGCGGCCGCTCCGCAGAGGGCCGTGCCGGCCAGCCAACGGTGTTTGCTGCGGTTGGCGTCGGCGACTGCTCCGACGATGGGCGAAAGGACCGCGGCCAGAAACATGGCCCCGCCGATTCCGAAGGCATATACCGCTTCTCCCAACTTGTCGGACGAATCGGCCCTTGGGAAGACGAGCGTCGGAAAATAATGGAACACGACTGTGATCAACAGCGTCGAGTACGCGCTGTTGGCCCAATCGTACATCGCCCAGGCGATGACCTGCGAGGGGCGTGGGGCAAAGGGCGAGGGGCGAGGGATTAATGGCTTGTTCGTCATGTGTTTCGGCGTGGCGCTTGCGTCACTCCCGCGAACGCAGTCGCGGGGCGTTTTCAATCCCTAATCCCCCGCCTCTCGCCCCTCGTCCCTCGCCCCTAGTTCCTTGATCCGCACGTTGCGGAACGCCACCGGGTCGCCGTGGCCGATCCAGCCGATATGGCCCGATGCGTTGTGCAAGCCGGGATGAGGGCGGCCGTCGAGCGTCTTCTCGATCTTGCCGATGTCGGCGTCGACGATCACCTTCCCGTTCAGCGTCACCTTGATGCGGCTGCCGTCGGCGACGATTTCCTCCTCGTTCCACTGTCCGACGGGCTTCAGCGCCCCGCGCTTGGCCGGCACGACGCCGTAGATCGAGCCGTGCATTTGATACGGCTCGATGTCTTTGTACATCGGGTGTCCGTCGTCGAGGATTTGGATTTCAACTCCGGCGTAGGCGGGGGTGCCTTCGAGCGGGCAGCGGATTGCGACGCCGTTGTTCCCCCCCGGCGGCAACTTGAACTCGAAACGCAAGATGAAGTCGGCGTATTTATTCTTCGTGAAGACGTCTCCGCCCGGCTTGCAGACCATGGCCCCGTCTTCGATCTTGTATTTTTTCACGGCTCCCCGCCATCCGTCAAACGTCTTGCCGTCGAAGAGGCTGACGAATCCTTCTTTGGCTTCTTCGGCCGACGTTTCGGCTTTAGGAGCGTCATCGGCAAGCGCGGGAGTTATACAGAACGCGAACAACACAAGGATAATTACTCTAGTCATGGTGCGGTCAATGTACGGTTATTTGGCTTATTGATCTTCTCGGATAAGTTGAACGGCTTTGTCTAGACTCTTCAAACAAGCGCCCTTTGTTTTTCCTTGTCCGTTCGCGCCGAGCACTTCGGGACAGCAGGCTATAAACCATTTGCCGTCACGCTCGATATGGGCTGTATACTCGTTGCGCCTGGAAGGCGAAACATTGCTTGTATCGCTCGTTTTTGTAATACTCTTCTTCATATCCGAATATTGTTAGCGATGTAGTCATCGATGTCTATAACAATCTCATCGTATTCCGATTTATGAATGCGCCTCGACTCGAAATCAATTTTCACATCTTGAAGAAACTTTTCGAAGTCAGTGTTTTGTTCACACAGCTTATGGATTGTATCCCAATCAAGATACGGTTTAACGCGAGCAGGATACAACACCGTAGAGCTATCAATGTCGCTTGGATCAAGCTGTATGACGCCTATGCCAAAAGACAATGAAAGCCGCTCGATTTCTGAGATAAAATCGTCATCCTGCAAGATATCGACGGCAACCAGGTAACCCTCGTGTGCCCAGGACGAATTCGACACCGTTTGGAAAAAAGATTCTCTATAGTTTCTTTTAGAAAGCGACTTTTTAAGCTCAAAAGAAAAGAGCCTTAGCGAATTATTGTCTGATACTTTGTTTAATTCGAGTACGTTGGGATGCCAGTCTTCGAGAGGAAGATAAAATCCAACCATATCCGGGTGTATCCACTCGTTGTATCCGGATTTGCTTGATTTTTCGTGATAAACGGTTTTGGTGTATATTGACCTGCCGCGATTAAAGGCGGGATTCGCATACGCGAAGTATGTCAGCAATGGATGAAGGTCTCTTTCACAAAAGGCCGTTTTTTCCGTCTCCTTTTTGATCTCTTCTTTTTCGATCCTCTTGACCGCGTCCTTTGGAAGTTCGGCTTCACGCTCCTTCAGAAAAAAACGTGCGGGACGACTACCGATCTTAATAAATAGCGAATCAATGTTGTCGCGGACATCAACGTAAAGACGCGCCCCAAGGCTTCGCCAGGGTGTCTTGCCGGCAGTATTGATTTTTCCAACAAGCCCGCCGTCTTCTCCGGCTTGCCAGATTTCCTGATGCGTAAGCGGAATGGACGATTGTATTAGAACATCATGTGCTAATTCGAGAAAAGAGTAGCTCATTGGATTTCCTTGTTGCGCCAAGATCGAACGCTCGACCGGCAATACTTTGGCTAAGTCGAGATGCGTGGAAGCATCAAGAATTTCGATGTCTGCTATCTTGTCGCTTTCACCCAAATCCAACGCCACATCGTCGGACACACGTTGTAACCGTTCACGGGCCGGGGACTGGCTCGTTTTTCGCCCTTTCAAGGGCGAAAAATGTGCCTGTCCCCTTCACCGCCGAGGGGGAC
>JAFGLH010000236.1 GCA_016928165.1 Pirellulales bacterium | reverse complement strand
GGGTGAGGGCTGCTTGGATTGCATCGTCAACTTCCGATGTTTTTCAGCCGATCGGCCCTCACCCTAACCCTCTCCCAAAGGGAGAGGAAACTAATTTTTTCAATTTCAAAACACGTTCTGAGCGGGGACCTTCAACATCGTCCGGCAGCCGTGCATGATGAAAAGCGTGTCGATCCCGCAGCCGATGAAGCGGAACCCCTCGTCGAGGCGTTGGCGGAGTTCGTCCCCCTCGACGGGCACGACGTGGATGCCGGGCGCTACGCCGTGTGCGATGCAGGAGTCAAGGATATTTTTCTGCGCGGCGCGGACTTGGGGGTGATCGAGTTGCCCGGCCAGGCCCATCGAGGCGGAGAGGTCGTAGGGGCCGACGAGCGCGGCGTCGATGCCCGGCGTCGAGAGAATCGCGTCGCGGCGTTCTACCGCCTCGACGTGTTCGAGCATGACGACGATCAGCACGTCGTCGTTGTGCCGTGCGAAGTAATCGGCGAAGTTCCGTCCGTAGTCCGTCGCCCGGCTGAGCGCCGCGCCGCGAACGCCGCGGGGCGGAAAGCGGCACATCGCCGCCGCCCGAGAGGCCAGCTCGACCGAATCGACCGCGGGGACGATTACTCCGTCGGCGCCGGCGTCGAGAACCAGCTTCGCCTGCACCGGATCGCAGGAATGCAGCCGGGCGAGCAGATCGCAGCCGGTCCCTTTAACGGCCGCCGCCATTCGAGAAAAGTCGCCGATGCCGATAGAGGTGTGTTCGAGGTCGACGCCGATCCAATCGAATCCCTCGCCGGCCATGATTTCGGCGACGGCCGGGTGCCCGATCATTATCCAGCCGCCGAGGGCGGGTCGGCCGTCGCGGAGTTTATGCTTGGTTTGTCCCATGTTTTCTCGTGCGTTGCGAAATCTTGCGGATTCGTTAGAGGTGGATAGGATATTCGCCGAATTCCCGACAGGCTCGGATCATCGCCACGAAATTTTCGGCCCGGCAGGAGGAATGGATGCTGTTCGATGAACTGAGGATGAATCCGCCGTCGCCGGCCGCGTCGGCAATCGCTTGGCGGACGGCCTGGCGGACCTCTTCGGGCACGCCGAAAGGGAGCAGTTGTCCGCAGTCGATGTTGCCGATCAGGCAGATGCGGTCGCCGACAAGCGCCTTGGTTTTTTTCAGATCCATTCCGGCCATCGGCTCGATGGGATTCAGTCCGTCGGCGCCGGCGGCGACGATCCGATCGAGCAGCGAATAGAGGTTTCCGTCGGAATGCTTTATGCACAAGGCCCCCTCTTCGTGAATCATGTCGATCATCCGCTTCAGCCGAGGGAGGAGAAAAAAGTCGAAGACGGCGGGACTCATCATCGGGCCGATGTTGCTGGCGTAGTCGTCGCCGAGTACGATCACCTCGGCCCCGGCGCGGATCGCCCGGCGGACGACCGCCATGTTGCACCGAAGCACCTTGTCCATGACGATTTCAACCAACTCCGGCTCGGCGAGGAAGTTCATCAACATGCGGTCGATCCCCATCAGATAGGCCGACCACATGAAGGCGGCCCGATGGTGGAAGATGATCGCGCGTCGGCCGGCGTAGCGCTCGACCAGCTCGGGCAATTTGCCGAGTCGGTGCGGGGCGTCGGGATCGGGGGGGGTGAACGCCCGAGCGTCGGCCAGCGTTTTGATCGGCCCGCGGATCGGGTGCGATACGGCCTCCGTGCCCGACTTGTAGGCGACGCCCCATTCGTCGGTGAACGAACCGTCGGCATTGTCCGCCACCTTGGCGAAATACGCCCCGCACCCAACGCAATCCATATCGAGCCTGTCCATGCAATCGGCCACGTCGCGGCAGTCGGGCAAGGCCGCCCGGGCGACCTTTTCGTCGACGACGAACTCCATGACCGGCACGCGGTCGGGACGGCCGCGCCGCAAGGCGGTTTTCACTCGATCGCTGGAATTCATGGAGATCGTTCCCGATCGGAGAAAAGAAAGTCGATTGAATTACTCGAAAATCGGTTTTCGCGGATCAATGAAGGCCCAAAATATCGCACCGGCGAAAAACAGCACGCCGATCAAATACAACGGAGCGGCCCAATCGTCGAATGCTTTCATGACCAACGGGACGACGATCGGGCATATAATGCTCCCGATCTGGCCGGAGGTGTTCATCGTTGCGCTGACGACGCCGGAATTTTTTCCGCCGATGTCCAGACAGGCGCCCCATGAGGCGCCCAGGGCGAACATGCTCGTCGCCGCTCCCAGCGACAGGGCGACGGCCGAAAGCATCGACTGGTTTGAGAAAGCGGCGAAGACCATGGCCGCTCCGGCCAGCAGATAGACCGCCGCGCCGACGCCGCATCGTCCGATCCGCGGCCCGAAGCGTAAATAAGCCCAGTCCGTGACCACTCCGCCGAGCATGTCGCTGACGACGCTCAGGAACAACGGCAACCCGGCGAACAAGGCCATCTTCCAACCGACGAAACCAAAACGCTCTTCCAAATACGTCGGCAGCCAGGTGATGCAGAAATAGAAGGCGAAGCTGTTGGGAAAATACATCAGGCACAAGGCCCAGGTGTTGCGGCGGGCGGCCAGGCGGCGCCAGTATTCCCAACCAACGCTATGTCCTTCTTCGCGGGGCCGGTCTTTTTCAATGTATTCCAGTTCGGATCGACTAACCGACGAGTGCTCGGCCGGATCGTCGCGGAACCAGCGGAACCAGACGATGGCCCAAATGAAGCCGAGCATTCCAAACAGGACGAAAATCGTCCTCCAGCCAAACCACGCGCTCAACAGAATAATCAACAGAGGGGTTGTCCCGCCGGCGAAATGCGCGCCGGCGAAGAAGATGCCCTGCACCGTGCCGCGTTCGCGTTTCGAGGCCCAGCGCGAAAATACCCTGGCGACCGAGGGCCAAGCGCCGGCTTCGCCCGCCCCGAAGAGAAATCGGACGATCAGCAGATAAGCCAGATTGAAGGCGACGGCCGTGGCGATGGTGAAAATCGACCACCAGGTCACGATCCGCGTCAAGACGTTTCTCGCGCCGGCCCGATCGGCCCACCACGCGGTGGGAATTTCAAAGAGTGCATACGCCGCGGCAAAGGCGGTGAACACGTAGCCCATTTGCAGCTTGGTTAGCGAGAGATCGCGCATGATGTCCTTCGCCAGGACGGATATGCAGGATCGGTCCATGTAGGTGATCATCGCCAACAAGACCGCCATCGAGACGACCCGATAGCGGACATTTGTCGCGCGATTGCCGCCGGCGCTTGGATTATTCATCTGACGCTCTTTCTCGCGACACGTATTCCAACGCGACGGCGTCTTCCTCGCGGCCGTATCGAACGTGATCGCGCATCGCCCGCTCGGCGGCGTCCGCGTCGCCGGAGCGAATCGCCTCGACCAACTGTTCATGCCACCGCTCGGGCACGGGCCGGCAATAGGTCGCCTTGACCCAATTCAACCGCATCGCGCGGCGAAACCACACCCGCTCCAATTCTTGCGACAACCGCTTGAATCCGCCGCATCTGGCGATTGAAAGATGGAAATCGAGATGCGCTTTCATCCCGATTTTCGAGCGCGGGTCGCCTTGGCTCATCAAGCGGTCTACTTGCCGCGCCTCGGACGCCAATTCGGCGAACTGCGATTTCGAGGCGTTCTCGGCGCACGCCCGCGCCGATTGACATTCGATCGCTTCGCGCAGCACGGCGTCTTCGCGCGCCTCTTCGACGGTCAATTGGCGCACACGCGAGCCGTACAACGGACGGCTTTCCACCAACCCGTCTATTTCGAGGCGCAACAGTGCCTCGGCGACGGGAATTGGGCTGACGCCGAGCCGTTTGCTCAACGCGCGACGGACCAGCCTCGTCCCTGGCGGCATGTCTCCGGCGATTATTTCGTCGTGCAAGGCGGAATACACCCTCATCGAAAGAGTTTCTTTGCCGGTGGTGGAAACGCCCCCTCCAGCATCGGTGGTATTGAAGTGAATGTTTGCCATATCATAAACCTGCCGCGTCAAACGCGGTAATGACTGTATGGTATCATAAATAAATGATATTTAAGGCATAACGTCTGGCACGAGCGCCAAAAAATATCAAGCCATGATATATCATAATTTGCCTCATCCGTCCAGTCGGCGGCAAAAAATCCTTATGGCGACAGGAAATAGTGGCCGTTCACACCAAGACCGCACAATTGTAACCGTTCACGGACCGGGGACTGGCTCATTTTTTCGCCCTTTCAAGGGCGAAAAATGTGCCTGTCCCCTTCACCGCCGAGGGG
>JAFGLH010000235.1 GCA_016928165.1 Pirellulales bacterium | reverse complement strand
CTCGGCGGTGAAGGGGACAGGCACATTTTTCGCCCTTGAAAGGGCGAAAAAATGAGCCAGTCCCCGGTCCGTGAACGGTTACAAAAATGTCATGGCGGACATGAAGTGGACAAACGAGTGGATCAAGGACACGGAACAACCAAACCGTGAGTTCTTGTTCCTGATCGAGAAGAAATGAGAGCAATCGCATGAGACGACGAGTCGTGGTTACCGGGATCGGGTGCGTCACGCCGCTCGGGGCCGACGTGGAGACCACGTGGCGAAACCTGCTGGCCGGAAAATCGGGCGTGGGACGCATCACCATCTTCGACGCCGACGGATTCCCCACTAAAATCGCCGCGGAAGTCCGCGATTGGGACATCTCCCAGGCGGGCGAAAATCCGGAAGATTGGAAATACCAGGGCCGGCACACCCGCTTCGCCGTCGGGGCCGCCAAACAGGCCGTGGCCGACTCGGGCATCGACCTGGAAAAAATCGACCCCACCCGCTTCGGCGTCTATACCGGCTGTGGCGAAGGTCAACAGGACTTCAACCGCTTCACCGAGATGATGGTGGCGGCCATGGACGGCGGCGAAGGCCGCGTCGATACCACCAAGTTCATCCGCAAGGGTTTGGAAACGCTCCACCCGATCGCCGAGTTGGAACAAGAGCCGAACATGCCGGCCGGACATCTGGCCTCTTTGTTCAACGCCCAGGGACCGAACATGAATTGCCTCACGGCCTGCGCGGCCAGCAGCCAGGCGATCGGCGAGGCGGTGGAAATGATCCGCCGCGGCGAGGCCGACCTGATGCTCTCCGGCGGCGCTCACACGATGATCCATCCCTTTGGCATCACCGGCTTCAATCTGCTGACGGCCATCAGCACCCGCAACGACGAGCCTACAAAAGCCTCTCGTCCCTTCGACCGCGAGCGGGACGGATTCGTGCTCGGCGAAGGCTCAAGCATGTTGATCCTCGAAGACTTGGAAAGCGCCCTAGCCAGGGGCGCGAAAATCCACGGCGAGATCGTCGGCTACGGTTCGACGGCCGACGCCTTTCGCATCACAGACACCCACCCCGAGGGCCGCGGCGCGATCGCCTGCATGAAGCTGGCTATCGAGGATGCCGGACTGACGCCCGAGGACATAGATTACATCAACGCCCACGGCACCAGCACGGCGGTCAACGACAAAGTGGAAACGCTGGCCATCAAGCAGGTGTTCGGCGACAGGGCATACAAGATTCCCGTCTCGAGCACGAAGAGCATGACCGGCCACCTGATCGCCGCGGCCGGGGCCACCGAGATGATAATTTGCCTGCTGGCGATTCGCGACAACAAGGTTCCGCCCACGACCAATTACGAGAATCCCGATCCCGATTGCGACCTGGACTACGTTGCCAACGTTGCCCGCGAACACCGCTGCGACGTGGTGTTGAGCAACAGTTTCGGCTTCGGCGGACAGAACATTTCCTTGGTGGCGCGGCGGTTTTCGGAATAGTCGGGTGGCCGAAGGCTTTAGGCGGAGCGCCTTGGGTTTGATGTAGGTGAATACACAGGCGAAACGCCGACGTCACTCCGCCGCCTCCGACCTCCCGCCTAAAGCCTCCAGCCTCCAACTTGACTTCACCCCGCAATCGACGACAATGTGGTAGGATTGTTGAGAATCGGATTGGAGGGGGAACGCTCATGGAAACGGTCGGTCGAAAACTCCCATTGCTTTGGTTGGGAATCGCGTTGACTTGCAGCGTCGCGTCGACCGGCGAGTCTCCGGCCGCGGAAATCATTCTCAAGGACGGCCGCGCGCTGCGGGGTAAAGTGGGCCGGGTCGCCGGGCTGGCCGAAGCGCCCAAGCCGATCCGCCCGGAAAGCAACGCGCCGATCCAAAACATCCTCCTGCTGGACGACGATCTTCGTCGGACTTTCGTCTCCGTCCGCCTGGTCCGCGAGGTCGCCCAGGATGCGGACCGGCAACTTCAGGAGAAGTTCAACGTTCGCCAACAGGTGCGCCGCAGCGGCAATCCGGTCAGCAGCGTCGGCCGGCCGATGAAGGTGGAGCCGTTCGACGAATACGGGCGGCGGATATTTTCCATCCGCACGAAAAAAGGCGTGGTGAACGTGATTCAGGCGATCACCGAGTTGACCCCCGGTTGGACGAAGGTCGAAAGCACCACGCACCTCTGGGACATGCGCATCGCCACGAGCAACATCCCCCGCGATACGCTGCACCAAATTCTCCTGAAACAGATCGATCCGAAAAACGTGGAGCACCACAAGAAGATCGCCCGCTTCTACATCCAGTGCGAGCTTTACGAGGAGGCCCAGCGGGCGATAGACGACCTGCTCAAGGCGTTTCCCGATCGGAAAGACTTGAAAGAGGAGTTGGCCCCGTCGCAACGGGCAATCAAACAGCTTTCGGCCCGGCGGCTGGCGAACGAACTTCGTCTCCGCCGCGACGCCGGACAGTATCGCTTCGCCTGGGCGCTGCTGAACAAGTTTCCCTCGGAGGGGGTCGGCGGCGACGTTCTTCAGAGCGTCCGGGAGATGATCGCGGACCACGAGAAAATCCTCGCGCGTTACGAGGAGATCGTCAAACAGTTGAAGGCGCTGACGGCGCGGATGAAAGACACCGTGGCGAAGGAAAACCTGCAACCGATCCTCGAAGAAATGGCCGACGAGCTAAGCGCCGTCACGCTGGACCGGATGGCGGCGTTCATGCAGAACGCCGACGATGCGAAGATGCCCGACAAGGAAAAAGTCGCCCTGGCCATTAGCGGCTGGTTGATGGGGGCCGACGGAGCAACGGAAAAATTAGCCGATGCGATCTCCGCCTTCAAGGTCCGCAACTGGATCCGCGATTACATTAGCGAGACTTCCGCCCCGGAGCGGGAACGGATATTCGGCTACATAAATCAGCAACCGGCGGGCAAAGCGGAAATCGTCGCCCGCCTGCTCGCCCACATGAAGCCGCCGGTCCCCCTGCCCGAGTACAATCCCCAGCGGCCGGGATTTTACGAATTGGAGGCCCCGGGCCTGACCGCCGAGCAGCCGGTGAAGTATTACGCGCAGTTGCCGCCGGAGTACGATCCCTATCGTCGCTACCCGACGATCGTGACCCTCAACGGCGCCGCCGGCTCGCCCGAGGGGCAGATCGACTGGTGGGCGGGCGAGTGGGCCGCCGCCGGCGGCTTCCGCCTGGGCCAGGCCACCCGACACGGATATATCGTCATCGCGCCGGCGTGGATCGTCGAACACCAGCAAAAATACGGCTATTCCGCCCGCGAACACACGGCCGTGCTCAACTCGCTCCGCGACGCCTGCCGGCGGTTTTCCATCGACACGGACCGGGTATTTCTCTCGGGCCACTCGATCGGCGGCGACGCAGCTTGGGACATCGGCCTGGCCCATCCCGATCTTTGGGCGGGCGTGGTCCCGATCTGCGCCCGCTCGGCGAAATTCTGCAACCTGTACTGGGAGAACGCCCGCTACGTCCCCTTCTACGTGATCGACGGCGAGCTGGACGGCAACAAGCTGGTCGACAACGCCGTCGATCTGGACCGCTATCTCCGCCGCGGCTTCGACACGACGGTGGTCGAGTTTCGCGGCCGGGGCGAAGAACACTTTTCCGACGAGATTCTGCGGCTCTTCGACTGGATGGCCCGCTATCGCCGCGATTTCTTCCCCCGCGAGTTCGCCTGCGCGTCGATGCGGGCTTGGGACAATTTTTTCTGGTGGGTCGAGGTCCGCGGACTGCCGCCGCGAAGCGAGGTCGATCCGGTAAACTGGCCGCCGAAGGGGGGCGCGCAGCCCGTGCAAATCCAAGGCACGATCAACAAGGCCAACGGCATCAACGTCCGCGCCGGCGCGCGGCAAGTAACCGTCTGGCTCTCGCCGGAGATGGTCGATTTCGACCGTCGTTCGATTATTACGGTCAACGGGCGGCGGTTCAATTCCATCGATCAGATGATCCGTCCCGATCTGCAAGTGATGTTGGACGACGTCCGCACCCGCGGCGAACGCCAGCACCCATTCTGGGCAAAGTTGGAAGGCCCCAGCGGCCGGGCATACGGGAATTGAAGCCAATCCTTTTAGAGCTGGACTTTTGCATATTCGTTCCCTTTCCCGGATAGAGAGGAAACTGTCATTTCCATATTTGCAAAAGTCCAGCTAGTGCTGCGTCAAGTTTTAATTTTGGGGTTCGACTGGCGAGAAAGGTGGGTTAGGGTTGAGGGCCTGGGGCGAAATACTGCTTTTCTCATCCATGAACTTTCACAAAGCCCTCACTCCATATTCTCTCCCGCAAGCGAGCGAGGGAAGGTTTTCAGAATTAACTTCCGGCACGGCCCTCGCACGCGGGCGAGGGAAGAAACGACGCCGCGCGCCATAGGTCGCGGATCGACGCGGGCAGTCGGACCAGGCCGAAACACAACAGCGGGGCGATCAACGCGCCCCAGTACTGGTTGAAACTCTGCCCGACCGCGGCGAAGGCCGCGAGATAGAGACATACGCAGAGTCCCACTCGTATGCCCAGCGGGCTGCTCCAGCCGGCCAGCCCGACCAACGCCGCCGCTAGATAGAGGGCCGTGATCCACTGCGGCAACAACAGCAGGTAGGCGTTCATCTGCGCGGTGGAGACGACGAATCCCGCGCCGCCGAATTGGAGCCAGCCGTGGGGATGGCTGCGCGCGTCGGGCGGAATCAGTCCGCCGACGCGCCACCAATGCAGCGCGAACAGGGCGCTCCAGACCGCGATGCCGATCAGCCAGCCGGCCAGTTCACCGCGTTTTTTACACCGCCAGGCAATCGCGGCGGCCAACAGGCAATACGGCAACGCCAACTCGCGGCAAGCGAGCGACGCCAGCCCCAACGCCACGCCCAGCCAAGGGCGATGCAGCCCGTAGGCGCAGATCGACATGGCGATCAGCACACCCGCCCAAAGAACCGGCATGACGAACAGATTGTCCAAAAACACCGGCAACAGCGGGCCGCTCAACAGCAACGCACAAGCCAATGGTTTCAGCGATCGTTCCTCGCGGGAAAGCGCCTCGAAGGCCATCAGCATCAGAACAACCGCCATCCCGCAAAGGAGGGCTTTCCCCCACTCGAACGCGGGCATTTTTCCCACCAGCCACGTCGGCAGCGGCGTCCGCCAGTTGAAGACGCTTCGCGTCGGATAGCCGCGTTTGGTCAACTCGGCGGCGGCGGCCGAATAGTAATCCTCTCCGTTGCGGATCCGCTCCGCTTCGGCGGCGTATAGCGAGACGTCGGATTCCGCTTTTCTTTTCGGATTCAGATTATCGCTTTGCAAGGGCGTGAGGGTAAGAAACGCGCCGAGCAGCGATGCTATTGCTATTGCGCAGAGCACTATCCGCGCCGCCGGCGGCGTTAGTCGGGCGTAGTCGGTCGCGTGCGTCGTCGATTCGATCAAGGCGGTATTCCCTTGCAAGTTTAGCTTTTGGAAAAAAGCGATCGCGCCGCCGTACCCCCCGTTGGCGGCCCAGGTTGAAACACCTACCCGGCCAATTGGCCTTGAATCACTCGCTGCAATTCGCTACAAGTACGCGGTTTATCTTTTTGTGAATCTCGTCGAAACCTTGTCTCGAAGCTAATTCCGGCCCGGGAGGCGCCGCAAATGCATACTATCGTCGCCGCATTTTTGTGTTCACACGCGCTGTTGGCGTACCCCGCCGGCGGCGACCAAGGATTTCCGTACAAGGCCTACGTGACGGCCGACGACGTTTACGTCCGCAGCGGGCCGGGCCATAACTACTATCCGACCGACAAACTCCGCCGCGGGCAGGCGGTCGAGGTCTATCGCCACGACCCCGGCGGTTGGTGCGCCGTTCGTCCGGTGGAAGGGAGCTTTACTTGGGTATCCGGCCGCTTCCTGCAACCGACCGAAGGCAATTTGGCCGTAGTATCCGACGAGGGGGTTTCGGCCCGGGTCGGCAGCCGCTTCAGCAACGTGCGCGACGTGATCCAAGTGCGCCTGCACAAGGGTGAACTGGTCGAGATCGTCGAGGCCCCGCGCGAAGGGGACATCTGGTACAAGATCGCCCCGCCGTCGGGCGAATTCCGCTGGATTTCGGGCAAGTACCTCGACGCGGAGTATCCCCACGACGGCCTTGCCCGACGCGACTCGACCGATGAGCCGGCCGGCGGCGCGTCCGAGGATCGGCGGATGAGGGAGTCCGATTTTCCGCCGCCGTCGCGGGAATCGCTGCAAACCAAGTCGGCCCAACTGCGGGCGCTCACGCCCGAGGAGTTCAAGCGGGAGTTGGAAAGCATCGAATTGGAGCTTTCAATAATGGTGATCGAGGAACCAACCGTGTGGAGCTTCTTCGAGTTGAAGGAGCGGACGAACGTGTTGTTGGACCATGCCCAAACGGCGGTCGAGCGGGGCCGCGCCCGGCTGTTGGCCAAACGGATCGTTCGCTTCGAGGACATAAAACAGCGTCAGGCGGATGTGTTGGCGATGCGCGAACGGACCGACCGCGACAGCCGCATGTGGTCGAGGCTGCGGCCGAGCGACGCGGAGGAATCGTCGGCGCCGGCCCTGACCGACGATCGTTTCGACGGCCGGGGCCGATTGATGCGGGTAGTCTCGCCCAAGCTAGGCGCGCCGCGATACGCGCTGATGGACGATGGGGAGGAAGTGGTTTGCTACGTCACGCCCGCCCCGGGAGTGAACCTGCACGATTACATCGGCCGAGAGGTGGGCGTCACCGGCACGCGCGGCTACATGCCCGAGCAGCGAGTCGGCCACATCATGGCCCGGCACGTCGCGCCGTTGGATGGCCGAATGTTGAGGTGAATTCGCCCCTCTCACTGAGGGGGATGGATCTGTTGCTCCCCCTTCTTCAACTCCTCTCTCAACAATTCCCAGAGCGCGTCAAGCGATTGGGGAATGGTATGCACTCCGGCGATTGTGGGCATGAAGTTCGTGTCTCCGATCCAGCGGGGGACGACGTGCCAGTGTAGATGACCTGGCAGGCCCGCCCCGGCCGCGCGGCCGAGGTTCACCCCGATGTTGAATCCTTGGGGATTGAGGATCTTTTCCAACAGACCCGTCATTAGAGTGATTTGCCGAAACAGTTCAGCCTCGATCTCGGCGCCAAGCTCGTCGAGTCGCGCCAAATGCCGGCGGGGAGCGATCAGCAAGTGGCCGTTGTTGTACGGATAACGATTCAGCAGGGTTATTGAGTGTCTGCCGCGATGGACGACGCCTAGCCGTCGATCGTCGTCCACGGCATGGGCCTGACACAAAAAACACTCCGGATCGGCGCCCGGAAGGAGTTTTTCCGGATCGCACGACGCCGGGGAGGCGCCTCCACCTGTGATGTACTCCAAACGCCACGGGGCCCAAAGCTGTTCGTTCGACACCGTTATCCCCCCCGTTGGCAGGCGGACTGCTTAAAATCATTCCATGTAAATAAATGGATCGTATAACAGTAGCCCGAAGCGGGAACGAGGGCAACCCTCTATTACATCCCTTACATCCCTTGATCGCGCTTCGTACGACATAATTTTGCGGCGACAGTGAAACTGCCGCCCCAGCCAGCGTTTGGCTAACTTCAAGTTAGGTTCCGTTGGTAGTCGAAAGGGATAATATGGGCCGGGCGGCATTTTCGGTTTAAGGGGATTCTATCGCCCGGCACTCCCCATCGGAGTCCCGCCGCTGTAAACTAGTATGTTTCGCACCATTTCGACCTCGGCTAGCGAAAAAACAACCCAACACACCCAGAACAACCAATTTTCCCTGCCCGTGACCGATTTCCGCGTGGACCTAAACGTGTTTCGCGGTCCCCTGGACCTGCTGCTTTATCTGGTGCGCAAGCACGAGGTGGAGATCGCCGATATCCCCATCGCGGAGATTACGGAGCAGTATCTCGAATATTTGACCGTTTTGGAGCAGTTGGACATAGGCGCGGTGGGCGATTTCCTGGCCGTGGCAAGCACGCTGATCGAGATCAAGTCGCAGCAAGTCCTGCCGCGGAGCGACGAGGTGGAGGGCGAGGTGGAGGACCCCCGAAAGGAACTCGTCCGCCGCTTGTTGGAGTACAAGAAGTATCGCGACGCGGCGAGCATGTTGGAGGAGCGGGGCCGCCGCTGGCAGGAACGCTTTCCGCGGTTGGAAAGCGATCTGCCCGCCCACCGGCGCGATCCGGCCGAGGAGCCGATACAGGAGGTGGAGCTTTGGGACCTGATCAGCGCGTTCGGTCGGATCATGCGCGAGACCGAGGCCGCCCGGCCATCGAACATCATTTATGACGACACGCCGATCCACGCGTTCATGGTTCGCATCCACGCGCGATTGCAGGAGGCGGGACGGATGCGGTTCCGCGATCTGTTCCAAACTAATATGCACAAATCGACGTTGATTGGAATTTTCCTGGCCATACTGGAGCTTGTCCGCCATAGCCGAATTCGGGTCGATCAGAATGCGCTCTTCGGCGAAATTTGGCTCGTGCCGAATCTCGACGCCGACGCGCCACTGGATTTGTCGAACGTGGACGAGTATGAATATGCGAAGAGCGAAGGGTAAGGGGCGTGGAGCGAGAAACGAGGAATTCGGATTACGCGCCGCCGATTTCCCGATCCCCCGATTCCCCGACGCCCCGAAATCCCGGTCCTTATGATCAAAAACCTCCCCGTCAAAACGCTCGTCCACAAGGACCTCACGATCGAGGGTTACTCGCGGGCCGCGGTGCAGACGTATTGGCGGATACCGGAAATGAAGATCGGCTTCGATTTCGGGGCGCAGCCGTGGTCTTTCATGGGCACGCCGACTTGGTTTGTCTCCCACGCCCACATGGACCACCTGATCGCGCTGCCGGTCTACGTTGCCCGGCGAAGGATGATGAAGATGACGCCGCCGACGATCTACATGCCGCAGCCGGTCGTCGAGCCGATGGAGCGAGTGCTGCGGCTGCTGAGCCGCGTGGACCGCGGCCGCTTGCCCTGCGAGCTAAAACCCGTCGCAGGTGGAGACGAAATCGAACTTTCCCGCGAACACGTGGCGACCGTCTCGGCCACCACCCACACGGTTCCCTCGTTGGGATTCGTGGTTTGGCAACGGCGGCGGAAACTCAAACCCGAGTATCAAGGACTCGAAGGACGCCGGATACGCGATCTGCGGCTCGGCGGCGTCGAAGTGACCAATGAGGTCCGCCTGCCGCGCGTGGCCTACTTGGGCGACAGTTCCCCGGAAGGGCTGGACGCCTGCCCCGCCATGTACCAGGCCGAGGTGCTCATCACGGAGTTGACCTTCGTCTCGCCGCGCCACCGCAAGGAGAAAATCCACAAATACGGACACATGCACCTGGACGATCTGCTGGAGCGCCGCGGGAAGTTCCAAAACGAACTGATTATCGCCTCTCATTTCAGCACTCGATACCATCCGAACCAGATCCGCCAGTGCGTGGCCAAGGCCCTGCCCGATATGCTCGACGGCCGCCTCCATCTGTGGCTGTGAGGGGTCAGGGGCCAAATTGTTGGGGGGGCTGTTGAACCGCCGCCCCCGCCGCCGCGTGCGGCTTCGCATTCTTGCGAGTCGCCTTTTCCCGTATTTTCCACGCTATTATTTCCCGCGAATTTCTGGATTTCCCGCCTGTATGACCTATTGTTCTAAAAGTGGGGAAAACGTCAGGGATAATCCGCGAGGGCACTTTCATGAATCGGCGCAGCCGACATAATCGGACCGGATTGGGACAAGTGGAACTGATCGCCATCGTCGCCGGCATAGTGCTGGTGGTGTTTGTCGGCATCAGCCAACTGGGCACGTTCCTTTCCCGAGACATCGGCCAGACGGCCGGCGGAGTCGGCAATCCCACTCAGTTGGTCCATCACTCGAGGTTCACCGGCCAGCCGTACACGCCGCCCGACGACGGAGACAACGGCGGTGGAAACGGCGACAACGGCAGCGGCGGAAACGAAAACAACGAAAACGGAAGCGACGAAAACAACGAAAACGAAAACGACGACAACGCCAACGACGGAAACAACGAAAACGAAAACGACGACAACGCAAATAACGAGAACGGCGCCAACGGCGGCAACGCCAACGGCGGAAACAACGCCGGTAGTTTTTGGAGTTGGCTGGAAACCTTGTTGGGTTGGTAAACGTCAATGCCCCCGCAGCGACGCGGGTTCAGCAAAATCTCCTTTCATCTCAAGACTGGACTCATAACTGGACTCTTTAGGCAACCGCCGGACCCGTTTGCCCGTCCAATCGCAAAAAAATTGAGCGCCGCGTCATGCGGAAGACGCGAATTATTCATGGTTTGTCGATGAATTTCACGCGCTGCTTGCGGGCGAGGCGTTGGCGGAAGAGGGCCATGATTTTTTCCCGCTCGGCCGCCGTCCACTCCGAAGGGCCGCGGTCGTCGGTCCATCCGTTCGAGATCGCCACGGGAACGCCGTATCGCTCCACGCTCAGCTTCGTCTTCTCGAAGCGGGACAGCGAACCCCAGTTGCAACTCCATAGCGTGTTCCGCCAGTTGGGGAACAGCCCGAACGGCCAGGCCCCCATCCAGCAACCGCTGTCCTGGTAGGTGCCGTCGGCGACCGTCGCATAGCCGGGTATCACGCGATCGGCCCGCGGCGAATCGGACACCAAAAACACCTTTTGCGGGTCGTGCTTTTCCATCCGCTCGGTCAGATTTTTTACCAAGCGGAGCATCGCCCGGTCGCAATACGCGGGCCGCGGCGCCAGCGCGATCGTTCCCGCTTCAACGTGGAACGTCTCGTCCCAGACGAAGCCGTCGACCGCCGGTCCGAACGCCCGGATCATCGCGTCGAGATAATCTTGATACCATTGGAAGACCTCCGGGTGGGCGGGGTTGCGGACGTAGGTTTGGCCCCAGGTGTCCGGCCCGGTCCAGCCGGCCAGCCGCTTGCCGCCCAGCGGCGCGAGGTCCCACTCGGCCCGATACGACGGCGCGCCGTCGTCCTGGTTCAGCCCGTCGGCGAAGTAGACCAGCGCGCGGAAGCCGAGGTCGCGGGCCAGCTTCAGCTTGCGCCGCATCGACTCGACGCTCATCGGCACTTTTCTGGTCCGGGCCATGGCAATCCACTCGGGCTTGATCTCCTTTTTCCGGTCGTCGAAGCTATATCCGCCGAGCGTGTCGTACCAACCGTGGAAGCAGAGGGCCACGCGCCGCCGTTGGTCGGGTTTTAGCAGCCGGGCCAACTCGCGGACATCCCGCTCCCAGCCCTCGCCGCCGTCGCTAAGATAGTCGTAGCCGACCATGGCGATTTCGTGCAGCCACTCCGGCCCCGGCGGCACGTCGGGCAACATGAGCCGGAAATAGGCGTCGATCGAGCGGCCGAACGGCTCTTTTTCCCGCGACTTTGCCAGCCAGACGCCGAAGCGGCGGACCTCTTTTTCCCCCGCCCGCAGCGGCACTTTCGATGACGCGTAGCGGAAACGCACTGCCCCGCGAATGTCGCCGTCCTCATTCGTAGTTGTAGGGTGGGACAAGCGCAGCGAAGTCCCACCAGAATCAAGATCATCCTTGGTGGGTCCGCGCTTCGCTTGACCCACCCTACTTTTCCTCGGCGTTTCGTTTTTAATTTTCAGCTCGAAGAGCGAGGCGAACTCGGCGTCGGCGCAGACCGCGCCCAGCCAGCAGCCCTTTTCTCCGATTTGCACCACCGGCAGCCCGAGCGGTTCCGAGGGGACGTCGGTTATCCAGTTGCACATCCGCCACTGGCCTCGAATCGGTTGACTGCTTAACGGCATGGATTTCGCCCGGCCGTCGAACGTGGGGAGGACGGCCGCTGCGACGTGCTGAGAGATGGCGCCGCTGCTGGCGTGTCCGGCAGTGTTTTTGGCTGATTTCTCGGCGACACTGCTAGACAAGCCAGCAGTGGCGCCCGACATTTTACGGATACGGAACGGCCACTCGATTTCCAGATCGACGTTGATGTCGGCCGTGGGGATCAAGGTGAACTGCTCAGCGAAGTCGGCCTCGCCGGGACGACTGTTTGTTGTGATCCGGCGGATGATTCGGATGCCTTTCTCGTCCGGCCCCGTAGTTTCATATCTCAGTTCGAGCCGGCCTCCGCCCAAGCGTTCGACCTTCGGCCCGGCGAGTCTTCGTTCGACGATCTTATCCTTGCCGATGAATTTCAACGTCGGCGCTAAATCGAGAACCAACTCGCCGGCGGGGGTCCGATACGCAGCGGCGCCCTCTTCCAAGGAAAACTGCAACAATCGGTCGTCGCCGAACGCAAGACCCGATAAATAACCAACCAACAGATAAACGCGGAAGCCGCGAATCAACCGCATGGATATACTCCGGGCAATGGGAAAGTCTATGTAACCGTTCACGGACCGGGGACTGGCTCATTTTTTCGCCCTTTCAAGGGCGAAAAATGTGCCTGTCCCCTTCACCGCCGAGGGG
>JAFGLH010000234.1 GCA_016928165.1 Pirellulales bacterium | reverse complement strand
CGACCGACTGGTAGAAGGCCTCGGCCAGCGTGCAGCCCCGGGCGTAATGGACTTGAACCATGGGCGATGGAAATTTTTGCGGGATGGCGAACGGCTCGGTGACCGTGCCGCTGGCCCCGGCGGCGCCGTGGCGGAGGAATTCGCTCAGCGGCGCCTGAGAGGATTCCTTCCGCATCACGCCGCCGAAGCTGGTAAAGTGCTCGCAGATCGCGCCGGGCAGGATCGTGCTGCCGGACGATTTCCAATTGAAGGAGGCCGTTCCCGCGACAACCCCCTGCACGTCCGGCTTGTTTACGGGGACTTTGCCGCGGACGATCTCGGCGCGCACGCCGAGTTTCTTCAATTCTTCGATCGCGGCGGGAAACAGGCCGTGACGCACTTTCGAGCGGATGTCGTCGTTCTGGACGAAGTAGATCGTCCCTTTCGGACGGCTCCCGTCGGCGGCGGCGGCGCGGCCCAAATAGTCGATCACCTCCTCGACCGTGTTGCCGCGTCCCACCGTCACGCCGAGCATGGTGGAAAGAAAGCAGCGATGCGTCTCGTAGCGAAATCCGACGGAGGGGGGCGCTTCGTCCTCGTCCCCCAAAGGGCGCATGTAAAGGTTCGCGTGCGGTTCGAAATAGGACGGCACGCCCGCCAACACCGGCCGCCATAAATACGTCAATCCGTTTAGCGAGCCGACCGGCGTGAGCTGCTTGGGCCAGATGCTCGTTGCTTCCGATTTTTTGTCGTTCTTGTCGTTCGGCTTGTCGTCCGATCCTTTCGTATCGCTCGGCGGCGACTCGCGCCGCATCCGCTCGGCAAACTTGGCAACGTCGCTCTCGAGCGAAACCGCCCAGGGAAAATCGCTGGAATAGACGATGTAGTCGATCTGCTCGGCAAGCTTTTGCTCCTTTATCGCTTTGATCACCGGCAAGAGTATCCGCGCGCGGAAAGCGTCCACGTTGACCGTGTGCCGGCCCGCCTCCCAGGGCAAAAAGAGGAGATTGTCGTCGGGGATTTGCCGCAGTTTGACGAAGTGATTGGCGATGGTCAGTGAGGCGGAACTTTTCGGATTGACCACCAAGAGCACGTTTTCCGGTCCGCCGCCCGCCGCGGCGAAAGTCGTCCAACCGACGGCGCAGGCAGCCGCAAGAATAAAGATCGCTTGCTTCGCGGGCCGCGTCGGCAAGAATGTGGAAAATGACATTATCGTGATTATGGCGCGTTGAATTGACAGCGGGCGAAACACTCGCGCACGCGTCGCTCGACCTCGGTCAACAACTCTTGCTCGTCCATGGCGGCGATTTCCTCGGGGGAAATCGTCTCGCCGTAGTGGACCCGGAGGCGTCCCAGGCGGGGGAACGTGCGGCTCCGCGGCCAGGCCGCAAACGCGCCGTCGATCGCCGCCGGTAAAATCGCCGCGCCCGATCGTCGCGCCAAAGCGGTGAAGCCAGGCATGAACGTCGCAATTCGCCCGTCGCGGCAGCGGGTGCCCTCGGGAAAAATCATCAACATCTCCCCCCGCTTCAGCCGGCGGAGCGATTCCTTCATGCCGCTGATGCCGATCCCTTCCCGATCGAGCGGAATCGCGTCCAGCGATTTGATCAGCCAACGGAACGGAGCGAAATGGAACAGCGACTGCCGGGCGAGAAAGTTCAGACGCCGCCGGCAGCCGATGCCGACCATCGGCGGGTCGAGATGGCTCTGGTGGTTGGACACCAACAGCACGCCGCCGGATGCCGGAATGTCCTCCCACCCGGTAATGCGAATCCGAAAGGCCAGCACCGCCGTCAGACGCAGCAGATAGCGAAGGAAATCGTACCACAGGCGGCTTTGGATTGATCGCTGGGACATGGACGAGGGAATGGAAATCGGGGGGCGAAACTAGTGCGGGGATTTGTGCTTTTCAACTAATGATACCAACCGATCGACCACTCCGTCGAGCGTCATTCCATCGGTGCCGACCAAAACGGCGTCGGGGGCCTGCCGCAGAGGGCCGACCGGCCGCGCGGCGTCCTCGCGGTCGCGCAGCTCCTGCGCGGACAACACTTCCTCGAACGCAACCGGCTCTCCTTGGGCTTGCAGGTCGCGGAGGCGGCGTCGGGCACGCTCCTCGGCCCCGGCAGTCAAATATATCTTGCACTCGGCGCCGGGAAAGGCCACCGTTCCCTGGTCGCGCCCCTCGACCACAATGTTGTCGTCGCCGGCCAGGCGGCGCTGCAATTCGACCAAACGCGCGCGGACCCGCGGATTGTCGGCGGCGTAGCGCGTCACGGCGGTCACTTCCGTGGTCCGCACCGCCTCCGTCACGTCCTCGCCGTCGATGAAAACGCGGTCTCCGTCGATGCGAATGTCGAGGTCTTCGGCCAGCCGAGCCAGATCGTCCGGCTGGTCCCAATCGTATCCCCGCCGCAGCGCGGCCAGGGCCACGGCCCGATACATCGCGCCGGTGTCCAAGAAACGGAAGCCCAACCGCCGCGCCAACGCCCTGGCGACCGTGCTCTTGCCCGCTCCCGCCGGTCCGTCGATGGTGATTATCATGTCAGACGCGCCGCGATCAATTGAGATTGCCGTGAAAGACGACATGGGCGTCACGCAGTATTTTCACTTCTTCTGAACTTATGCAAATTTGAAAACGAAAGTCCACTCTCCTTCCGAGAGCGGGTTAGGGTGAGGGCTTGCGGCCTTAAAACGCCTTGACTTTCTTGCGCGATTTCCCCTTGCCCCTCACCCCCGACATGGCGTGATGAAAACGGGGACTGGCTCCGCAATCCTTTGTATTGTTACGCAACGAAAACCACTACTGATTGCGGTGCCTGTCCCCGTTTTCATCACGGCTTTAACGGATCGCCTGACTACACCTAATAACCACAAGCACACGTGGACCTATCACATTATACCCCTCTCTGGAGCGACTTCAAGGTCAACGGCCCGTTTGTCCGAATTAAGAGACGACAGATTGGGCGATAAACTCGTTGACTTTCTCGGCGTGGGTGACGTTGATCATGTGTCCGCCGCCGGGGACGTATTCGTCGGCATCGACCCGTCGGGCCGGAATCAAGAGATCGCAAAGGCCGTGTATCTGGCGGACGGGTATTCCATTTAACGGCGTCGGACGCCAGTCCAACAACGCGCCGACAATCCAGTGCATGAAGCGATTGTCCATTTCCTTGAACATCTCGACGATCAGTTGCCCTTGCCCGCCGGGGATTCGGCTACTCAACCGCATCGCCGGCGCGGCCAATAGTTTCGGGATGCTCCAGGCAATCGGCGGAATCAATGGCAGCAGCCCGCGGCCCAAGCGATATATCGGCCGCAATCCGCGCCGCGCGCGGCAACTGGCGATCAGAACCACAACGGCCGGCCTCAGGCGCCGGGCCATCTCGTAGGCCAACATCCCGCCGAAGGACACGCCGCCGAGCACCAGCGGCGAGTCGCGCGTCGGAGTAATGGTCTCTGACATTCGAGCGGCGTAATCGGGCAACGACTCTTTTCGCCTCGGCGGAATCCACCAGGGAACGATTATCTGCGGAAATACGCGCCGTTGCGGCTCGAACAGCCGCCAGTCGGCCCCCAGGCCGGGCAACAATACCAGTTGGAACGAAGCAGGCACGGCTATGCAGTGCAATAAAAGAAAACGGCTACTGAACCCGCCAACTATGCGTTTGTCCAAATACTACTCCCCTCGCCCGCCTGCGGGAGAGGAACAGGGAGTGAGGGTGGCCGCAAAAATACTCCAAAGCTATTCTTGGACAACCGCTATGTCGCTCAGTATACACGCCTTGTCCGTTTGAACGCAATCGGTCGTGGAACGGATTTCAATCCGTTCCGAAACAACGCCGGTTTTTGAAACGGAATAAATTCCGTTTTACGCTTATTTGTCTCGGTCGACGAACACGTCGTCGGAGAGTCGTCGCTGGGCGGCAATGCCAAGTTCGTTCCGCCGCCGCCGCCGGCCCACCGCGTGCCACGGTCCGACCTCGGCCAACTCGGGCATGATCTCCACCAGTTGCTCGATCATCGTTTCCGCCATGCGGCGGATCGACTCTTGCCGCGAGCGTTGGCGAATCGCCAGCACCGTCTTCATCAGACGAACCAACTGCGATCGTTCCAACACCGGCGAGGCCAGCGCGCCGTCGGCCTCGACCAGCAACTCCGCAACCGGCACTTCCAGCGCCTTCTGCCAGGCGTACAACGTACTGAGCGTCAGGTCGGCGGCCGCTTGCTCCTGTTGGCGCACTTGCTCTATTTCCAGGTTCATTCGCCGCGCCACCGTGCGGCGCGACAATCCTTGCAGGCGGCGCACTCGGGCCAACCGCTGCAAGGGTTTGACGTCGGACGCGGGAATCGCCACCTCGCGTGTCGGTCCGCCGTCGCTCGTTGCGCACTGTCCAATGCTCATAATGACAGGCTCCTTGGCTCGCCGCGCGACAATACGAGCCGGAAAGAAACGAGAGTGGATGAAAGAAATGAATAACGCACTCGGCCATCCAGCTTTCCGCGTTCGGCAAAAAAAGAAAGACCGAACGCCGTAGCGGCGCCTCTTGCCCATCCGTCGAGCGCCGCGTCCCGGACTGACCCGCCGACAACCGCGGCCGCGGTTCCCGGATAATAAACCCGGACGGCCGCCGTCGATGTTGTATTTTACCCGCGCCGCCGCGGATTGGCAAGCGACGATCCCGGGCGGGAAATCCTGGGCATTTCTGACCGCAGCCGGGTACGTGGAGGAAAAAACGCCGATTTGGGCAAAAAAATGCAAAATCCCCCCACGCGGGCTATAGACATTCTTTTCCCATTTCCCATAATGAGTAAAGTCTGGCAAGTTTTGTTATCGACCTTGATGAGGCAGCTCGATTTGGAGCGGCGTGGACGTTTTCAGACGTCGACATTCTTTCCGCTCCGGCGCGTTCCAATCGGCGACGTGTGTTTTTCCGTGCCCCTGCGCCGGCCGGTTGGTTGCTCGCATGATTTTATTGTGGGGAGTTGCGCGATATTAATTATCCCGCTTACCTCGTTTCATAATGACGTATCCCGACCAACGACAACCCGAAACGACCGACCGCCTCTCCAGGTTGCAGGCGGGCATTGCCCAACTGGCCGATGCCCGAGTGTATGCCGACGATCGGCAATGCGACCCGTGGGAATTCGCCGTCGCCTTGGAGGACCTCGTCGCGCGGGGATTGACCGTCAGCGATCTCCGCTGGCTGGTCAGCAAAGGGTACGCGGAACACGCCGGCGAGGTCACCGGTCCGCAAGACGCGTCCCGCCGTTTTCTACGCGGGCGCAACCTTTCGTTTCCCCACAGGACTTGCGTCGTGCTGACCGACAAGGGGGTTTCATTCGCAACCGCCGTGACGGGCAAGCGGATCACGCTCTCGAAGTTCAAGCTGGTCCACGGCGACGAGCCAGCGCCGTCTCCATCGAACGCAACGCCGCGATGGGACGCGCAACGACGCGAGCTGCGCGTGGGCCGGCGGGTGGCGAAACGGTTCAAGACCCCCTCTCCCAATCAAGAGACCATATTATCCGCGTTTGAAGAAGAAGGTTGGCCCAATCGAATCGACGACCCGTTGCGTCCCCAGGCCGAGCAAGACTCGAAATGCCGACTGCACGATACGATCAAAAGCCTCAACCGGCACCACCAACGCCGATTGATCGTCTTCCGCGGCGACGGCACCGGCCAAGGCGTCCGTTGGGAGCTGATCGAAGAGGCTCCGCTCGTCCTTTCCGCGAAGAAAGCGCGCCTGGCCGCGTAACTTTTCGTCAGTCGGGCTTTGCCCAACACGCAAACGGCGCTTCTCTCGGCATGTGCCGATCGTCGGGCAGTATCCGGCCTGCGGTCCGGCGGGGTGTTGACGACCCGCATGTCCCGCCCTTAGAATCGGCTGAATCCTAACCTATTTCGTTTCTCGGTGGGTGCCGACATGGCCGTACTTCAGGACGCACAAGGGCTTCGTCCGGGGGAGCAACTCCCACTGGACGGGGATGTCATGGTCCTCGGCCGGCACCCGACCTGCGACATCGTGCTCGAATCGGGCGCGGTCAGCCGCCAGCACGCACGAATACTGAAAATCGACGGCGAATACTACGTCGAAGACCTGCACAGCCGCAACGGCACTCTGTTGAACGGACGACAGATTACCGAGCGGCAATTGCTTTGCGACGGCGATCGTCTCGGCATCTGCGAGTTGGAGTTCATCTTTCGACTCGGCGCCGACGAGTACGGCGGCAATTCATCGACTGTCCCCGGCTACTCGGCCGGCGAAGCGGTCATCGTCGACGACGACAAGACGCTAGGCGCCTCCACGATCATGTCGAAGATGACCGTCTCGACCGGGTCGACCAGCTTGGGACTGGAGGTCAATTCGGAATCTAAGCTGAAAGCGCTGTTGGAGATCAGCCACAACTTGGGCAAGGCGTTGGGCTTGGCCGAAGTGCTGCCGAAGCTGCTCGACAGCCTGTTTTCCATCTTCGCCCAGGCCGACCGGGGGTTCATCGTGCTCCTGGACCCGCGCACCGGGCGAGTGGCGCCGAAGGCCATCAAGTACCGCCGCCAGGACGACGCGCAAACGTTGCGGATCAGCCGCACGATCATCGACAACGTGATGCGCAATAAGGAGGCGATTCTCTCGGCCGACGCGGCTTCCGATGCCCGTTTCCTGATGGCCGAGAGCATCGTCGATTTCCAGATACGCTCGATGATCTGCGCGCCGCTGATAAACCGCGACGGCGAAGCGATGGGAGTTTTGCAGCTCGACGCGCTCGACGCGCGGAACCGCTTCCGCCAGGAAGACCTCGATCTGCTGGCGGCCGTGGCCTGCCAGGCGGCGTTCGCCGTGGAAAACGCCCAGTTGCACGAGGCGGCCCTGCGCGATCAGGCGTTGCAACGCGAGCTTTCCGTCGCCCACGAAGTGCAGCGGGGATTCCTGCCCGTCGCCGCCCCCAAAATTCCCGAATACGATTTCTTCGAGTTCTACGAGCCGGCCAACCAGCTCGGCGGCGACTACTACGATTACATCGAACTGCCCGGCGGACGGCTGGCGATCGTCGTCGCCGACGTGTCGGGCAAGGGCATTTCGGCCTCGCTGCTGATGGCCAAGCTCTCCGCCGAGACCCGCTACTGCCTGGCCAGCGAGCCGGACCCGGCCCAGGCGATCGGCCGGCTCAACCGGGCCTTCTGCGGCAGCTATTGGGACGACCGCTTCGTCACTATGGTCCTGGCCGTGCTCGATCCGCGCGAAAACGAGGCGACGATCGTCAACGCCGGCCACCTGCCGCCGCTGTGGCGGCGCGGGCCGCGAAACGTCGTGCCGGTCGCCCAGGAGGAATCCCGCCTGCCCTTGGGCGTTGATCCCGAAGTCGACTACGTTCATCACACCCTGCAACTCTCGCCCGGCGACGCGCTGGTGCTCTACACCGACGGCATCACCGAGGCGATGAACGACCGCGACGAGCTATACGGCCTGCGGCGGCTGTTGGAGTTGTTGAATTCCGACGTGGAGCGCGTGCCTTTGTTGGGCCGCCGCATCCTCGACGACGTGAAGCAATTCGTCGGCGCCCGGCCGCAGAGCGACGATTTGTGTCTGACCTGTTTCGGGAGGACGCGGGTGGAGTGAGCAGAGGAACATGACAACCAAATCATTGGAAGACGTGTGGCGTTGGAAAGAAGAAATCGCCAAGGAAATAGACGGGATGTCGTCGCAGGAAAGAATCGCTTATTTCCGACAGGCGGAAAGGCGACTGGTGGAAAAAACCGGCGGCGGGAAGCTGAATCTGCGGCGACTCGTTCGAACACCCCGCCAGCGCTAAACGTTTCATCATACATATTCAACGTTGTTTACCGCCGGTGGTAACGCCGGAGAACGATTTTTTACCTATAAGGACGTGTACCGATGGCTTGGCTTGGACGTGGCAAACAGAAAACCTCTCACCCGCAACCCACGATGAAAGCGCCGCCGGCCGTGTCGCAATCGCCGGAACTCGAACGCCGCGCGACTGAAATCGGCCGCGAGTTGCTGAAAATGGCCCGCGAATACAAAACCGGCGTCTT
The DNA here is from genome assembly GCA_016928165.1 of Pirellulales bacterium. GTDB lineage: Bacteria > Planctomycetota > Planctomycetia > Pirellulales > Thermoguttaceae > JAHIKV01. The sequence continues at coordinate 3,501 of JAFGLH010000234.1, read as the reverse complement.
CTCCATGAAATTCTGGAACGACCAATTGATGAACTGGTCGATGAAAGACCCGGCGTTCAAGGTGCAATTATTCCGTTTTATCGATGTTTTCCCCATGTTGCACACGCCCGCGCTGGTGTACGACTATCTAACCGACTACCTCGGCCAGCCAGGCGTCACGCTGCCGCCGGGAATGGACCTCGGCTTGAAGGCCGGCGGGTTGGCCAAGGGGATTATGGCCAAAACCATTTCCAACCGCATCACCGCCATGGCCCAAAACTTCATGGCCGGCGTGGACGCCGCCTCCGCGCTCCCCTCGCTGAAAAAACAATGGAGCGAGGGCGTCGCCTTTAGCGTCGACCTGCTGGGCGAGGCGTGCGTCAGCAACGAGGAGGCCGTCGCCTATCAAAAACGCTATCTCGACCTGGTCGAAACGCTCCCCAAAACCGTCGCACAATGGCCGGCCAACCCGCTGTTGGAAAACGATCATCTCGGACCCATCCCGCGGACAAACGTCTCCATAAAAATCTCCTCGCTCTGCGCACGGACCGATCCGATGGACTTCGCCGGCTCGCTCGATGCGTTGATCGACGGACTGCGGCCGATCCTGCAAAAGGCGGCCAAAAACAACGTCCTGGTCAACTTCGACATGGAGCAATACGCGCTGAAGGACTTGACCCTCTCGCTGTTCGAGCGGTGCTGCGAGGAGATCGACTTCCCCGCCGGGCTGGCCCTGCAAGCGTATCTCCGCAGCGGCGACGAGGACGCACGGCGGATCATCGACTGGTCAAAGCGGACCGGACGGGTGGTGGCCGTCCGTCTGATCAAGGGCGCCTACTGGGATTACGAGTCGATCAACGCCGAGCGGATGGGCTGGCCGGCGCCCGTCTGGACCGACAAGCGGATGACCGACGCCTGCTTCGAGCGGATGGCGACCAGCTTGGTCGACGCCATTCCGCAACGCGCCGGCGAAGGCGGCGCCACGCTCGCCCTCGGTTCGCACAACATCCGTTCGATCGCCTATACGCTGGCCTTGATCGAAAAGCGCGGCCTGCCCCGCTCGGCCCTCGAAGTGCAAAAACTCTCCGGCATGGCCGACCAGTTCCGCGCCGCGCTGCACGGCTACAAAATGCGCGTTCGCGAGTACACGCCCGTCGGCGAGATGATCCCCGGCATGGCCTACTTCGTCCGCCGACTGCTGGAGAACACGTCGAACCAGTCGTGGCTGCGGGCCGGGTTCTCCGACGACGTGTCGGACGACGTGCTGTTGGCCTCGCCCCACGTCGAGGTCGTCGAGAAGCCCGCCTACACCACCGGCGCGGCGGCCGCGCGGCGGCACAACCTCACCCCGGCCGTCGAGGGCCTCGGCAACGAAGCGCCCATGATCAACGAGCCGTTGCACGACTTCTCCCAGGCCGATCGGCGCGAGGCCTTCGCCAAGGCGGTGGCCGTCACGAAGGCGCCCAAGGTCGACCAGGCATCCGCGAAGGACGCCGAAAAAGCCGTCGCCGCCGCACACGCCGCCTTCCCCGCCTGGCGCGACCGCGATCCGATCGAGCGCAGCCGTATCCTGCTCGAAGCCGCCCGCCTCATGCGCGAGCACCGCGACGAACTGTCCGCCGTCGAAATCCGCGAGGCGGGCAAGCCCTGGCGCGAGGCCGACGCCGACGTCTGCGAGGCCATCGACTTCTGCGAGTTCTACGCCCACGACGCCGTCCGACTGTTCGATCTACAGCGGCTCGGCGTCTACGTCGGCGAACTGAACCAACATTGGCATCAGCCGCGGGGCGTCTGTTCGGTCATCAGCCCGTGGAACTTCCCGCTGGCCATCTGCTGCGGCATGACCGTCGCCGCGCTAAGCGTCGGCAATGCGGCCATCGTAAAACCCTCGACGCAAACCCGCGGCGTGGCCAAGCTGATGTGCGACATCCTTTGGCAGGCCGGGTTCCCCAAGGATGTGCTTCACTTCCTGCCCGGCTCCGGCCGCGAGGTGGGCGACATCCTCATCCGCGATCCCCGCGTGGCCATGATCGCCTTCACCGGATCGAAGGAGGTCGGACTGCACATCCTCGCCGCCGCCGGAGAAACGCCCGACGGACAACCGATGGTAAAAAAGGTCGTCTGCGAAATGGGCGGCAAAAACGCCATCATCATCGACGACTCGGCCGACCTGGACGAGGCCGTCCTCGGAGTCCGCAAGTCGGCCTTCGGCTTTTGCGGACAAAAATGCTCCGCCTGCAGCCGGGTCATCGTCATGGACGGCGTCCACGACCTGTTCCTCAAGCGGCTGGTCGAATCCACCCGCACGCTGATTATCGGCGACCCGGCCGACCCGGGCACCGACTTCGGTCCGGTGATCGACGAATCGGCCGCGAAAAAAATCCGCGATTACATCGAGATCGGCAAACGGGAGGGAAAGTTGGAATTGGCCTGCGAAGTGCCCGAGGGTCTGGCCGAGCGGGTCGGAATGCCCTATGTCGCACCGCACATCTTTTCCGGCATCCGCCGCGAACACCGTCTGGCGAACGAGGAAGTCTTCGGTCCGGTGTTGGCCGTAATGCGGGTTAATTCGTTCGACGAGGCGCTGGAGTTGGCCAACTCGACCACCTACAAGCTGACCGGCGCGGTCTACAGCCGAAAGCCGTCGCACCTGGAGCGCGCCCGCCGCGAATTCCGCGTCGGCAACCTTTACTTGAACCAGGGCAGCACCGGCGCGTTGGTCGGCCGCCAGCCGTTCGGCGGTTTCGGCCTATCCGGCGTGGGCAGCAAGGCCGGCGGTTCGGAGTACTTGCTCCACTTCACCGAGCCGCGCTGTTGCACCGAGAACACCATGCGCCGCGGCTTCGCCCCTGGGCTGGAAGAGTAATTGTTTAGGGTGGGTCGAGCTTTAATTGTGTAGGGTCGTTCACGACCCTTGTCCGCCGGCAGGCGGTATTAGGCCCGGGCGTTTAAGCCGGGTTCCCTTTATTTGATGGCAACTATGATCCGCAGCGAACGCGCCCCGCGCCGATTTGCCTATTCCGAAAATTCATTACGCCATTGGAGATCGAACCATGTCCCGCAAGATTTCCGAACAGCGGCGGGCGGCATATTACATCGGCATGGCAATAACGATTATCGGCGTCATTGTGTTCGCCTCGGTCTTCGTTAGCGGCATCTCTCATTTCGGCGATTTCTCGAACTTCGAGGGCAGAGCTAAATCGGAAATGTTTCGGGCGCTGGTCGGGATCGGACTGTTCGTCCTGGGCAACTTCATTCGTATGATCGGGGCGCGCGGGCTGGCCGGCTCAGGCGTCGTCCTCGACCCGGAAAAGGCCCGCGACGAGATGGAACCTTACTCGCGCATGGCGGGCGGAATGGTCAAAGACGCCCTCGACGAGGCCGACGTGCATATTGGCAGCCGCCCGGAGAAGGTCGTCATGATCAAGTGCCAAAAGGTAACCGTTCACGGACCGGGGACTGGCTCATTTTTTCGCCCTTTCAAGGGCGAAAAATGTGCCTGTCCCCTTCACCGCCGAGGGG
>JAFGLH010000233.1 GCA_016928165.1 Pirellulales bacterium | reverse complement strand
CCCTCGGCGGTGAAGGGGACAGGCACATTTTTCGCCCTTGAAAGGGCGAAAAAATGAGCCAGTCCCCGGTCCGTGAACGGTTACCGGACTGGGGCGGTTAGCCGACCGCATGTAGAATGATACCATTAGACACAAGGAGTTGGGAGTTAGAAAAGCGGGGTTTTGCTTTTCACCTCAATTCCATTACTCTAATCCATAGCACCCAATCCCAATCCTCCAATTTTTATGTCTACCGCGAAACCAAGAAACCTCGGCGACGTATTGCAAGAGTTCAGCCAACACCGTCGGCTGATGCAGGAAGAATTACAAAAAGTGATCGTCGGCCAGTCGGACGTGATCGAACAGATGTTCGCCGCCGTCTTCACTCGCGGCCACTGTCTGCTGGTCGGCGTGCCCGGTCTGGCGAAGACGTTGCTGGTCAGCACCCTGGCCCGCATACTCGACGTGCAATTCAAGCGGATTCAATTCACGCCCGACCTGATGCCCTCGGACATCACCGGCACGAACGTGTTGGAGGAAGACGAGCGCGGCCGGCGCGACTTCCGCTTCGTCCAGGGGCCGGTGTTCACCAACATCCTCCTGGCCGATGAGATCAACCGCACGCCGCCCAAGACCCAGGCCGCGCTGTTGCAGGCGATGCAGGAGCGGGAAGTGACCGTCGGCCAGGAGACTTACCCGCTGCCCGATCCGTTTTTCACCATCGCCACGCAGAACCCGATCGAGCAGGAAGGAACTTACCCGTTGCCCGAGGCCCAGTTGGACCGCTTCATGTTCAACATCAAGGTCGATTATCCGTCGGCCGACGAGGAGCGGAAGATTTTGGCTTCGACCACGCGCGGCGAGCGGCCCGAGGTTCGCAAGGTCCTTTCGGGCAAGGCGATCGTCAACCTGCAAAACCTCGTGAACAAGGTGGCCGTCAGCGAATACATCGTGCAATACGTATCGCGGTTGGTCCGTTCGACTCGCCCAAAGGACGACTCGGCTCCCGAGTTTGTAAAGGAATTGGTCGATTGGGGCGCCGGTCCGCGCGCCGGACAGTTTTTAATTCAAGGCGGGAAGGCCCTAGCGGCGATGGACGCGAGGTTTTCGGTCGCCATCGAAGACGTGCAGAAAGTGGCCATTCCCGTCTTGCGTCACCGCATCAGCACGAACTTCCAGGCGCAAGCGGAAGGCATGACGAACGAGGACATTATAGATCGCCTGATCCGCGAGACGCCCCCGCCGGTGATAGCGAAATACGAGAAATAAACGTAGGGTGCGTGCTTGCACGCACCCTACGTTAAGCTAAATCCCCCCCATGCCAACCGCCGAAAACTACCTGAAGCCGGAGGTGATCAACCAGATCAAGCGGCTCGACCTCCGCGCGCAGTTCATCGTCAAGGGGTTTTTGCAGGGACTGCACGCCAGCCCGTTCCACGGCTTTTCGGTCGAGTTCAGCGAACACAGAAAATACACCCCCGGCGACGACCCGAAAGACATCGACTGGCTGGTCTACGCAAAAACGGACAAGTATTACGTCAAAAAGTTCGAGGCCGAGACGAACGTCACCGGCTATCTGGTGATGGACCTGAGCCGCTCGATGGGCTACACCTATCGGCAGGAATTGACCAAGTTCGACTACTCGATATGCCTGGCTGCGGCGCTGTGCTACCTGATGGTCCATCAGCAAGACCCGGTCGGGCTGCTGACCTTCGATCGGAAAATCCGCCACAGCCTCAAGCCGAAGGCACGGCGGAGCCACATCGGCGACGTGCTCTCGCTGCTGGCGAACCTCAAGCCGGAAGGCGAGACCGACGTCGCCCAGAGCCTTATACAGGTGGCGGCGATGCTCCGCCACGCCAGCCTGGTGATGATCTTCTCCGACCTGCTGGCCGATCCGGAACCGGTGATGCAGTCGATATACCGTCTCCGCCACGGCGGGCACGACGTCATCCTGTTTCATATTCTGGACGAGGCAGAGGTGACGTTCCCGTTCCAGGGGATGGTCGAGTTGGAGGAGTCCGAGACGCGGCAGCGGATGGCGTTGGACGCCGACGGTTTTCGCCGATCATATCTCGACGAAGTCGAGTCGTTCCGCGAGCGGTATCGTCGCGAGTGTTTCCAGGCCGGCGTCGATTACGTGCCGTTGGACACCAGCATGAGGTTCGATCGGGCGTTGGGCGAGTATTTAATGCGGCGGAGCGAGCGGGGATGAGGTGTTTAGCCCCGGCGTTCACGCCGGGTTTTTCAGATGTAGGGTGCGTGCTTGCACGCACCATGAAATGGTAAAATCATAAGCAACAAATGGTGCGTGCAAGCACGCACCCTACGTTCTCGCCCCCACTGCATGACCTTCCTCAACTTCTCACTTTTGGCCGGTTCCGCGTTGGTGGCGCTGCCGATCGTGCTGCATTTGATTATGCGGCAACGGCCAAAGAGGCTGGAGTTTCCGGCGATGAGGTTCGTCCAGAAACAGTTGGACGCCAACCGGCGCAGTCTGCGGCTGCGGCACCTGCTGCTGTTGCTGCTGAGGGCGGGGATCATCGCGCTGCTGACATTCGCCTTGGCCCGGCCGAGCGTGAAACTGCCCGGGGCTATCGGCACGCAGGAGGCCCCGGTGGCCGCGGCGCTGGTCTTCGACACCGCCCCGCGAATGGAATATCGGCACGAGAACCAGACCCGCATCGAGGTCGCCCAGGAATTGGGCGAGTGGTTGCTTGCTCAATTGCCCGAGCGGAGCGAGGTCGCCGCGATCGACACTCGGTTGGGCACGGCCGCCGCGTTTTCGCCCGACCGGGGCGCGGCCAAGGATCGAATCTCGCGGCTTTCCGCGGCCGCCAACTCGCGGTCACTGGCCGAAACGGTGGAAGAGGCCGCGAAACTACTGAAAACCAGCCAACTCGCGCGGAAGGAGATTTATGTATTCACCGATCTGGCGCGGAGCGCTTGGCCGGTGGAAGAGGCGGCCGCGATGCGACAACAAATCGAATCGCTCGGCGATTGCGGCGTCTACGTTCTCGACGTGGGCGTGGCCGATCCGATCAACTACGGCCTGGGCGAGCCGCGGCTTTCGGCCGAGGTGCTTTCGAGCAACGGTTCGTTGAGCGTCGATACCGAGCTGTCGTGCGTCGGCGATCCGGCCTCTCGCGGCGTCGAGTTGTATCTGCTGGACCTCGACGGCAACGAACACAAACGGGGCGAGCAGTCCGTCGAGGCGGCGCCCGGCGAGATGCGGCCTGTCGAGTTTCGGCTCGGTGGGCTGGAGCCGCGCGTGCATCAAGGCTACATGCGGATCGTCGGCGACGACGGTCTGGCGGCGGACGACACCCGCTGGTTCACCTTCGAGGTCAAGCCGGCGTGGCGGCTGCTGTTGGCCGCGCCGAAGCCGGCCGCGCGCTACGCGTTGTTTCTTTCGCAGGCGTTGGCGCCGGAAGTGTATCGGCGTCGGGGCGTCGCACGGTTCGATTGTCAAACTTGCGATTTGGCCGAATTGTCCACCCGATCGCTGGGCGATTACGCGGCCGTCTGTCTGCTCGATCCGACGCCGTTGGAGCCGGCCGTGTGGAAGAAGCTGGCCGATTATGCGTCGGAAGGGCGCGGCGTGGCGGTCTTTCTCGGCCGCAACGCGATGCCGACCGATTCGTTCAACCAGCCGCAGGCACAGGAATTGCTGCCGGGCAAATTGCTCCGTCAGGCGCGGCGACCGGACGGCGAGTTGCATCTGTCGCCGCGCGACTATCAGCACCCGATCCTAGCGGCCTTCCGCGGACTGTCCGGCTCGATACCCTGGGAATCATTTCCCGTGTTTCGCTACTGGGAACTTGATGAGCCGAAAAAGGAGCCGAAAAAGGGGACAGTCCCCTTTTATGCGAAGCACCCTTCGGGCCGTTCCGGCAAAGGGGGACTGTCCCCTTTTTCGGCCGATGGCGCGGCGGTGGTGTTGCACTACAGCGACGGCCGCCCGGCGATGTTGGAACGCACCATCGGCGGCGGGCGCGTGTTGACGATGACCACGCCCGTCTCCGACCGGCCGAACGAAAAGCCCTGGAACCTTCTGCCGGTGGGCGAGGCTTGGCCGTTCCTGATTCTCGCCGACCAGACGGCCTCCTACCTGGTCGGCGGCGGCAAGCAACATTTCAATTACACGGCCGGTCAGACGGCGGTGTTGCATCTCGAAAAAGACCAACAGCGTCGAGCATTTCTGCTGATTTCGCCGGATGGAATGAGCGTGCCTCATCCGGGCGCGATCGGACGCCGCGAGTTGGTCGTCACCACGACCGATCAAGTGGGCAACTACCGCCTCCTCTCCGGCGGGACGGGCGAGGCGAGTCTGGGATTCAGCGTCAATTACGCCCCCGAGCAAATGCATCTCCGGCGGCTCGGCGAAGCGGAACTGTCCGGCGTATTCGGTCCGATAAAATATCGGCTGGACAAAACCCGGCAACAAATCGACCGCGACGTAAGCGCGGGGCGCGTGGGGCGGGAGCTGTTTCCCGCGCTGATTTTACTGGTGGCGTTGTTTTTGGCGTTGGAATCCTTGGTTTCTAATCGGTTTTATAGGGAGTAATCAGTTTACGGTTTTCAGTTTTCAGTTAAAGCTGGACTTTTGCAAATTTGTCCCCTCTCCCTTTGGGAGAGGGGTCGGGGGTGAGGGCATGGGAAAATCGTGCAAGCAAGTCAAGGCGTTTTAAGGCCGCAAGTCCTCGCCCTAGCCCTCTCCTGGAGGGAGAGGGGACTTTCGTTTTCGAATTTGCAAAAGTTCAGTTAAAAAAAGTAATCCATGTTTCGGCTTTCTTTTTATCCGATCTACGACAGCTATCTGTTGACGGCGTTGGTCGCGCTGTTGCTGATAGGGTTGTTGTGGTTCGGACCGAGCCGGCAACGGACCGCGCGGGGGCAACGGGCGCTGCTGACGCTGCTGCGGCTCGGCGCGATCCTGCTGGCCGCGCTGGCCATGCTGCGGCCGACTTTGATCTATACCCGCGCTACGATGCAAGCGGCCACGCTGGTCGTACTGGCCGACCAGTCGCGGAGCATGACCGTGCCCGACGCGGTCGGAGAGAAGACCCGTTGGGAGGCGATGCGCGAATCGCTCTCGGACGCCGCCGTGCAGCTTGACGCGCTTAGCGAAAAGTTCGAGTTGAAGGCATACGCCTTCGACGACGCGGTGCATGAGGTGAACGTTGAAGGGGGGCGACTGTCGCTGCCGCAGCGGCCCGAGGGGCAACAAACGGCCATCGGGGCTTCGTTGGAGGACGTGCTCCGCCGCGAGGCCGGCAAGCGGCTGCTGGGCGTGGTGCTGCTGAGCGACGGGGCGCAACAAGCATACGCCCCGCGCGACCTGGCCCCGCAGGCCGCCGCCGTCCGCATGAAGCACCTCGGATACCCGCTGTTTACGCTCCCCTTCGGACAGTCGCGCGGACTGGGCGACGCCCGCGACGTGGCCGTCAAGGACCTGATCGTCAACCCGAGCGTCTTCGTGAAAAACGAATTGTCGGTCGGCGGACAAATCCGCGTCGACGGCTACGCGGGCGCGGAAATACCCGTACGGCTGCTGTTCGAGACCGCGCCGGGCAAGATGGAAGTCGTCGCCGAGCGGACGCTCAAGGCCGACGCCGACGGCCAACTCCTGCCGGTCCGGCTCGGCTACGTGCCGCAAGTGCCCGGCGAGTTCAAGCTCACCTTGGAAGCCGTCCCGCAATCGGGCGAATTGGTCTCCACGAACAACGAACTAAGCACGTTCGTCAACGTGCTGAAAGGCGGGCTGAACGTCTTGTATCTCGAAGGGGCGCTGCGCGTCGAACAGAAGTTCATCCGCCGCGCGCTGGATTCGTCTCCGGACATCAAGGTCGATTATGTGCGGCTCGACGCCCGCGACGCGAAGAGCCGTCCGGCCGATCTGGCCGAGCGGTTCGCGCCCGGCAAATACGACGTGTACGTCATCGGCGACTTGGATTCGAGCGCTTTTACGGAAAAGGAATTGGCCGACCTGGTCCAGGCGGTCGATCGCGGCGCGGGCCTGATCATGCTCGGCGGGTTCCAAACGTTCGGTCCCGGCGCTTACGGCGACACGCCGTTGGCCAAGCTGTTGCCGGTGGGCATGGACCGGCTCGAACGCCAGCGACCCGACGATCCGGTCCGCGACGATCTGCATTGGCCTGGGCCGTTGAAGATGAATCCCACTCCGCTGGGCATGATGCACTTTGTCACGACGCTGGCCGACAGCCGGAGGGAGAACTCCTCGCTGTGGTCGAAATTGCCGCCGTTGGAAGGGGCCAACCGCTTCCACGACCTTGCCCCGGGCGCGATCGTATTGGCCGAGGCCGGCGAGGACAAACCGCTGCTGGTCGCGCACAACTACGGCGGCGGGCGGGTGTTGGCCTTCGCCGGCGACTCCACCTGGCGATGGCAGATGCGCGGCCAAGAAGCGGCCCATAAACGCTTCTGGCGGCAGGTGGTCCTCTGGCTGGCGCGGAAGGACCAGACGCGCGAAGGACGCGTGTGGATCAACCTCTCGCAGCGAAGGTTCGCGCCGATGCAGCGGGTCGAGTTTTCGACCGGGGCAAACTCGCCGACGGGAAATCCGATCCTCGACGCCGAGTTCGCCGCCGAGGCGAGCCTACCCGACGGTTCGCGGCGGTCGATTGCGCTGGTCCGCGAAAACGGGCGAATGACCGGCTCGCTCCGCGAAACCGGCGCCGCGGGCGACTACGCCATCGAAGTCGCCGCCTCGCACAAGGAACAACCGTTAGGCTCGGCGCGGGCAAGGTTCCTCGTCTTTCGCCAGGACCTCGAGTTGGACAACGCCTCGGCCGACGCCGACACGATGAAGAGCATCGCGCGGATCGCCGGCGGCAAATCCAGATCGCTTGCCCCCGAACAGTTGCCCAAGCTGATCCGCGGCCTGACCGAGGACACCGCCGACCTGGAAGTTCGCCAAGAGACGAAAAAGACGTTTTGGGACACCTGGACGTTTTTTCTGACCTTGGTTGGCCTTTTGGGGATTGAGTGGTATCTCCGCAAGCGGTGGGGTTTGGTGTAGGACAGGTTGGCAACTCGTCCCACGCGACAAGCTGATCTTGCCCGTATGCCAAGTTTTCGGTACATTCAGTCGCTCCCAACCGTCGGCCCATTCGATCGGGGGGGCGGAAATAGACTCTTCCCGGAAAGGAATCCGCAATATGCAAGCCACCCTAGCCGAGCTTGCCGCCCTGGTCGGCGGGCAGACGATTGGCGACGACCGTTTGGCGATCGGCGGAGCGGCCGTGCTGCGGGACGCCGAACCGGGCCAAATTTCCTTGGTCGATCAGATCGAGAAAAGCTACCTGCTCGAAGGCTGCCAGGCGTCGGCGGTCGTCGTCCCGCGCGGATATGCGCCCGAGGGGATGTCGGCCATTCAAGTGGACGACGTGCATCAGGCCTTTGCCACGATCGTCCGCTATTTCTCGCCGCCGCGACGCATGCCGCGCATCGGAATCAGCCCCCAGGCGTCGATTGCCCCCAGCGCGCGGCTCGGCGAAAACGTCGACGTGCATCCCTTCGCGGTGATCGGCCCCGATGTAACGATTGGCGCCAATTCCACAATCCACTCCGGCGTCCACGTCATGGCCGGCTCGCGGATCGGCGCGGGCACGACCATTTTTCCCAACGCCGTGCTGTATGAAAACACAATCGTCGGCCCGCGCTGCCTGATACACGCCGGCGCCGTGCTCGGAGCTTACGGGTTCGGCTACGGGTTCGTCGAGGGCCGGCACGTCCTTTCGGCCCAGTTGGGCAACGTGGTGCTGGGCGCGGACGTGGAAATCGGCGCCTGTTCGACGATCGACCGAGGCACTTACGGTCCGACGACCATCGGCGAGGGGACGAAAATCGACGATCTGGTGATGGTGGCCCACAACTGCCGCGTCGGCCGACACAACATGCTTTGTTCCCAGGTCGGCATCGCCGGCAGCACGACCACCGGCGATTACGTCGTGATGGCCGGCCAAGTGGGCGTCCGCGACCACGTTCACATCGGCGAGAGGGCCGTGCTGGGCGCGATGGCCGGCGTGACCAACGACGTGCCCGACGGCGCGCGGATGATCGGCATCCCCGCCACGCCCGAACGAGAACAGAAAATCAAGCAGGCGGCCCTCAGCAAACTGCCCGAGATGCGCCGCCAGTTGAAGCAACTGCAACGCGCCGTCGACGAGTTGGTCAAGCAATCTACCGACTCGGGCAATTTGTCGGTCAAGTCGGACGACGAAGAGTCCGACCACCGCCGCGCGGTGGCGTGATTGTCAGTGGCCAGTCGTCGGTATTTGCGATAAACGTTATTGGCCGCTTGCGGTTTCGCAACTATCCATCGTTCGCCATGTCCGATGCAACCAGTCCTCCCCGCCGCGTCGGAATCCTGGCCGGTTGGGGGCAATATCCGATCGTCATCGCCGAAGCGCTCCGCCGCCAGGGCTGCGAGACGTATTGCCTCGGCGTCGTCGGCCACGCCGACCCGCGCTTGGCCGAGGTCTGCGACGATTTTCACTACCTGGGCTTGGCTAAATTCGGCACGTGCCTGCGCTATTTTCATCGTCATGGGATCACCGAGGCGACGATGGCCGGCAAGGTGTTTAAAACCCGGCTGCTCAAGCGTTGGGGCTGGGTCCGCCACCTGCCCGACCTGCGGACGATCCGCATGTTCCTGCCGCATTTTCTTACCCGCAAGAAAGACTGCCGGGACGATTCCTTGCTGTCGGCGATTGTCGATGAGTTCGCCGCCGAGGGGATACGTTTCGCCCCGGCCACAGACTTTGCACCGGAGCTGCTCGTGAGCGAAGGCCAATTGACCCGCCGGGGACCGAACGCCTGGCAACAAAAAGACATCGAGTTCGGCTGGAAGATAGCCAAGGAGATGGGCCGGCTCGACGTCGGACAATCGGTGGCCGTAAAGGATCAGGCCGTTCTGGCCGTCGAGGCGGTCGAGGGGACCGACGAGTGCATCCGCCGGGCCGGCGCGCTTTGCGGCGGCGGGGGATTCACGCTGGTCAAGGTCGCCAAGCCGCAACAGGACATGCGATTCGACGTGCCCACGATCGGCATGTTGACCGTGGAAACTCTTCACGCCGCCGGCGGCAAGGTCTTGGCCGTCGAGGCCGGGCGGACCATCTTGCTCGATCAAGCGGCCGTCGTCGAGTTCGCCGACCGCCACGGCATGGTGATCGTCGCCCGAAAAGATTCCTCGGACGTTCAGACGTAAAACGTGCTTTGAAATCGTGTATTTAGCCCGCCGTGAATACACGGCGGACACGGTTTGATTCATGTTGGGGTGGCAGTTAATTTGCCGCCCCAACAGTGCAAGGTTGTTAATCCGTCCTATCTTGCTGACGACCCGCTCCCATTCCTTATTGACGCCGGCCCGGCGGCGGGGGATAATGCCATATCGTCGCAACATTCTTTTACACCCTCTCGTTGTTCCGCGAGGAGAATCGCCATGCAAGCAAGATTTCAAGCCGTTCTGTGCGCGGTCTTAATGTCTCTCTTGTTGCTGCCGAGCGCCGGGGTTTATGGAGATGAGGCCAAGCCCAAGAAAGTGGCGGATATAAGCGAATGTGTCGCCAAAACAAAGCTGGAAGCCATGCACGGTATTAATCTGATGCTCGATGGTAAATATGAACAGGCAATGAGCGCTTTCGGCCGCTGTGCCGCCATGCGCCGCGACTTGTTCGTAAAGAGTCGCCCGCCGATGAAAACCCCGCCAATGCGAGTTAATCCGCCTGTGCAAGCGGTTGAAACCATGACCATCCGCGGGATAATCGACACGGCGCCGCAAGAGCCGCGTTTCGCCGAAAGCCGCCTGGCCCCGTTCGAAACGCCGACCAACGCGGAACAACTCATCCGGCTGTTGGAAACCAGCATCGCCGTAGGCGACAAGACGGGCGCAGAGGAACTGCTGACGAAAATCGAACGACTGATCCCCGAAGACCCGCGCATCGTCTGGATGCAACGGGTCGTGGCGAACATGCCCGGACAGAAGAATCAACTCGTCCTCGACCTCGGCGACAGGGTCGAGTTGGAAATGGTCCGCATCGAGCCGGGCGCGTTCATGATGGGGGCGGCCGACGGCGATCCGGGCGAAGGCCCCGTCCATCGCGTCGTCATCTCGAAACCCTACTACATCGGCAAATATCCGGTGACGCAAAAGCAATGGGAAACCATCATGGGCGACAACCCGAGCCACTACCGCGGCCCGCGCAATCCGGTCGAAAGCGTCGACCTGAACGACTGCGAAAGATTCATCGGAAAACTATCCGGGAAGTTCGCCGACAAGGACTTGAAGTTCTCGCTGCCGACCAGCGCCCAGTGGGAATACGCCTGCCGGGCCGGCGGCAACACCCGCTTCCACTTCGGCGACCACGAATCGCAGTTGCGCTACTACGGCTGGTTCGGTCTGAACTCCGACGGCCGCACGCACCCGGTCGGCGAGAAGAAGCCGAACGCCTGGGGTCTGTACGACATGCACGGCAACGTCTGGGAAATCTGCTCCGACTTCTGGGACAACGGCGATTACTACGCCAACTCGCCGGCGCAAGATCCGCCCGGGGCCTCGGGCAGTTGGGCCAGGGTGCTGCGCGGCGGTTCGTATAGCGCCAGCATCGCCCGCTGCCGTTCGGCCAGCCGTTTCCCCGGCAATCCGTCGGTGCGAACCAAAAACGCCGGCCTGCGCGTCGTCTGCACGCAATAACTCGGTTGCTTCAGCGCGCCCCGGTCGTCGCGACGCGGATGCCCGCGTTCAGACTACGGAAGCTGCCGTCTTGCGGCATGCGCGACGACGAGCGCGTGTTTCCGCGAGGCCCCTTACAGTTTCCGCTATTGCCCCGTCTACCCCTAAACCCGGAATGACTTTCCGCGGCGATAAAGGAGCCAGAGGACCAGCCAGATAAACGTCAACTCCAGGACGGCGCTGAACAACATGGCGCGGTGCGCGGAATCGGCGGGGAAACACATCTCGCCCAAGGTGGTGCTGGAACGATAGACCAGCGGATCAATGATGTAGGCCAACAGCGCGTTCGAACCGATCACCAGCAGGGGAAAGGCCCAACGTTTATGTCCACGGAGGTCGATCGCCCAATGCAGCGCCGCCCAGAGGAGGAACCCCCATCCGCCGGCCCAGAGCACCAGCGGACCGGTCCATAGATAGCGGTTGAAGGGAAGTCGCTGGCTCCAAAGCCAACCGGCCGCAAGGCAGGAAAAGCCGATGGCCGCCATTAGTCCCAGCCGCCGCGCGGCCGAGAGCCTCGCTTTCATCAGTTGCCCGGCCATCGTGCCAAGCAGGACCATCGCCGAAAAGCTCAAGCCGGGGACGAGCCAGGCAAAGGCGTGGTCTCTGCGAAATCCGCCCAACGCCAATTGGTCCACGTAAAGGGCGAGGTTGGCCTTCTTCTCCAACGTCCCGGCCGGATTGCCGCCGAAGGGAACGCTGGTCAACAGGGCGTCGTACGCCGCCAACAACGCCGCCAACAGAAGCAACCGGCCGAGGGCGGGCAAATGCAGCAGCGCCAACGACGCGATCAGATATCCCACGGCTATCGCTTGAAGGGCGTTGCTGAACAATTCCAGCGGGGCCGGGCCGTTGCGAAATTGCTGATAGAGAATGCCGAACAGCCAGAGGAGCGCCACCCGCCGGGCGATGCGCAGATATGTCGCCTTCAGCGGCCGTTTCCGCTCGCCCCGGCTTCCCAGCGAGAAGGGCATCGCCGCGCCGACGGCGAAAAGAAATACCGGCATAATCAAGTCCCAGGCAACGCAGCCGTGCCACTTTTTATGCGTCAGTTGCGTTTCCAGAAACTCGAACGCTCCCGGATGCAGAATACCGGCGATGCCCAGCAGCAGTTCCCGCCCCCCGATGATCCAAAACATCGCGAACCCGCGCAAGGCGTCCAGCGAGAGAAGGCGTCGAGGAAGGTTGACCGCCGGAGGCGGCCGTTGGTCGTGTGTCACGGGAGGACGTTCCGGTTGTCGCGGCGCGGTGAATTCAGTGATTATAATCGGTCGCGGCACGCGGGAATAGCAGCCATTTTCGCCAAGATACGCTTACATGCCTCCGGCCACCATCGCCCCGGACCCTCGCCCGAAAGCGAGAGAGGGACCGGACGTGAAGGCGACATGGAGTAAAAACAACTCTTGCCTCCGCTTCCGCTCCGTTTCCGTTCCGTCTATTCACTATAAATACGGCTTGTTTGCGTTAACTTGAATTATGAAAATTATACTGTGTTTCTTATTTGCTCCCAAAACAGAAGCATTTTATGGTCGATACCGTTTCTCAATCCGAGCGTTCCCGCATCATGGCGGCGGTGAAGTCGAAAGACACAACGCCGGAAATGTTCGTCCGTCGCTTGGTTCATTCCCTCGGCTACCGTTATCGGCTCCACGTCCGCGCTCTACCCGGCACGCCCGACTTGGTGTTTCCTCGGTTGCGCAAAATCATCAACGTCAACGGCTGTTTCTGGCATCTACACGGCTGTCCCCGCTGCCGGATGCGTAACCGTTCACGGACCGGGGACTGGCTCATTTTTTCGCCCTTTCAAGGGCGAAAAATGTGCCTGTCCCCTTCACCGCCGAGGGG
>JAFGLH010000232.1 GCA_016928165.1 Pirellulales bacterium | reverse complement strand
GCCGAAGAGAGGACTTGAACCTCCACTCCCTTGACGGGAACTAGGTCCTGAACCTAGCGCGTCTGCCAATTCCGCCACTTCGGCTTAACCACCAAATAATAAACCATCGGCCGGGATTTTCAAGTGCCGCCGGCCGTGGGACGGAAACCCCATCGGCGGAGCCAGCGGAAATAGGCCCGCAAATGGAGCCGGGCGTCGGTCGAGAACGGGTTTCGGCTGGCCCGCCGCTCGAGGTGGTAGCAGCCGACCGCCCCGTGATAGAGGACCTTCCAGCCGGCCCGAGCCATCCGCAAACAAAGGTCCACGTCCTCGAAATACTTGCCGTATTTTTCGTCCAGCCGGCCCACTTGCTCGATCGCCGCGCGGCGGACCATGAGAAAGCAACCCGAAAGCCAGTCGCAGGCAAAGGTGTCGTCCGGGGCGCGTTCGGCGTAGAAGTGGCGATCGAGGGTCCGCCGCATCAGCCGCCCCAGTCCGCAACGGCGGGCGAGGATCAGCGGCACGGTCTGGAACCGCCGCGCCGAGCGGGCGTCCGCGCCGTCGGCGTGCAGGATGCGGCAGCCGGACAATCCGCAATCCGGCCGCCCGTCCATGAACTCCACCATCCGCCGCAGACACTCCTGGCGGGGATCGAAGTACATGTCGGTGTTCATCAGCAGCACGTATCGGGCCGTGGCGGCGTCCAACACGCGGTTTAGGTTGGCGGCGTAGGAGAGCCTGCGGCGGTTGTACAGCACCAGCGTGTCGTCGATGAATCCCCGCCATTGCTCGGCGCCGTCGGCGGAAGCGTTGTCGACCAACAGCAGCCTCGTGCGCAGCCCCCCGCTCGAACCGGCCATCGTCGCCAGCAGACGAGCCATTAGCTCGCGCTCGTGCGTGTAGATTACGCCGATGTCGAGGTCGTGGGACATGAGAAGGTTCAGGGTTCAGGGAGCAGGGGTCAGAGGTTGGGGTGGCAGTTTAACTGCCACCCTAACAATATATCGAACTTCCCCCAACAGCGTATCGAACTTCCACTTACAACAACATCCACTATCCACCATCCACTATCTACTATTAAGCCGCTTTGCGCTGGTCGGTGTATTTGTCTTCGTCGTTCGGGTCGTCGAACACGATGGTTTTTTTGGCGCCCGACGAACGAGGTCGAGGCGAGAGTATTCTGAAGATGGAGTAGGTCCTGAACGCGCGGATCGCGGCGATTTTTATCAGCGCGAACTCGTGGTGGCCAAAGAGGCGGAGCCGGATCAGCACGACGATCAACAAAATGGCGGCGATCCAGGCCAAGGCGTCGAGGCGGAATATCGTGGCGGCGGTGGCCGCTCCGCCCATCGTCAAACAGAGCGACCCGAGCAGCCAGAGGACTTGCCAGGGGGTCCAGCCGCGCTCCAACAGGCGGTGGTGGATATGTCGTCGATCGGGGGCGTCGAACCGCCGGCCGGTCAGCCGCCGCCGGACCAGCGCCGCAACGATGTCGAACATCGGCAGGGTCATTACCACCACCGGGGCCGTGACGGCCAGCGTGGCCGAGGTCTTCATCGAACCTTGAATTCCCAGCAGGCCGACGCTCAACCCGATTACCATGCTCCCGGAATCACCGAGGAAAATGCTTGCCGGGGGGAGGTTGTAGACGAGGAACCCGGCCAGCGAGGCGGCCAGCACGAAGGCCAGCGCGGCCACGTGCGGGTGCCCCTCGCCGACGGCGATCACGCCCAGCATGGCGGCGGTGGAAAGGCCCACGATCGAGGCCAGCCCGTCCATTCCGTCGATCAGATTCAACGCGTTGATGCACCCGAGGAGCCAAAGTACCGTAAGCGGAACGCCCAGCCAGCCCAACTCGATCGGATGTCCGAAGGCGACGATCCGGTCGACGTAGTATCCCATCAGGATGATCGGCAGCACGGAGACGGTTTGCAGCAGCAGCTTTACCCGCGGGGGCATGTCGAAGCGGTCGTCGACGCTGCCGACGAGACAGACGAAGCCCGCGGCGAGCATCCAGGCGGCGCACAGCACGGCGAATTCCTCGCCGCCTCCGCCGCCGAGAACGGTCGCCGCCAATCCCAGCACCACTGCGGCGTAGACTGCCAGGCCGCCCCAGAGGGGCACGGGCCGGGGGTGGATTTTTCGGCCGCCGTCGGGATGGTCAACGATGCCCCACCGCCCGGCCGCCGCGCGGACTACGGCCGTCAGCGCCAAAGACGCCGCAAAGGTCACAGCGGTTGTCAACGTCAACCAGCCCATCATGTCATCCGTCGTCATATATTACGCCGCGCGCCGCCTCCGCGACGCGCACAACAAGGCCAGCAGTCCGCTGCCCTGGAAGCGGCGGCGCCAATTATTCTCGCGGCGGAACCGTTCGGTTTCTAGCGGATCGGGGGTCTGCCCCAGCGCCGCCCGCGCCGCGACGGCCGGTTCCTCGCCCCGATCGAGGAAATAGACGCCCTCCTCCGCGCCGCGAAGTGCCATCTCGCCGAAACTCGCGCTCAACACCGGCAAGCCGGCGGCGCGGTAATCGTAATACTTGATCGGGTCCACGCCTGCCGTCAATGAGTTGTTGACAAACGGGACCAATCCGGCCGAAAAGCGGGCCAGATAACCCGCGACCTCCCCGTGCCCGCAGGCCGGCAGCAGACGCACGTTGTCGGGCAGTTTTTCCGGCGGGCCGACCGCGCAAGGACCGATCAATTCCAACCGCGCCTCCGGCATTGACCGGGCAAGGCGAATCGCCAACGGCCAATCGAACCAGCGGCCGATGCAGCCGACATAGCCGAGGATGGGAGGGGTCATAGGCCAGGGGCTAGGGACCAAGGATTTGCGATTCTCAGATACTGACCTCTGACCTCCGACTTCTGCCCACTGATCTCTGCCCTCTGGACCCTGACCCCTGAACCCTAACCCCTCCTCGAAAGCGTTCGGCACCTTTTCGACCGGCAGCCCGCGGCGGGCGAACTTGTCGGTCAAAAACGTCGACGAAGCGACGATCAGATCGACGCGTTCGGCGACCGCCCGCTCGCTGCGCTCCATGGCGCGGCGCGAGAGGCCGTCGTAGAACTCGGGAAAGTTGTCCATCGCGTCGTAAAAGCTGCCGGCCGAGGGCAGCTCCTCGAGCGCCGCGGCGGCCAGTGCGCAGGGTCGTCCGACGCCGATAATCGTCCGCCCTTCGGCGGCGAATCGCTCGATTGCCCGCCATGCCCCGCGCCACAGCAGCCGTCGATTGAGCCGCGCTCCGCCCGGCAGCGGCTCGACGGGCAGTGCCGAAACGTTCAACGCGCGGACGCGGCCGTCAAAAAACGACCTTTGCTCGGACGGCGGCGGCGCGCGGCGCAAATCGCTCCATCGCGGCAGGCGGCAGGGATACGGATTCACCCACAACGCCGACCGCACGCCCCACTCGAGCCAGGCGCGGAGCATGAAATGCGGCCGCTGGGCATAGCTGTCCGCGGCGACGGGTGAAAAGTATATTAGTCGCATGGAGCATCAAGCCTGTTGTCTTCGCATATCCGGCCAGAGTCAATTTATTGTTGGTTGTCTTCCGCCCATCTCCTCCACCGATCTCGTTCCGCCTCGAACCGCGATCGTCGTTCTTGAGGCGTAGCGCCGTCGGTATAGTGTTTTTCCGCAAGACGGCTAAAGAAGTAGTCGGTCAGATGCGCGCAGCCCATCGGCGCAGCGAGGCATAGTATCAGGAACACGATTGTGATCCGTCGCATGTCAAATACATTCTCGCCCAAAACTATCTCCCCTCTCCCCTCTTCCCTCTTCCCTCTCAAGCCGCTTGTCGCTTCTCTCCTTTATCGCTTTGCTTGGTATAGGCCTCGATGACTTCCTCGGCCGGGCCGATCATCCGCGTCTTGCCGTGGTCGAGCCAAAGCACCCGGTCGCACATCAGCGCCAGCGACTTCATGTCGTGGCTGACGACGACCACGGCCAGTGCGCTGGACATCAGCGTTTTCATTCTCTCTCGGGCCTTCTTCTGAAAGGCCATGTCTCCAGCCGAAAGTATTTCGTCGACGATGAGAATGTCCGGCGCGATGGACGTGGCGATGGAAAAGGCCAGCCTGACCTTCATGCCGGATGAATAGTACCGCACCGGCATGTTGAGAAAGTTTCCCAATTCGCTGAACTCGGCGATGGAGGCGATTTTTTCGCGGATCGAGCGAGGCGTCTCGCCTTGCAGGTATCCGCGGTACATGATGTTTTCCCAGCCGTTGGCGTCGACCTCGAATCCCAGGGCGATGTCGAACAGCGCGCCTATCTGCCCGACGACTTTGCGACGTCCGCTGGTGGGCGGATAGACGCCGGCCAGCAGTTTCAGCAGCGTGCTTTTTCCCGCGCCGTTGTGGCCGATGATCCCCAGCCGGTCCCCTTCGCCGACCTCCAGGTCGATGTGCTCCAGCGCTTGGACCTCGAAGGACGTCTGCTTCGAGCGGCGGAACAGCCCGTGCAGCAGAAAGTCCTTCAACTGGGCCTTGCCGGCGCGGCGGACGCGAAACTTCAGCCCAACGTCTTCCAGCTTGATCAAGGTCATCGGTTCAGAGGTAAAAGATCATTCGTTTCTCGAAGCATCGCAGGGCCAACGCGGCGACGCAGAGGGCCAGCAACGTGAAAGCCGAGCTCGCGCCCAACGCCCACAGCGAGGGAAGCTCGCCGTCCAGCAGCGGCTTGCGGATCATCTCCAAGAGCGTGGCGAACGGGTTGTATTTGAACAATGCCAGCAGGCGCGAGGAAGGGTCCAGCACCTTGTGCGGATCGTACATGATCGGCGTCAGGTAAAACGACATCTGCATGAATATCCCAATCAAGTGCTGCGAGTCCTGAAAGACGACGTTGGCCACACCCATGCATACGGCCAGCGACCAACTGAGCACAAACAGCAAGGCGAACGTGGGAACGAGATAGAGCACCGCCAGTAGATGGCCGAATCCGTTCAGAAACCAGACGAAGACCAGGGCGATGGCGAATCCCAGCAGGAAGTGGAACCCCGCGCCCAAGACCACCCTGAGCGGATAAATTGCCAGCGGGGCGGGGTGTTGGCGGATGTACGATTCGCCTTGGAAGAAGCTCTGGCAGCCCTGCATCACGGCGGCGGTGATGAAGGCCCAAAAAGTCAATCCGGTGAGCAAATAAGGAGCGAACTCGCGCAGATTCTGGTGAAAAATTTGGCCGAAGATCAGACACAATACGGCGGTCATGGCGATCGGCTGCAAGAGCGACCAGCCGATGCCGATGATCGTGCCCCGATAGCGCCTGCGCAGGTCGTTGCGGACCAGCGCCAACCAGAAGTAGCGCAACCGCCAGATGTCGGAAAAATACCCCGTCACATGAGCCTCCCTGCTCAACTTTCGTCGCTCTCCTCCAGAGGCGACCGGCCGCAAAGCGCATGGCCAAGACGCGCCCCAACTTAGGGCGACAGTATACCGTCGCCGCCGCCGCCGAATCAAGGGAAAAAACCGAGGCGGCGGGGCGCGATTTTCACGCACCCCGCAGAATCCATGAAAAACGCCCCCCGGAATGACGGGAATTGCCGAATCTCGCCTTATCGCATGGAGTTGCGTCCGATTATCGTTTGCCTCGCTTGGCGGTTGCTGTTAAAATAAAGGTCTTGACGGCTAGCGATTGGCGTAAGGTTATCCACCGATAACGGCCCCGCCCTTCAGCCCGCCTAATTGTATTTTTCCCGCCCGACATAAGGAACAAAGAAGATGCGCTCCATTTTAGCCGGTTCCGTGCTAGCATTGCTTGTGCTGGCGCTTTGGAATACGTCGTTGTTGTCCGATCCGCCGGAGAAGCCGGCCGAAAAGGCCGATCCATACGCGGTGCCGGACGGCTCCGCCCAGGAGTTGGTCGAATATCTGATTAAATTGGCCAAGGTCAAGCCGGCCAACGCCGAAGAGGGCGCCAAGATGCGGGCGGCGCTGATCAAGGCGGCCGACGGCATCCTGGCCGCCGATCCGGACGAAAGGCAATTGTCCCTGGCCATCAGCGCCAAGTCGCAGGCCCTGGGCAACGACCTCGGCAAGCTCGCCCGGTTCGCCGCCGAATTGCAGAAAGACGGCCGCGGCAAGTTCGCCCGAGAGGTACGCGGATTCGCCCTGTTGCAAAAAATCCAGTTGGTTCCGTTGACAAGAGACAACATTCGGGCACGTGCCACGGAGATCGTCGATTTTCTCGCCGAGGCGCCGGTCAACGCCGGCATGGACGCCGCGCTGTGCCAGTATGCCGGGCGAATGGCAGAGGTTTCCGGAGACGAAAAGTTCGCCGCTCAAACCTATCGCCGTTTGCAAGAGATTTTCTCCAAAAGCGCCGATCCCCGCGCCGCCCAAATCGGAAAAATGATGGAAGGGACCGTCCGACGCCTGGAATTGCCGGGCAATACCATGACCATCGAGGGCAATGTCCTCGGCGGCGGGCCGTTCAACTGGTCGAACTACGAGGGCAAGGTCGTGGCGGTGGACTTCTTCGCCACCTGGTGCGGACCATGCTGGAAGGAAATCGAGAATCTTAAAATGGTCTACAAGAAATATCACGCCAAAGGCTTCGACGTGGTGGGGATAAGCCTGGACCGCGACCTCGGCACCCTGGAGAAGTTCATCAAGGACAAGGAGTTGCCCTGGTCGGTCGTCTACGGCGACAAGCGGCCCAGCCCCACGCCCACCTACTACGGCGTTACGGCCATCCCGCAAATGATCCTCGTCGGCAAGGACGGCAAGGTGATAACGCTGAACGCCCGCGGCGACCGGCTCGTCAGGGAGTTAGAGAGGCTCCTCGGTCCGGTCGAGGAAGGGTCCGCCGGCGGCGCGAAAGGCTGATAACCGTTCACAGGGGACTGTCCCCCTCGGCGGTGAAGTGGACAGGCACATTTTTCGCCCTTGAAAGGGCGAAAAAAATGAGCCAGTCCCCGGTCCGTGAACGGTAACATTTCATTGTTGGGGCGGCAGTTTAACACTATGCAGTTGTCCAAATACTACTCCCCTCGCCCGCTTGCGGGAGAGGGGCAGGGGGTGGCGTGATGAAAACGGGGACTGGCTCCGCAATCCCTTGTATTGTTGCGCAACGAAAACCACTACTGATAGCGGTGCCTGTCTCCGTTTTCATCAGCCCAGGCAGGGGGTGAGGGCAGCCGCAAAAAAACTCCAAAGTTTTTCTTGGACAACCGCTATTGTTGGGGCGGCAGTTTAACTGCCGCCCCAACTAATTTCCCGCGCCGTCGGCATTTACTGCACCAGCCGCAGCTTCGGGTTGGTGATGATCTTCTCGAAGATGTCCTTGAGCACGGCCTCGTAGGCGGTCGGATCGGCGGTGCCGCGGGGGCTTTCACCGTCCGTATTGGCGGTCATGCCCATGCGGGCCAGGCGGTCCATGAAGTCGTAGTCGCAGCCCCCGCCGACGCCCGCCGCGTAGACGTTCCAATTATCTCCCTGCATCATCGAGGTCTGCATCAAGGCGGCGTTCTTCTCGATGGCATAACTGCCGCCGCCGACCCAGTTGTCGACTTCCGCTTGAGTGTCCGGGTCGATCCAGACGCTGGGGTTGTTGCCGATATAGTCGCTGACCGTCGAGGAGGACGACTGTTTTTGGTTGGGCATTCCGTCGGTCAACAGCACGACCACTTTATTGGACCTTTCCCGTCCCGCGCCGCCTTGGCTTGCCGGTTTGATGTGTTCGTAGGCCGTGGCAAGCCCCGCCTCGGTGCCGGTCGATCCGGCCGCCTGAAAGCTCGGGCAAACTTGCATCGCGGCGCCGTAGTCGTCGGTCAACGGCAGCAAGACGGCCTCGCTGCCGATGCTGTCGAACTGGATAATCGACACCCAGTCCTTTTGCGCCACGTTGGAAATCGATTGGTTGCGGTCGCGGATGACCTGCAACGCGGCGATCAACGCGCGGCGGCAAGAGTGTGTCGGCATCTCGCTCGGCGGAAAGTCGAACGTCTCGCCGCCGACCGCTTCGCCGTGCATGGGGCAGGCGCAAAGGTTGCTGTTCAGCGACAGCGGCGTGTAACTGCCGGCGCACTTCCCGTCGCGACCCTTGCCCATCATCATCCGCAGGTAATTCTTGTACCCAAGTTGCGAACGATAAGAGTCGATGAAGTATTTCCAGTAATTGTAGTTGGCCGAGTTGTCGGCGTTCGGCACGGGCACCGCGTTGGGCATAATGGGCGTTATTCCGGATTGTGACGCGACTCCGCCAAGCTGCACCTCCATCACCCAAGCATACGCCTTCCACGTTTTCACGCTGCTCGAATCCGAACTCTTGACCCGATAGCGAATGGGAATGTAGCTTTTTCGCAACTTTCCGCCGCTTTTTGTGAGCGTGCTCACCCAACTGCTTGTGTTGTAAATACCCAACTGTTCGCCGGCGTACTCCGACTCGCCTGGATACGCGCCGAAGCCGAAATCGTCGTAGACGTTTTGGATAAGCGACGCGCTGCTGCCGCTATTGCCGGGGTCGGTGTCGTCATTCATCGAACCGGAGAGGTCGACCACGAAGGCGATGTCGCGGGGATTGACCGCCGCCACGGCCGACGCCTCCTGGGCCACGGAGCCGACCCCGAATATCCGCCCGAAAAACAGCCCCGTCTCGCCGCCGCTGTCGGCGCTGGTCCGCACGGTCACTTTCACCGCGGTCCCCAACTGTCCAGAAGGAAGCGGGGTAAATGTGCGCGTGTCGGCGTCCCAACTACCCAACTCCACGTCCGATGCGTTCAGTTGAATTTGTCTGCCGGCGGCCGTGTTGGCGTTGGCGAACTCCTGGGCCGTCTGCACTATTTGGGCCTCCGACTCGCCCGAACTGCCCGCCGCCGCCAGCGCCGCGGAGTCGGCGGCCGATTGAAGCTGCGTGCGGACCATGCCGATGTAGCCAACGTCCACGGCGAAGGCCACGAAACCCAGCAACATCACAAGCATTACGGCGGTCAATACGACCACCGCCCCCCGGCGACGTTTATCGTCTCTCGATCGTTGGCGTTTCATGGCGAATCTCGCTTTATTTTTTATGTTGTATAGCGGCAAAATATTCGAAAATCCAGCGGCCATATAAAAACCTCGCGAGCGTCGAGACACCCGCCTCTTCCCGCGACCCTGCCTTCGGCGGGACCGTCGGCTTCGGCAACCTGGCGAACTCCCCAGGGAGTCCCATGGCTTTGCGTCCCGACCTCGCGATCGGTTTGCCTTTTCGGCTTGCGATCCGCCGCCTCGCGGCGGTTCGGACCTATTCCCATCCATTAAATTCCTTATGTCGAAAACCGACGAATGTCAAAAACCGCCGGCTAACCCGCGGCGGTTCTGCACCCCCTGCAGGTTAAAATCGCCGCCGATGTTAACGATTTTGAGCAATGTACGTTTAGCGGCCATCGGAACGGCGGCCCAACGTATCACTAGCGGATCGTAAAAAAAGCTCTACAATAACCGCTGGGAGGTATCCGAAAAAATGAGTCCCGAAACCCGTCAAATCACCGTCCCGCAGTTTACCGCCATGAAGTTTTCCGGGCGGAAGATAACCATGGCGACCGCATACGATTACGCCCTGGCCGGTCTGGTCGACGCCGCCGGAGTGGAGGGGATCCTCGTCGGCGACAGCCTCTCGATGGTCGTCCAGGGCCACCCCAACACCCTGCCGGTCACGCTCGAAGAGATGGTCTACCACGCCGAGATGGTGGGCCGGGCCGTCCGCCACGCCCTGGTTGTCGTCGATATGCCATTCCCCAGCTTCCACCTCGGCCCGCGAAAGGCGATCGAAAACGCCGGCCGCATCCTCAAGGAGACCCGCTGCCAGGCCGTCAAGCTCGAAGGGGGCGCCGAACAGGCCGAGGTCATCGCCGCGCTCGTCTCGGCGGGCATTCCGGTAATGGCTCATTGCGGTCTTCGCCCGCAGAGCGTCCACCAACTCGGCGGCTACCGCGTCCAGCGCGACGAGCGGCAGCTTTTGGCCGACGCCCAGGCCGCCGAACACGCCGGGGCCTTCGCCATTGTGTTGGAATGTATTCCCGCCAAGGCCGCCGAGCGGATCAGCAACGCGGTGAAAATCCCCACGATCGGCATCGGCGCCGGGGCCGCTTGCGACGGCCAGATACTTGTCCTTCACGATCTGTTGGGTCTGAACACCGGCTACGTCCCCCGCCACGCCAAGACCTACGCCATTCTATCGAAGACGATCGTCGACGCCGTAACCGCCTTCCGCGACGAGGTCCGCGCCGAAAAATTCCCCGGCGAGGAACACGCTTTCTAAGCTCGACGTTTGAAATGTTGCACAGCCGCCCTCGGCTGTGTGAAAAACCGTCAATTTCCCATCACAGCCGAGGGCGGTTGTGCTGCATTTATGGTTTTTAAAACACGTTCTAACTGAACTTTTGCAAATTTGAAAACGAAAGTCCCCTCTCCCAAAGGGAGAGGGGACAAATTTGCAAAAGTCCAGTACTAACGACAATCGGTGCCGTTAAACATGTGAAAGGAGAATCATTTTATATCACTTCTTTTCGCACCATTACTTGAGGGTGTCCGGGAATTCATAGGGTGTCGAGAATCCATTGCGCTTGTCCGTTATGGTTGCCACAACGGTAGTTATATCGCAGAAGAAGCTGATAAGCGAAGATTGCCGCAAGCAATTGGGTGCGGTTGTTTTCCAATCCTCGGTGCCATACGCGATGATCCAACTCGAACAGCAATTTCAACCAGTCGTTAAATGGCTCGATCGTCTGGCCGCGTCGGGCGTAAAGTTTCCGTAACCGTTCACGGACCGGGGACTGGCTCATTTTTTCGCCCTTTCAAGGGCGAAAAATGTGCCTGTCCCCTTCACCGCCGAGGGG
>JAFGLH010000231.1 GCA_016928165.1 Pirellulales bacterium | reverse complement strand
CGGGGACTGGCTCCGCAATCCCTTGTATTGTTGCGCAACGAAAACCACTACTGATAGCGGTGCCTGTCCCCGTTTTCATCAGCCCAGCCTGCCCCCTTCTTCACGAGGGGGGACAATCCCCAGTGAACGGTTATCGTTTGCGATTTCGCAAAAGTGCAGTTAGGCTGCGATTCGACTGGCGATCGCCGCGATGAAAAGGGGGGGGCTACTGATTCCCCTTGGCCGCTTTTCCGCCCCATTCGCGGCGTTGGCGAGAGCTGAGAATCCCCATCGACTTTCGATACTTTGTCACCGTTCGTCGGGCGACGGTAATCCCCTCGGCGGCAAGTTTTTGCACGAGCTGATCGTCGCTCAGCGGGTGCTGTTTGTCCTCGCCGTCGACGATCTCCTGAAGTTTCATCCTCACGGTGTCCCAGGCCACCTCCTCGCCGTCGGCGCTGGTCGTTCCGCCGCAAAAAAACCGCCGCAGGGGAAAGAAGCCGCGCGGGGTTTGAATCCACTTTTCGTCCACCGCCCGGCTAACCGTGGTCACGTGGATTCCCACCTCGTCGGCTATTTGCTGCATCTTCAGCGGTTCGATGGCCTCCGGCCCCTTGTCGAGAAACTCGCGCTGGTAATCGACGATCGCCTGGGCAACCTTGATCAGCGTGCCGCGACGTTGTTGGATCGAATCGATCAGCCATTGGGCCGAATTGACCTTGCGTTTTATATACTCGCGGGTTTCCGGGCTGGTGGAGGGGTCCTGGAATAATTTTCGGTAGTAGGGACTGATGAACAGGCTCGGCGTCTGCGCGTCCTCCAGCCGCGCCACGTAACGTCCGTTCTCGTCCTCTTCGACAAAGACGTCGGGGGCCACCGGCGCCGCCACAACTTCGTTGAAGACGGCGCCGGGCTTGGGATTGAGCTTCCGCAACTCGGCCAACAACGCTTGGATCGTCTCGATGGAGTAGCCCGTCGAACGCGAAATCGCCGGCAAACGGTTGTGCTCCAGGTCTTCCAAGTGGTCGGAGATCAACACGTGGAGACGTTCGTAATGCGATTCGCCGGGGACCAGTTGCAGCAGCAGACATTCGCGGAGGTCTCTTGCGCCGATGCCCGGCGGATCGAGCCGCTGGACCAACTCCAGCGCGCGGCGGGCCAAATCCTTTTCCGCCCCCTCGGCGTCCGGCCCGAGCAAGTCTTCCAACGAAGACTGCAAGTATCCGTTCGTGTCGAGATTGTAAATGATCCGATCGGCCATTGTCCGCAGCGGCGGCTCGAGATCGAACCAGCTTAATTGATCGTGGAGGTAATCCTGGAGCGATTGCGGGCGCGCGGCCATGTTGGCCATCGCGTCCTGCCGCCGTTCGCCCGCTTCCTCGATTTCACCCCGGGAAACATGCGGCCTTTCCTCGAAATGGTCGGGCCATTGCTCGTCCATCTCCATCAAACGCTCGAAATCGTCCTTGTTCGAGAGCGTCTCGTCGATCACCAACTCGCGTTCTTCCTCGGTCGGAGCATCGGGTGACTCGCGATCGCCCGGCTCCGACTCTTCGGCGGCCGATTCCGGCGGTTCCTCGCGCAGTTCGAGCACCGGATTCTCTTCCATCTCTTGCTCGATCCGCTCCTGCAAGGCGAGGATCGGCAACTGCAGAATCTCCATCGACTGGATCATCCGCGGCGCCAGCACCTGTTTTTGCACCATTCGGAGCTCTTGGCCGAGGGATAGTCGCATGGATCGGGGATTCGGGGTTCGGGGTATCGGGAAATCGCCGCTTGCGGCTTCGCAATAAATAGTATTTCAGGAAATGCGGCGCGGTCGCCCTCGGTTGTGTGATTGACCGGGAATTCCAGGTCACGGTCGAGGGCGGCTGTGCTGCATAGTGATTCTCAAAACTCGTTCTAAAATGTTTGCCGACCGTTCATGGCGTCGGCCAATATCTCCTTGTTGGCGAACTCCAAAACGCTTCCGGTGGTGATGCCCCGCGCCAGGCGGGTGATTTTTATCGGCATTTCGGCCAACAGGTTGGAGACGTGCAGCGCCGTGCCGTCCCCTTCCACCGTTGGGTTGGTGGCCATGATTACTTCCTTTATGCCTTCCTCGCGGACCCGGCGAACCAAGGCGTCGATGGTAAGTTGCTCGGGCCCGATTCCTTCCAGGGGGGCGATCCGCCCCAACAAAACGTGATACAGACCGCGATATACCCCCGATTGCTCCAAGGCCATCAGGTCGCGCGGCTGTTCGACCACGCAAAGCAGGTCGGTCCGCCGGCTCGGGTCGCGGCAAATCGAACACTCTTCCTCTTCCGCCAAATTATAACATCTACGGCAATACTGCACATTTTCTTTTACGTTTCGGATCGCATCGGCCAAGGCCAGGGCCTCATTGCGATGGATGCGCAGAATATAATACGTCAATCGCTCGGCCGACTTCTTGCCGATGCCGGGCAATTTAGCGAACTCGTCGATCAGCGTCGATACGGATTGAGTCAGTTCGGACATTTCGCGGGTCAGGCCCTGCCTGACGGAATGGATTATGGATTATTGATTATTGCTTGTCGGGCACGGCCGTAACCGTTCACGGACCGGGGACTGGCTCATTTTTTCGCCCTTTCAAGGGCGAAAAATGTGCCTGTCCCCTTCACCGCCGAGGGG
>JAFGLH010000230.1 GCA_016928165.1 Pirellulales bacterium | reverse complement strand
CCTGTCCCCTTCACCGCCGAGGGGGACAGTCCCATTTTCGCGGTGAACCGCGAAAATCGGGACAGTCCCCTGTGAACGATTACAGTTCAATTGCCGCCCCAACATTGCCTCTGACTCCTCAATATCCACCCAAGCTCAAGCCGCCGTCCACCCGGACCACCTGGCCGGTCAGATAAGCGGATTCATCGCTGGCCAGAAAGGCCGCCACCGAGGCGATTTCCTCCGGCCGGCCGATGCGCTTCAAGGGTATCATTTTTTTAATTTGCTCCCCGGCGATGCCTCTGACCACCTGGCTCATGTCGGTTTCGATCATTCCCGGCGCGATGGCGTTTACGCGCACTCCCCTTGGGGCCAACTCTTTGGCCAAAGCACGGGTCAGGCCGTTGATGCCCCCTTTGCTGGCCGCGTAGTTCACCTGCCCACGCGCGGCAAACTCGGCGGCCGTGCTGGACAGGTTCACTATGCTTCCGCTGCGGGCCATCATCATCGGCTGCGTCACCGCGTGGCAATAGTTGAACGTCCCCCCGAGGTTTGTCTCGACCACGTCGCGCCACTGATCGGCGGTCATCGCGCCGAGCAGGCCGTCTTGGACGATCCCGGCCGAGTTGATCAACACGTCGATCCGACCCCACTCCTCGAACAAGGAGTCCACCACTTCGTGGGCGCGCTGCAGATCGCGGACGTCGGCCTGCAAGGCACGGACCTCGCCGGGCGCCGAGTTCAACTCTTCAAGCAACGTTTCGGCGGCCTGCCGATTGCTGTTGTAGACGAAGGCGACCTTTGCCCCCTCGGATGTCAGCCGCGCCGCGCATGCCCGTCCAATGCCCCGGCTGCCGCCGGTGACAATCGCCGTTTTGCCTTCAAATCGCATGATCCGCATTTAGTTGGGGGTCAAGAGACGGTCGAGGTTGGTTCCACCGCAACTTGAGGTTGATATATCAAGGCCAATTGCCCGCGCAAATCCCTTATGGTCGCGGCGTCTGTCTCGGCATGCTGCGGATCGGAATCGGCTAGATTATAGCAGGCCAGCGTAATCCGAGCGCCCACGGTCAGACGCCCATTGACGGTTCCCAAACCCTTCAGCCTGACTTCCCCATCGCCGATTTTTTGTATTTCGACGGTCACCGTCAGGATTTGGCCGGGTTCGACGAACTGAGCGTATTTGACGTTGTTGGCCTGCTTCAGCAATACCATGCTGTGGGCGAAGTCCTCGCTGACCCTCACCAGCCAGGCCCCGGCCTGCGTGATCGCCTCCAGCATTAACACGCCCGGCATAACGGGAAAATTCGGAAAATGATCGCCCAAATACTCCTCCGCCATCGTCAGCGACTTGATCGCCTTGATGCGCACTCCCGGCTCAAGTTCGACGATTCGATCAATCAACGCGAAACGCATGAGACCTTCGGCAAGATAATCGACCTGGGTAAAACTCTGCCAAGTTGAAAAACTCAAGCCTCTCAGTATACCGGTCGGGGTATAACTCCACAACTCCACCTACCCGATCAGGGCGGATTCTACGCAAACCCGGCTCGGGAAGCAAGTTGTGTCTGGTCCGTGACCCCGATTTCATACTCATGTCGGTCGGGCCGTGCCCGACGCAAAACGAAAGACACAAACGAGATGGATCGTGTCGAGCACGACCTGACCTACCGGATAAACTGCCATTATGGCAGATCGATTTGCCGTAATACCGCCGGCAATAAAACATATAACATGTTGATACACAAGCACTTAACAACCGTCACGCACCGTTCGGCACGCACTTTGCAAATCAGTATTTCCGAGGGTTTCATCCCCACCATAGAAAAAAAGGAGGATTCAATCATGGTCCTTGGATACCGTTATGGAAACCCGTTCCGACAGCTCCGCGACGAGATGGATCGCCTGTTGACGGGCTACTTGCCCCTGGCCGACGGACTGGCGCCGCAATTTTTCCGCAACCAACCGGCAGTCAATCTCTGGCAACGCGAGGACGCCTTGGTCGTCGAAATGGAGGTGCCGGGCGTGAAGAGCGACCAGGTCGACGTCTCGGTGGCGGGCGGCGAGTTGTCGATTCGCATCAATCGCCCCGAGACAGCCGAGGAAGGCGTAACATACCATCGCCGGGAACGGTCGGTCGGTTCCTTCGGCCGCATGCTCCGGCTGCCGGTCGAGGTCGATCCCGACCGGGTGGAAGCCGAAATCCGCGACGGCGTGTTGACCGTCACATTGCCCAAGGCGGAGAGCGCAAAGCCGAGAAAAATCACCGTCACCGGCACGTAAGCAAGTGTGGCGACAGTTGAACTGACGGCTTAACGGTTAGAGATAAACTGCCGCCGAAAATAAACCCACGCGCATCGAACACTTAGCCCCCGCTGAACGTAGCTGGGACAACGAAAGATAAAAAAAGGAGCAGCTATCATGAACAGCGAAAACGCGATTTTGAAACCAGAGGCTGAATCGGCCGTCGCGGCCGAGCGGATCCGGGGCGGACAATGCTACCGGCCCAACGTCGATATCCTCGAAGAGGACGACGAGCTTTTGGTGTTGGCCGACGTACCCGGCGCCAAGGCCGATTCGATCTACGTGAAGTTCGAGGACGGCACGTTGGAAATTCACGCCGCCGTCGAGCCGCGACAAAACGATGGACAGGAGTATCTGTTGCGCGAATACGGGCTGGGCGACTACTACCGCTCGTTCCAGGTAAGCGAGGCAATCGACGCCGGCAAAATATCGGCCAACTACGCCGACGGCGTGTTGACGCTCCGCTTGCCCAAGGCGGAGTCGCTCAAGCCGCGAAAGATCGCCGTCGAAACCGCGTAGAGTAAATGTTGGGGTGGCAGTTGAACCGCCGCCACAACAATAGATGTTCTCATCTCCCGCAAGTGGGAGAGGGACAAGCTGGCGAGGGCGGCAAGGGTCATTAATAATCCATGGCGTATGTTCATACAAACAGATTAACGTCAATTCAGAAAAGGAGCGGATAACCATGAGTCTTATTCCATGGCGAAACAAACGCGAAGGGCGGCCCGGCGAGATATCGCCCATGTTTGCGCTGCGGAGCGAAGTCGATCGGCTTTTCGATTCCTTCCTCCGCGAGCCGTTCGGGGCGTTGGACTGGCCCCTCTGGCGCTCGGACAAGTGGAACCCCGCGGTCGACGTGGCTGAGACGGACGCGGAATTGATCGTCCGCGCCGAGTTGCCCGGCATCGAGCCGAAAGACCTCGACATCTCGGTGACCGGCAACCAACTCGTCCTTCGCGGCGAGAAGAAAGAAACCAGCGAGATCGACGAGAAGGGATTTCACCAATGCGAAACCCGCTACGGCTCGTTCCATCGCACGGTACCGCTGCCCGAAGGCGTGGACACGGAGAACGTCGACGCTCAATACGCCAACGGCGTATTGACATTGCGATTGAAGAAAACCGCCCCGGCCGCCGCGAAACGGATCGAGGTTAAGAATGTGTTTTGAAAATCCCTCCTCTCCCTTTGGGAGAGGGGCCGGGGGTGAGGGCATGGGGAAATCGTACAAGCAAGTCAAGGCGTTTTAAGGCCGCAAGCCCTCACCCTAGCCCTGGGCTGATGAAAACGGGGACAGGCACCGCAATCAGTTGTGGTTTTCGTTGCATAACAATACAAAGGATTGCGGAGCCAGTCCCCGTTTTCATCACGCCACCCTAGCCCTCTCCCGGAGGGAGAGGGGACTTTCGTTTTCGAATTTGCAAAAGTACAGTTCTAAGGTAAAGTAGCGCTGTGGTGCATCGCGCAGGCCCAAAAATCACCCGTCCTTGATTCGCAGTAACCGTTCACGGACCGGGGACTGGCTCATTTTTTCGCCCTTTCAAGGGCGAAAAAATGTGCCTGTCCCCTTCACTGCCGAGGGGGACAGTCCCATTTTCGCGGTGAACCGCGAAAATCGGGACAGTCCCCTGTGAACGATTACGATTCGCATCCGGACCTTGCGTGACACACTGGGCAAACGATTATCGGAGGCCTCACGCCTTCCCTCTGGCGGCGGACTTCTCGCTGATGATCCGCAACAGCGTCGGATCGACGCCGAACATCCCTTCCAGCGTGATCCGGCCGAGATTCTTCAGCGAGTCCTCGACCGTCCGGCCGACCAGGCCGTCGTCGGACGAGAGGCCGTAGCCCCGCAGCGCCATTAGCGCCGAGCGGACGGCGGAATCTACGGCCGTGACCGCCTTCATGGCGCAGCCGGGCTTGGCGCCGTCGCAGATCAAGCCGCCCAGGTCGCCGATCACGTTTCCGGCAGCCAGCGATACGCGGCGGATGTCGATGCCCTGTTGTTGATAGACGATGGCCGCGGCCGAGGCGATGCCCGCCGACATCGCGCAACCGCAGATGACCGACAACTCGCCAACGTAGCATTTTACATAGGCGTTGACCATGTGGGCGGCGGCAATGCTCTCGACGATCCGCTCGGCGTCGATGCCCATCTCGCGGCCTATCAGGTGTGGAGTCAAGATGGCTACGATCCCCTGGTTGCCCGACCCACCGGAGGTCATTGCCGCCTGGTCCGCGCCGGCCATGCGGGCGTCGACCGCCGCGGCCACGGCCAGTTTTGTGCGATAGAACATATCGCCGGCGATGAATCCGTCGGCGTGCATGTGACGAAGCTGGGCGGCCGTGCCGCCGACGTCGAATCCCAACTGGGAAAGGGCGAGGTTCATCTCCACGCCGCGACGAATGCACCTCCGGTCATCGGCGTCGAGCAGAGAGACCGTCGCCAGAACTTCCTCCATGCTCATGTTTTTCAACGCGGCGCGATAAGCCAACGCCGCGCCGGGCGTCTTGCGAGTATCTTCGCTGTCGCCGTCGATGCGTCGGCCGTCCTTCTCGACCAGGGCGACGTGCGTATGTCCGCCCGAGAGAACGCAGCGCGCTCGATGCTCTCGGCCGGCCACGACCGCCTCCACGTGAAATTCGTTTCGGTCAGTCAGACACTCGATTTCACACCGGCCGGCGTCGCGGAGGTTCCTTGCCCGGCGCAACGTCTCGTCGGTGGTTTCTTCGAGCAGTTCGAGCTTTCGATCGGGCCGCGCCAGCGCCGCGCCCAAGACGGCGGCGATAAGGTTTCCTTTGGCCCCGCCGCTCCGCGGCACGACGACCGCCGCGCCGTTCTTATATGTGCCCGGATCGACCCGCAGCCGAAGCGATTCCACCGGCTCGCCCAGTTCGGACGCCGCGACCGCCGCCGCATAAGCGCAGGAGACCGGCTCAGTGCATCCGAAGGCCGGGTATACTTCGTGATTTAGGACTTCCTTCAGAATATTCATGGAAAGGGATCCGGCAACAAAACGCGCGCTCGGAATAATCCATCCTAAGGAGGCAACGGGTCTAACGCAAGTGTCGCGCGATGTGCAAAGGGCTTGTCGGGCTGGCTGAGATCGAATAAACTTGCACCATAATTTGGTGTTGTACCAGGAGTGTCGTTATGCCGGCGGATGAAATCTATTCCTTCTCGGAAGGATTGATCGACGGAGTAATCGTCAAGGCCATTTCGCCACACGCTGACCAGCGCGGATGGCTTGTCGAGCTGTTCCGCGAGGACGAACTTTCCGCCGACCAGCGCCCGACGATGGCTTACGTGAGCGAGACCTTGCCGGGCGTGGCCCGCGGTCCGCACGAACACGTCGATCAAACCGATTATTTCGCTTTCGTCGGGCCGGGCGAGTTTATGTTGTATCTTTGGGACGCGCGGCCGCTATCGCCCACCCGCGGCCGGCGGATGAGGCTATCCGCGGGCGAGTCCAACAAGCTCTCGGCGACCGTTCCGCCGGGCGTGGTCCACGCCTATAAAAACATCGGATCGACGCCCGGTTGGGTCTTCAATGCACCCAACCGGCTGTTCGCAGGTCCGGGCCGACGCGGGCCGATCGACGAAATTCGTCACGAAGACCACCCCGACAACCCCTTCCGACTCGATTGATATTCCGCCCCGGCCGTCGTTGTGCATCGTCCGGGTCCGGGATCCGAAAATATGTCAACCCCCAAATCGAAGCAAAGACGAGGGGCGCGACGAAAAAAATCAAAGGCGATTCTGTTTTGTTTCAACGGATTTGACAATAAACACGGCTTCGGTTAAGCAACGATCTCTACATGGCCCTCGCCTCGCCTTGATGATTGGTTGCAAATAGTAAATCAACCGCAGACGGAAGCCGAACTGGAGGCGTTGCGTTGTTGCGTAAGTCGTAGCCGCCCTTTTGGCAATCTGAATTGGGTCACAGACACGGCCGAGCGATTGGGACTAGAATGGACGCTTCGATCGCGCGGGAGGCCGAACAAACGTAACCGTTCACGGACCGGGGACTGGCTCATTTTTTCGCCCTTTCAAGGGCGAAAAATGTGCCTGTCCCCTTCACCGCCGAGGGG
>JAFGLH010000229.1 GCA_016928165.1 Pirellulales bacterium | reverse complement strand
GGGGTCGGGGGTGAGGGCGGTTGGCGCATGAAAAACCGAAGTTGTTTTTGAACGGCGACTTGGGAGAGAGGAGATTTTCAAAACACGTTCTTATGGAGGAGCCAGGCCAAGTAGACGCCCGGAATGTCTTGCGTTCGTGTTGTATTTTCCACAAGATGGTTTCCAATACCACCGTTTACGAGAAAAATTCGCCATGAAATTACGATCATTTACTGCATTTGCCGCCATTTTTTGTTTATTCGGAAACGTATTTGCCGCCGAGCAATACGCGACAACAGGCGCGCTGACAATCCACGCCGACCGGGGCGAGACGACCATCAATCGCAACATCTACGGCCACTTCGCCGAACACCTGGGCCGCTGCATCTACGAAGGGATTTGGGTGGGCGAGGACAGCCCTATACCCAACACCCGCGGCATCCGCAACGACGTGGTCGCCGCCTTGCGGCGGATCAAGATACCGGTGCTCCGCTGGCCGGGCGGATGCTTCGCCGACGAGTATCACTGGAAAGACGGCATCGGTCCGCGCGACCGGCGGCCCTCGATGGTCAACACACACTGGGGCGGCGTGACCGAAAACAACCACTTCGGCACGCACGAGTTCATGGACCTCTGCGAACAACTCGGCTGCGAACCGTACATCTGCGGCAACCTGGGCAGCGGCTCCGTGCTGGAAATGCAGCAGTGGGTCGAGTACCTCACCATGCCCGGCGTCAGCCCCATGGCCGACCTCCGCCGCGCGAACGGTAGAGAGCGGCCGTGGAAGCTGAAATACTTCGGCGTCGGCAACGAAAACTGGGGCTGCGGCGGCAACATGACCCCCGAGTATTACGCCGATCAGTACCGCCGCTACGCCACCTACGTCCGCAACTTCGGCGACAACAGAATTTTCAAGATCGCCTGCGGCTCGCAAAGCGACGATTATCGTTGGACCGATGTCCTCATGCGGCAGTGCCGGGGTTACGGGAATAGATACATGATGGACGGGCTGTCGTATCACTACTACTGCGGCTCGGGCGCGAAGACCCGCTCGGCCACCGAGTTCGAGGAGATCGACTGGTTCCATCTGCTCCGCCGCGCGTTGCGGACCGACGAATTGCTCGCCAAACACGGCGCGATCATGGATAAATACGACCCGGAAAAAAAGATCGCCCTGATAGTTGACGAATGGGGCGCCTGGCACGCGGTCGAGCCGGGCGCAAACCGCCGCTTCCTCTATCAGCAAAACACACTCCGCGACGCCCTGGTCGCCGCAATCACGCTTAACGTTTTCAACCGCCACTGCGACCGGGTAAAAATGGCCAACATCGCCCAGACGGTGAACGTGCTCCAGGCGATGGTGCTGACCGACAAGGAAAAGATGATCGTCACGCCGACTTATCACGTCTTCGAGATGTACAAGGTCCATCAGGACGCCGTCCGCCTGCCGACCGAGCTGGAGGCCGACGATTATCTCTTCGAGGGAAACAAGATGCCGGGCGTGGACGTTTCCGCCTCGCGCGACGGGGAGGGAAAAATTCACGTCACGCTCTGCAACTTGAATCCCCGCCGCCCCGCCCGGCTGGAATGTCTACTCCGCGGCGCGGCGGCAGAACGGATCTCGGGCCGAGTGCTGACCGCCGCCGAAATGACCGCCCACAACACGTTCGAGCAGCCGGAAAACGTCGTGCCCGCCGAGTTCGACGCTTTCAGCAAGTCCGACGCCGGCATGAGCGTCGTGCTCCCGGCCAAGTCGGTGGTCGTGTTGCGGATAGAGTGACAATCGTGCAATGTCGCGTTTAGTGGAGCGGCCGGACATTTGGATGCAGATAGTCGTATTTCGCTCCGGCTGAGCGTCGCCTTGTTGTAAGAACGTGTTTTGAAATTGAAAAATTAGTCCCCTCTCCCTTTGGGAGAGGGTTAGGGTGAGGGCCGACCGGCTGAAAAACATCGGAAGTTAACGATGCAATCCAAGCAGCCCTCGCCCCCTGCCCCTCTCCCTTTGGGAGAGGGGAGATTTTCAAAACACGTTCTAAAACGAAAATACATCCGGCCCTTGAAGTCTATTTTCAGAAAACTTGCGCAAAACATGCACGGATTGAAATCCGTCATGCGTGAAAACAGGAAATCGTAGATGTTCGATTGCATTGCGGTCGTCGGCGCCACGGGCGCGGTGGGAACGATCATTCGAGAACTGCTCGAAGCCCGCATGTTTCCCCACCGAAAGATCAAGCTCATCGCCTCCGCGCGCTCGGCGGGAAAGACGCTTTGTTTCGCCGGGCGGGAGGTAATCGTCGAGGAACTCGACGGAGCGGTTTTCGACGGCGTGGACCTGGCCGTCAGCAGCACGCCCGACGAAGTGGCCCGCGACTTCATCCCAGAGGCCGTCCGCCGCGGCTGCTTGGTGATCGACGAAAGCGGCTACTGGCGAATGGACCCGAACGTGCCGCTGGTGATCCCCGAGGTCAATCCGGAAGCGGTCCGCCTGCACCAGGGAATCATCGCCAGCCCAAACTGCTCGACCACGCAGATGGTCCAGGCCCTGAAACCGCTTCACGACGCGGCTCGGGTGCGCCGCGCGGTGGTCAGCACGTATCAGGCGGTCAGCGGGGCGGGCCTGGCCGGCACGCGCGACCTGATCGGCGGCATGCGCGCGGCCCTCGACGGCGGCGGGTTTCAATGCGAATGTTTCCCCTATCCGATCGCCTCGAACTGCATCCCCCAGATCGGCTCGCCCAAACACCGGGGCTACACCTCGGAAGAAATGAAGATGGTCCACGAGACCCGCAAGATACTGAACGACGATTCCATTCAAATTTGCCCGACCTGCGTCCGCGTGCCGGTTGGCAACTGCCACAGCGAGAGCATCCTGGTCGAAACCGAGCGGAAGCTGACCGCCGAGGAGGCGCGAGAATTGTTCGCCGCCGCGCCGGGGTTGGTCGTCCTCGACGACTTGGACAAGAAAGAGTATCCAATGCCGATCGACTGTAGCGGCCGCGACGAGACGTTCATCGGCCGGATTCGCGAGGACATTTCCTGCCCGAACGGCCTGGCCTTCTGGTGCGTGAGCGACAACCTCCGCAAGGGCGCCGCGACCAACGCCGTGCAGATCGCCGAATTGCTGTTGAAAGGGAAGGGCAGGGCAGGAGGATAGTCAATAATTGTCATGCGAACAATCAAGCTCACCATCGCCTACGAGGGGACCGCCTACGCCGGCTGGCAGTATCAGCCCGATCGGACCACCGTCCAGCTAACGCTCGAAACCGCGATTGAAAAGGTGACCGGCCGGCGGATCCGCGTGCTGGCCAGCGGCCGGACCGACGCCGGAGTGCACGCCCTGGGGCAAGTCGTCGGTTTTAAGACCGAATGCAAGCTGCCGCCCGACAAATTCCTTCGGGCGCTCAACGCCAATCTGCCGTCGGACGTCGCGGTTTTGGCACTTGTCGAAGCGCCCGAGGATTTTCACCCCATCAGCCACGCCCGGCGAAAACGATACCGCTACGTGATCCACGACGGCCCGGTCCGCGACGTTTTTCAACGGCGTTACGCGTGGCACTACGCACGCGGCCGGTTGGACGACGCGGCGATGGCTCGCGCCGCCGCGGCGTTGCGGGGTACGCACGACTTCAGCAGTTTCGAAACCGCCGGCGCTCCCCGCGAGTCGAGCGTGCGGACGGTTTTTGACATAATCGTCCAACGGGGTAGGGCAGGAGAGGGGGAAACGGAAAACAAGCTCCCCTCGCCCGCTTGCGGGAGAGGGGCCGGGGGTGAGGGCGGTGTCGAGCGGGGCAGGGCAGGGGATTATCTCCCCTCGCCCGCT
>JAFGLH010000228.1 GCA_016928165.1 Pirellulales bacterium | reverse complement strand
GCCCGGAGAAAGGTTGTCTTGTATCTCGGATTGGAAAACCTCCGGCACGACCTCGTCGGGAAGCATGACGGCGATCAGGTCGCTTTGCCGCACGGCACGGGCCGCCGCGAGCGGCTGAAAGCCGTCGGCCACGGCCCGGCGATGGTTGTCCGTTTCCGGCAATTCGGCCACGAGGACCCGCAGCCCGCTGTCGCGGAGGTTCAGCGCGTGGGCATGGCCCTGCGATCCGTAGCCCAGCACGGCGATGGTCTTGTCCTCTAGCAGCGAGAGGTCGGCGTCTTGGTGAACGATTGCGGTCATGGAAATGGGGGCGGGAATCAGGAGTCAATGATGTTTCGTTGTGGCGGCCGTTCAACTGCCAGCCCAACACTGTTTCCTCCGGCCTCCAGCATCTTGTCTACCGTCCGACCGACGGGGGCATTGTCCGCACGTCCAACAATTTTTGCCGGTTTCTCGGGTCGTCGAGCGTGTCGTGTTCGGCCAAGTAACGTTTCAGTCGGGCGACCTTTTCCTCAACCGGCAACTCGTCGGCCGCGCCGGCCCTAGGAGCATAACCCCACAGAATCCGCGTTCCGCCACGGGTCAGCAGCGCGAAGAACGGCTCGGCCGAGCGTCGAGACTGGTTCGGCATACGTTCCACGGTCGGATCGGCTTCCAGCGGGATGATCCGATGCAAGCCCATTGCCTTCCAGGCATGCCCCAGCGCGGCGGCGATTTCCGCCCCGCCGACGACCTTCGCATCGGGCCAGCGGTTGCCCGGCGGCGCGATCGGTCCTCGGTCGACGCCCTCCAGACAGGGATAATCGGCCTTCTCGCCGGGCGAAAAATCGCGCTCCGGCAGCAAAAAACCGTCCGCATCAACCGGCAATAATTCATCGGCGACTTTAACCATGCAAACCGGCCGGCGATATTTCAACTCGACGCGGACCGAGGCGGGGTATAGTTTTTCGACCCGCGCCACCTCCGCCACCCACGGATGGCGCTTGAACGCCCCCTCGATCCGCGCACAGAGATCGTCTTCCATGAGCGAGAGTCGGCCGTCGAGCGTCGGGTCGCCAAGCGCCTCGGCGCGCACGTCGCTGTGGACCCACTCGGGCTGCGGAGTTATTTCTACCCGCTGCGGATCGAGCCAATAATCCGGCGCGGCGATGATCCGCTCCCCGAGGTTCAACCACGCCAGATAGGTTCCGCCGCCGATGAGAACGAACGCCGCCGCCGCAATCAGCGCCGTTTTACCCGGTCCCAGGAGCCAGGCGATGACGGCGTGGAGTCGGCTGTTATTCGATCTCTTCGCTTTTCGGGTTTTTTTCGCGGCGATCATCGGCTACCAGATTTCCAACTCCAATTCCAACTCGATTCCCATCCGATCGCGGATTTGGCCTCGGACCAGCTCGATCAGCCTAATCACGTCTTGGCTGGTGCATTCCGGCTCGGCAATGATGAAGTTGGCATGTCTTTCGCTGACCGCCGCCCCGCCGATGCGAGTCCCTTTCAGTCCGGCGTCGTCAATGATCTCGCCGGCGCTGAGGCCTTGGGGATTCTCGAACACGCAACCGGCGCATTGGTGTCCCAAGGGCTGGGAAGCCTTGCGGACGATCCAATGTTTTTGCATTCTCTGCGACAACTCGTGCGGATCGTCTTCCTGCAATTCGCAGCGGGTTTCCAGGATCACCAGGTCGCCCAGGTTGCTTTGCCGATAGCCGAACGACAATTCATCGCTGCTGCGATGACAGATTTCTCCGTCGTTGGTCAGCACGGTGGCTTGCAAGGCCCAGTGTCCGAAGCTTTCGCCGTGCGCGCCGGCGTTTCCGTGCAGCGCGCCGCCGACGGTGCCCGGTATTCCGATCAGGGTTTCCAGTCCGGCCAGCCCGCGATGCACGGCGGTGGTAACGGCCCGGCCGAGCAGCGCCCCGCCGGCGGCGACCAGCGTATTGCCCTCGACGCCGATCCCGCAGAAGGCGGGCGCGGAGAGTCGGACCACCATGCCGGGCACGCCTTCGTCGCGGACCAGGATGTTCGATCCCTGTCCGAGAATCCGGGTCGGCAGGCCCTCCTCGCGGCAGCGGCGGACCAGGGCGGTCAGTTCCTCGACCGATTCCGGCTCGGCGAAATACTCGGCCGGTCCACCCAGTTGGAACCAAGTGTGCATTGCCAGCGGCTCCTGCCGCCGCACGATTTGCTCGAATCCGTTTTCCAAGCTCATTTTCGTTGCCTTTGTAGTGTTCCTCCCTCGCCGTCGCCCCAGGGCCGCAAGCCGCTTACCTCTCCCGCCCCCAGGGTAATCAATACGTCGCCGGAGACAAGTTGGGTTTCCAGCGTTTCGGTTATTTCACGGTTTGTATGGCCGGGCAAGACTTCCGTGCCCAAGGCTTCGGCCGCGTGGGCCAGTCGATCGGCAAGTTCCACCCTCCGATAGTCCCGGTTCTCTCTTGCAAGAAATACCTCGGCCACCAAGAGCTTATCCGCATTTTGCAGACTTTCGGCCAATTCGTCTAGGAGTCGCGTGGTCCGCGAGGCCTGATGCGGCTGAAAAACGCACCATACCCGCCGGCCGGGGAACATCAGCCTCGCGGTCGCCAGTGCCGCTTTCACCTCGGTGGGGTGGTGTGCGTAATCGTCGATCATCTCGACGCCGTGGCGGCAGCCAAACGGTTCCATCCGCCGTCGCAGGCCGGGGAAATCGCTCAATCCGGCCGAAATATCGCTCGCCGAGACTCCGTTTGCGTGGGCCAAGGCCGCCGCGGCCAAGGCGTTGAAGACGTTGTGTCGGCCCGCCATGCGCAGCTGCGCCTCGCAAAAACGCCGTCCGAAGCGACGTATCTCGAATTGGAATCTCCCCTGCCGGGGTGGCAATTGAGCTGCCACCTCAACATTGCGAACTGCCGCCCCAACATCGTCGGGCGCGACCGGCGGCCGCGGCTTTATGTTCGATACCGTCCAATCGGCATCGGTGCGGAGAGCGAACGTTTCGACTCGACATTGCGCCGTGGCCGCCGCCCGGCGCGTGGAGGGGCAATCGCCGCAAGCCAACAGCAATCCGTCGGCCGGAGGCAAAGCGGCGAAACGGCCGAACGCCGCTTCGAGTTTGTCAAGGGAATTGTAACAATCGAAGTGGTCCGGTTCGATGCCGAGGATGACTGCCCGTCGCGGGTGTAGGTGAAGAAAGTTGGCGCGATACTCGCAAGCCTCGACCAACATCTTTTCTCCGCGGCCCGCCCGGCCGCCGGAGTGTGCGCCCAAGGGCGCCGCGCCGCAGACGACCGTCGGATCGAGGCCCGCTCGGACAAGAATGTGTGCGGTCATGGCGGCGACGGTCGATTTTCCATGCGTTCCGGCAACGGCCGAAACGTCGCGGCCGGTCCCGAGCCGTCCGAGCATCTGGAAATAGCTCAGCGTCTCGACGCCCCGTTCGGCGGCGCGGCGCAGCTCGGGATTGTCCGGCGGGACGGCGTCGCTGTGGACGACCAGCTCGGCGTCCGGCGGCAGGTTGTCGGCCGAATGGTATTGGAACAGACGTAATCCGGTGGAGGCCAGGTGTTTTATCGGCGCCAGGTCAAGGTCGGAACCGCTGATCGACCATTCCCATCCGGCCAGCACGTTTGCCAAGGCCCTCATTCCGTTTCCGGCGGCGCCCACCAGATGCACCCGACGCGGCTGCCTGAATACCGACGGTCTGCAATCGGCGGATTCGGTCAACAATTGCATTTCTCCGGCAGTCCCCCGAACCGGCGGCGGCGGGAAGCGTAGTCGCGCAAGGCGGCGCGGAACTGTTGCTCGCGGAAATCGGGCCAGCAGACGTCCGTCACCCAAATCTCCGCGTAGCTGATCTGCCAGAGGAGAAAATTGCTGACGCGCATCTCGCCCGCCGTGCGGATCAGCAGATCGGGGTCGGGCAGGCCCGCCGTGTAGAGGCGCGACGAGATCGCCTCTTCGTCAATCGCGGCCGGGTCAAGCTCGCCGCGGGCGACGTCCTCGGCTATTCGTCGGGCGGCGTCAACCAACTCCGCCCGGCCACCGTAGTTGATCGCCAGACAGACGCGCGGGCCGGTGTTGCCCGCGCTACACTCGACCAATTCGTCCAAACCGCGGACGGCGTCGTCGGGCAACTCCTCGCGGCGGCCGATCCAACGGACCTGGATGTTGTGCTCCATTACCCGCGGCCGCTCCTCGACCAGGTAATGGTTCAACAGTTGCATGAGGAAATCGAGTTCCTCCGCGGGCCGTTTCCAGTTCTCGCTGGACAGGCAGTAGAGCGTGAGTTGCTCGATGCCCAGGCGGACGCATTCCTCGGTGATTTTCCGTACGCTGGCCGCCCCGGCGCGGTGCCCTTCGATTCGCGGCAATCCTTGTTTTTCGGCCCAACGTCCGTTGCCGTCCATGATGACGGCGACGTGGCGCGGGAGACGGTCTGCAGGGATGTCTAATCGTTCATCGGGCATGGTATTTTCCTGCTGGAAAAGGGGCTGTGCGAAATTTTGCGTCAAGCAACGTGGCACGGCCATCTTGGCCGTGTTTCTTCACGGGCTGGAAACCCGTGCCG
Source organism: Pirellulales bacterium (assembly GCA_016928165.1). Taxonomy (GTDB): domain Bacteria; phylum Planctomycetota; class Planctomycetia; order Pirellulales; family Thermoguttaceae; genus JAHIKV01. The sequence continues at coordinate 301 of JAFGLH010000228.1, read as the reverse complement.
CAAAATTTCGTACAGTCCCCTGGAAAAGCACCATGATGCGCTTTGCAAGATGCTTTGTCCAGAGCGTAACGCATTACCCTGGAAGGGTAAAATACGGCCGTGGAAGGCGGCCCTTGTCGCCAATGCGACATCTATTGGTCCCGCGCCGTGTATGGGTTGAAAGTGAAGCTCGCGCCTTACGTATCGGTTGAATATGTTAGTATAATACCCAACTGGTGCGTGACAATTTCCACTGGCGCGATCTGCGGGGTTTAGGTAAACTGCTTGCGTATGGGTTTACGAACCGATTCCAACACGCAAG
>JAFGLH010000227.1 GCA_016928165.1 Pirellulales bacterium | reverse complement strand
TGCTTGCACGCACCTTATTTCGCGGCAAAACCAAGCTGGTGCGTGCAAGCACGCACCCTACAGTGGTTTTCCGCAACAGAAACTAATAAGACACATACCGGATATTTCCAACATGGGCCGCAAGCGGCCCCGCTAAATGGTTCACCCGACATTGAACATGGGACAGACCACTACCTTCCTTTCAGCAACATACCCAATTCCCTTCCGCCCAACAAGCGGTAGGCCATGCAATAGACCGCCCCGCCGGCGGCGATCGGCAACAAGACCCGAATCAACCGGCCGGTCAGTTCGGCGTCGGTCGGCGTCCATTGCAGCGAATACAATACGACGATCGCCATCGGGACGGCGGCGGCGAGCGTTCTGGCAACGGTCGCGGCCAAGGGGCGCCATTGCAGCTTCGCGCGGCGGCGGGAAAAAATCGCCGCCAGAACGAAAGTCTGGATCGCGGCGGCCACGGCGGTGGACACCGCCAATCCGCCCTCGCCCATCGGCCAGATCAGCGAGAAGTTCAACAGCAGATTCAGCCCCACCATCCAAGCGGCCACGCGGACCGGCGTGGCGGCGTCGCCGAGCGAGAAAAAACCGCGAACGATCATTTGCGTGGCGCAGTAGGCCCAAAGCCCCGTGGCGTAGAGGGCGATCGTCCGCGAGGCCCGCAACGTGTCGTCCGGCATGAAATTGCCGTACTCGAACAACAGTCTGGCCACCGGGTAAGCCATTAGGACGAGACCGATCCCCGCCGGCACGCTCAGGCTAAGCCCTAGGCGGAGGCCGAAGCCTACGTCTTCGCCCAATTGGCGGCGGTCGCCGCGGGCGGCGTGGCGGCTCAACAGCGGAAAGATCACCACCGCCAAGGTCGTGCCCACGATCCCCAGCGGGAACTCGTAAAGCCGCTCGCCGTAATAGAGCGCCGCCACGGCCCCTTGCTCCAACGGATAACGAATCGCGCCGCCGAGCCAGGGGATCAAATCCGATCCACCGGCCGGCGCGGCCAACCCCCAGGCGATCAAGCTGTCGTTAAACGTGTTGATTTGCGTGACGGCCAGTCCGACCATCATGGGCGCCAGATTGCGGCCGATTCGTCCCAGGCCCGACCGGGCCGCCGACCAGTTGAAATCGAAACGGAACCCCAAGCTCCGCAACATCGGCACTTGCACCGCCACTTGCAACACGCCGGCCACGACCACTCCGACGGCCAGCACGTAGGCCTGGGCGACCTGGTCCGGGGCGAACCACGGAGCCACGCCCCAGGCCGCCGCCAGCCAAACGATGTTCAACACCATCGGCGTCATCGCCGGGATAGTGAAGTGCAGCGCGGCGTGATATATCGTGGTCAACTGGGCGGCCACGCAGATAAACAGCAAATAGGGGAGCATCACCGCCGAAAGCCCCATCAGCAAACCCATGCCCGGCACGTCGCCCCAGACGAGCCAGATCAGGCCGAAGATCAATTCCCCCAACGCCACCAGCCCGGTCAACAGGACGATCAGCAAAGTAATCACCACGCTGGCTAGCTGCCGGGCCGCGCGCTTGTCGTTTACGAGGTGTTCGGTAAGCACTGGCAGATAGCTGGCCGTCAGCGCCCCTTCGCCGAACAGGCGACGGAAGAGGTTGGGAATTCGAAAGGCGATGACGAAGGCGTCCATCACCCCCTTGCCTGCCCCCGTGCCGGCCAACCCCAGCAAGGAAGCGTTGGCCGTCTCGCGGAGCAACCCCAGCACCCGCGAAAGGAACGTGCCCAGGCTTGTTATCCTGGCCCCCGAGATCAGCCGATGTCGTCCGTCGCGCGTCATGGGTGCAATGGTACGGGGGAACGGGGGGTGGGGGAAGGGGGACGGAGCGCAAATATCGTTTCTGAAACCGCTTAGCGGCCGTCCAATAATTGCTCCCCTCTCCCGCAAGCGGGAGAGGGGCCGGGGGTGAAGGGGTTGTCGCATGGAAAACCGAAGTTGTTTTTGAACGGCGACTTAGCGGCCGTCAGCGCGGCGATTCACCTTAGCCGTGCCCCTTGGCATACCATGCTAAAACACCCATAATCATTTGCCGGCACACTCAACCGTAGATATTCAACGACGCCATGTCCAAACGCTCCGCCTACCAAGACCGCGTTATCCGCAGCTACTACCAAAACCGCGACGGGATCATGCTCCAACGGCTTGGCGATCTGGTCACCGACCTGTATCTGGCCGAAGGCAAAAAAAAGTCGCGGCTCTGGAAGCGCGTGGCCGAGACGCTGGAAAAACTGAAAGTCCCCAAGAGTCAAATCCAACATCTGGTCAACAGCGACAATCCTGAACTGGTCGCCAACGCGCTGAAGGGGCTGTTGGAGAAGATGTAGTTGTAGATCGGGCCGCGACGCATTGTGCTCGTTTAGCGGCCGACGGCACGTCGGCCCCGCCCGCCATCCTTGGCCGATGTATCGTCGGCCGCTAAACTCACAAATCCCCCGCTTTTAATCTTCAGTTTCCAAAATCGGCCCAAAAACTACTCTTGTAACCCACGTTTCGGGGCCTTATACATACAGGGCCGGATTAGCGCATGCGCCGCTGCCGTCAATCCGGGGGGAAGCGAAAGGGGGCTTAAATTGGAAATTCCGAAAGTTGATGACCAACTCTCGAAACCGCGCGGTTTGACATGAGATCAATCGCCGTAATGAACCAGAAGGGGGGCGTGGGAAAGACCACCACGGCGGTCAACCTGTCCGCCGCGCTGGCCGAGGCCGGCGCGCGGGTCTGCCTGGTCGATCTCGATCCGCAGGCGCACGCCACCTTGCACCTGGGCGTCGAACTACGCGAAGACGAACCGTCGATCTACCACTTGCTCACCGGCGACGCCTCGGTCGGCGAGACCGCCCGACGGGTGGACGAAAACCTCTGGCTCATCCCATCCAGCGTGGACCTGGCCGGCGCCGAGGTGCAACTAATCGAAGGAAAAAACAAGGGGGCGGATCGAACAACCGCCCGCTCTGGCGCCATCGACCCGTCCGCGTTCTTCGTCCTCCGCGACAAGCTCCGCGCCGATCCGCCGCCGGTCGATTTCTTGCTGGTCGATTGCCCTCCATCGCTGGGCATCCTAACGCTCGGCGCGTTGGCGGCGGTCGGCGAGGTGCTGATCCCCTTGCAGCCTCACTTCTTCGCCCTCCACGGCCTGAGCAAGCTGCTGGAGACCATCCGCCTGGCCGCCTCCCGGCTGAACGTCGATCTGAAGCTCGGCGGGGTGGTCCTCTGCATGTACGACGGCGGCACCCGCCTGGCGGCAGAGGTCGGCCGCGACGTCGAGGAGTTCTTCCAAAACGCGCGGGCAGAGGCAACCCCGTGGTCCAAAGCAACGATATTCCACACTCGAATCCGACGCAACATCCGTCTCGCCGAGGCGCCCAGCTTTGGAAAGTCGATCCTTCAATATTCTCCCGCCTCGAACGGCGCGGAAGACTATCGGAATCTGGCGGAAGAAATCGTTCGCCGAAGTGGAGTGGGTAGCGTGTAGTGGGTATACAGTAGTGAGCAGTGGATTGTTGGGGTGGCAGTTTAACTGCAACCCCATTTTGCATTCCTGACTTCCGATTCAACCCGATTGTTCGGCAGACTTTTCCGGCGTTCCCCATTTCACGCAATCGCAAATGCGGCGGCGCTAAACCCTGGCGGTTGCGTTGAGATGCCGCGATGCGGTCGTCTGTGCGCCTTCGTCGGTCGCGCCGATAGCTCCGATTGGTGCGTTGCGAGGGGGCGAAAAGACGGATTTAGCGGCGGTTTCCTCAAATCCGCACGGCTACCCGCGACGATTGCTGTAACGAGGAAGACGGACTAACGGATTTGAGCGAAAAGGAGTCTAACGTGAAACTCTTTCAGATTGCATTTTATACGAGTCTGGCGCTTTGCGCCGCTTCGACGGCTTATGCCCAATACGGCCTGTACGGTTCTCCAGAAGTGTTGCAGCTAGCTGCTGGGCAAACCGCGTCCGGCCAATACGCGGCGCCGGTCGGTTATCCGGCCACGTCCACCCCGACGGCCGAGCAATTGCCCGGCATGACGTATCACCAGCCGGCCACGGCCGCCCAACAGTCCGTTCAGCCTGCGGCCCAATATCAATACCAGAATCCCTACGCGGTCCAAGCGCCGCCGTCTTACGTGCGGCGGCCGAGCCGCTTGACCGTGGCCAGGCAGCCCGGTCCGGTGCAGCCGATACCGGCCCCGCCGGCGGCCCCGGCGACGAGCGGCAGCTACGCCAACGCGCCGGTCGCTGAAAATCAACACGCAATGCCCCAGCCGGCCGAGGCAACCGGCAACCGCGGCTGCGGTCCGTTTTGCGGATTGTTGGAACGCTACGAGCAGGCCGCCTGCGGAGGGTGCGCCGACCAATGCGGCTGCGACGCCTGTTGCGGCGGAGGATATGACAGCCACTGGTACGCGTCCATTGCGGGCTTGGTGTTGGGCCGCAGCCACGGCCGCCGCCTCTGGACCAGCTACGCCGACGGCGACGTGACAGACCAGTTGACGAACACTCAATTCGATATGCAATGGAAGTGGGGAGGCGAGGTCCGTTTCGGCCGCCGCTCCTGCTGTTGCTGCACGCCCTACGCACTCGAGGCCGTTTATTGGACCACCGAAGCCTTCTTCGACCGACGGTACACGACGAACGGCACGGGCTATGTAAGCACGCCCCTGGTCGTCACGCCGATGACTTTCGGCGGCGCGGCCGCGCAGAACTGGTTCGACGGCGCCGAGGAACACCGACTCTGGCGGCGCAACGAGTTCCACAACGTCGAGTTCAACTTCGTCCACGAGCAGTTGGCCTGGGCCGACGATTCGCCATGGGACATCGGTTGGTCGTTGGGCGTCCGCTACTTCCGCTTCGAGGAACATTTGACCTTCGGCTCCCTGCGGCAAGGATACAGTTGGGGCGATAGCGGCGGCGAGGCGTATTTCAGCGAACAAATCGCCAACAACCTCGTGGGATTCCAGTTCGGCTTCGACGCCGCCTACAACATTTGGAACGGAGTGCGGCTGTTCATCACGCCGAAGGTCGGCATCTACAACAACTACATGGACCAGAGGTTCCGGGCGTACACCAATGACGGGCGGGTCGGCTCCGGCCCCTACGGAAGCTTCCCGGTCGAATCCGACAAAAATTGCATCGCTTTCCTCACGCAGATCGACGTCGGCGCGGATTGGCAGTTTTCCCGCAACTGGAGCGCGCGGGTCGGCTACCGCGTCGTGGCCGCCACCGGCATGGCATTGGCCGACGAGCAATTTCCCCAATACATGGTCGATACGCCCGAGATCGCCGACATCCAGCACTACAGCAATCTGGTGCTGCACGGGGCGTTTGTCGGCCTGACGTATAATTTCTAGGAATCGGAGGTCAGAGGCCAGAGGTCGGAAGACGGTTGTTGGGGTGGCAGTTGAACTGCCACCCCAACTTTATTGATGCGACCTCAACGCTTTAGGAAAACGCCACGAACGCCGCTTGCGGTTTCGCATCCGCCCTTTACTTTTTATCTCCAGCGGCGTTCTTCTCCTCGGCCTTGCGCATCACGTCTGCTATCTTCACGGCCGCGCCGCCGAGCCGCTTGCTCTGGTCGGCCGCCTCCATGAAGGCCAGGATTTCCAACGTTTCCTCGGCGCTCACCGGCGGTTTGCCGGTCTTGAAGAATTTCGCGATTTCGACCACCAGCGGCTCGTAGCCTTTGTGTTTGCCGGCGTCGCCGGCGCCCTTTTCGCCCTCGACCGACGCGCCGTAGTCTTTCTTTGCGACGAAGGCACCCCGGCGTCCGTCCTTCCACACGCCCTCGACTTTGTCCGGCGCCACGCGCTTGACCTCTTCGCACCCAGGCCCCATGATCGTGAAAAGTATCTCCACGCCGTGGATCCCATACCAGAAGAGGTCGGGATGGTGCGGCTCGATATTCAACGGACTCCAAGCGGCGCAAGCGCGGACCTTGCCGAACGTCTCGCCGGAGGCGGCGGCTTGAAATCCCGAGTTGAAACGCAACGACGAGGACGAGAAACAAGGCACGCCGTTTTCCTTCGCCATGCGGAATATCTCCATCGCGTCGGCCAGCGAGGCAGCCATCGGCTTGTCGATGAAAAGCGGCTTGCCGGCGGCGATCACCGGCCGGGCCTGGGCCAGGTGCGGCCGGCCGTCCACGCTCTCCAACAGCACCGCGTCCACCCGATCAAGCAACTCCTCGATCGAATCGACGATCTCGATTCCCATCCCGCGCAGCTCGTCGGAATACTTTTTCACCCGGTCCCAACTCGCCGGCAGGTCGGGGCTGCCGCCGGGATAGGCCGCCACGACCGACATCTCCGCCAGCTCGCCGACGGCCTTCGGATCGTTGAACATCTTGGTGAACGCCGGCACGTGCGATGTGTCCGTGCCGATGATCCCGATCCGGATTTGCCCGGCCGGCCCCGCGGAAAAGCCTGTGGAAACCGCGAAAACATAGATCATACAAGCGAGAAAACAGCTCGGTAACTTATACATCTTCATTCGACTTATACTCCGTGGAATTAGTTGTTGCGGCGTTCCCACGCGGAGCATGGGGGCCGGGATTGCAAGCGGTTGTCCAAGTATTACTTCCCTCGCCCGCTTGCGGGAGAGGGGCGGGAGGTGAGGGCAGCCGCAAAAAAACTCCAAAGTTATTCTTAGACAACCGCTAAGGCATGGGGGCCAGTTATGGGAACGTTCATTTCCCCGCGATAATAAGGTCCAACCGCTCGCTCTGTTCGCCGAGCGAGAGTTTGCTTCCCTCGACGGTCATCCACCCCTTGTAACCGATTTCATCAAGTGCCTTCACGACGACGGGCCAATCGACGCTCCCCTCGCGGAGATTGCAGAACTCGCCCCCGTTGCCGTTGGCCGAGAGCTTGAAATCCTTCACGTGGCACCTGACGATCAGCTTGCCCAACGCGCGGATCCAATCTTGCGGCGGGGCGTATTTCACGTGGTTGCCGATGTCGAAATACGCCTTGACCCAAGGGCTGTCGAACGAGGCGACGAAGTTGGCGAACAGCGCGGGCGCGACCCAAAGATTGTTCCAGACGTTTTCCAAGGCGATCACAACGCCGGTCTTCTCGGCGGTGGGTATCAGGCGCTCGATGCCCTTGCGCGAGGCGTCGACGGCGCCGTTGTGTGCCTCGATGTATTTCTCGAACGGCGCGTTGTCGCCGGCGACGACCCGCTCGAGGTGCCCGGTCTTCTCGTCGAAACGGACGTCAAACTCGCGCGGGCGGGGAATCGCCATGCCGCCTATCCGGCAAGGGACGAATAGCACGGCGCTCGCCCCGTAAGCTTGCGCCGCGCGGAGGGCAATCTCCATTTTCGTGACGTCCTCGGCGAGGACCGTTTCACCCTCGTTGAGCTTTCCCCAACCGAAAAGCACGGAATGAATTTTCATGCCGAATGATTCGGCGGTTTTTCGCGCGGCGACCGCCTCGCCCGGCAACGCCTGCCATTTGGTCGCCTCCATCCCCTCGAATCCGGCCGCCTTCCAAGCGGCGAACACCTCCTTGTTCGGCACGCCGATCAGCGCTTTACGCAAGGTTTTGTCCAACCGGGCGGCCGGCAAACTACCGGCAATGGAAAGGCCAACGCCCGCCGCGGCGGACGTACAAAGAAATTGACGGCGATTCATAACGGCTAGTCCCCAAAAAAAGGATGTTCGGCGGGAAGTACGGAGGGAAAGTTACCGCCCTCTATCATAAAGCATGTCCGACCGTTTTGCAAGCGCGGCGGTTATGGGTATTGCTGCGGCATTTTGGCATGGGTTTATCCAATGCGTCCCCTTTTAAGTCGTCGTGTTATTTGGTAGGTTGAGGAGGTTTTACGGCGCGTCGTCGGGATGGCGGTTCAACTGCTGCCCCATCGGCCCGACTCGCCGCGAAGCCGCAAGCAGCCGTCATACTTTTGCCCATGACCGAACCGACCCGGATCACACCCCGCACGCTGAAGGGCTTCCGCGATTGGCCGCCGGAGACGATGATCCCGCGCGAACGGCTGATCGAGACGGCCCGGCGGGTATACCGCTCCTACGGTTTCAGCCCAATCGACACGCCCGCGCTGGAATACCTGGAAATCCTTTCCGGCAAGGGGAGCGACGAGACCGACAAGCAACTCTACAAGTTTCAGGACCACGGCGGGCGTTGGGTGGGGATGCGGTTCGACCTGACCGTTCCCCTGGCCCGATTCGCCGCCCAGCACGTCGCCCGGCTGGGTACGCCGCTGAAACGTTACCACATCGCCACGGTCTGGCGCGGCGAAAATACCCAGCGCGGCCGGTTCCGCGAGTTCATGCAGTGCGACTTCGACACCATCGGCACTATCTCTACCGCCGCCGACGTGGAGACCGCGCTGGTCATCCACGACTTGATGCGCGAGATCGGCTTCGCCGAGTTCACCATCCGGTTGAACAACCGCATGGTGCTCACCGGACTATTGGAGCGGCTCTCCCTGGCCGACCGCGCGGTGGCCGTGCTCCGCGCGTTGGACAAACTCGGCAAGATCGGCCCTCAGGCGGTCGCCGAGGAGATGGTAGCGACGGCCGGCGCCACCGACGAACAGGCCCGGGGCGTGCTCCGCCTGGCGGAAATCTCCGGCGACAACGACGACGTGCTGCGAGAGTTGGGCAAGCTCGTCGAAGGCAACGAGACCGGCCGCAACGGCGCTGCTCGACTCCGCGAGGTGTTCAAAGCGGTCGCGGCAGCCGGCGTGCCGGCGGAGCGGCTGCGGATCGACCCGTCGATAGCCCGCGGGCTGGACTACTACACCGGCACGGTTTACGAGACGTTACTCGACGCGCTGCCGGGGATCGGCAGCGTTTGCTCGGGCGGGCGCTACGACAACCTCGCCGCCGCCTTCACCTCCCAAGAGTTGCCCGGCGTGGGCGCCTCGCTCGGCCTGGACCGGCTGTTGGCGGCGATGGAAGAGTTGGGCATGGTCGAGCGGGTCGCCACGCCCGCCCCGGTCTTCATCCCTTTCTTCGACAAGGACCGGCTGCACGATTATCTGCGTTTGGCCGCCGCCTTGCGAGCATCCGGCATCGGCGTCGAGTTGTATCCCGATCCCAAGCGGCTCGGCCAACAGTTAAAATACGCTGACCGCCGCGGTTTTCGCGTCGCGCTTATCGCCGGCGGGGACGAGTTCGCCTCCGGCGTTTGTCAAGTAAAAGACCTCGCCACCGGCGCCCGTCAAGACGTGCCCCTCACGTCCGACGCCGCCGAGCTTATCATAGCGGTGAGAAAGATTTTGTAATCCGTAATCCGTAGCTCGCCGCCACGTGGTGTGGGCGTCCAGGGAGAATTGACAACCGACGAGAGGAAGAATAAAATCCCACACAATAGCGGGAATAACGACGTCGAATGAGACGTTTTCCGAACGTCAAATCATTCCTTACGTCTAACCGCGCGCCGTCGGAACGTCTTGTGTCGAGTATCTCACCTTATGGAGAGATGTCGTTGGCTTCACCTTGTCGCCCAAAGTAGATATGAAGGATGATTCAAGTGGGCATAAGACTTTCAAGAAGCAATTACATTGCATATCACGATAATATCACACATTGCTGCAACCCAACGGCCAGCAACGAGAATCAATGTGAACGCAACACAAACTCTTACAGAAAAAGACTTTATATCGCAGAAGGACAACTGACGGCAACCCGCGACAATGCGACGTTTCACCTTGGGAAGCTAGCACTCTACCACTGAGTTACTCCCGCGCGTCACAGTCCGTACCATACCCGCCACGGTCCTTCCCGCCAAGGGGGCAACGGGCGCGAACGTCGCCGAGGGCGTCCGGCAAGGGCTACTTCGCCGCTCCCAGCGCTTCCTGAGAGGGATTGGTTTGGCGGAGCAATGTCAGGTAATCGACGGCTATCGCCAGCGCTTCGTCGAGATAATAGTCCCGTTCGATGCCGTCGTTGTTCATGTCGATTTGTTTTTCCAGCGCCTTTTCCGTCTCCTTATCGGCGTTCAATTCGGCGCGTTCTTTCAAGAACTTTTCCTCGTTCAGCGTAACGTACTTTTTGTCTTTTTGCTCTTTATAACGGGCGATGTTGCGAATGACCTTCTGGAAATCATCCGAGTTCGTCACGCGCTGTTTCGACAGGGCGCGGAGCCGGCCGCGGATGTCCGGCGTGACGTGGTTGAATGGCTGGAAGACGGCCGGGGGGATTTTATCGAACTCGATCGGGTAGTCGAGGTCGGCCTCGCCCACGTCGAGGTGCGTGGTCAAGGAGGGAAGTTCCACGTCGGCCAACACGCCCCGCTTCTGCGTGCTTTCTCCGTCGGGTCGATAAAACTGCTGCATGGTGATCTTAAACGCGCCCAGCGGGGGCGAATTGGGGACGCGGAACAACCGCTCCCCGATGTCCAGCAGGCTTTGCACCGTGCCTTTGCCGTGCGTGGAGTAATCGCCGACGACCAGGCCGCGGTTGTAATCCTGGATCGCGCCGGCGAGAATCTCGCTTGCGCTGGCGCTGAACTTGCTGATCAGCACCACCAACGGCCCGGACCAGACGATGCCCGAGTCCGGATCGGCGAACGGCCTGATGAATCCGTCGGCGTCCTTGACCTGCACCATTGGTCCGTCCTTGAGGAACAGTCCGGTAAGGCTGATGGCCTCGTTCAGCGCGCCGCCGCCGTTGCGGCGGAGGTCGAGGACCACCGCGTCGGCGCCTTGGCGCTTGAAATCCTCGAGGAATTGCCGCACGTCGCGGGTAGTGCTTTTGAAGTCGGGCACGCCGAGCCGGTCGGCCGACATGTCGCGGTAAAAACTGGGCAGCTCGATCACCCCGATTTGATAGGGGGAGCCGTCCGGCTTCTTGCCGGCGGGAAACACCTTGCTTTGCGCCTCGCTGTCCTTCAATTCGATCTTCTCGCGAGTGATGGCGTAGGTCTTAAGCCCCGAGCCGTCGGCGGGGATCACTTGCAGGCGGACCACGGTCCCCTGCTCGCCGCGGATCAACTTGACCACGTCCCTCAACTTCATATCGACGACGTCTTCCATTTCCCCGTCCGCTCCTTGTCCGACGGCGGCGATCTTGTCCTCGACCTTCAGCCGGCCGTCCTTGTCGGCCGCGCCGCCGGGGATGATCTTTTTAATCACCGTGTAGCCGTCGTCGCCGCTTTGCAGCGAGGCGCCGATCCCCTCCAATTTGAGGCTCATCATGATGTCGAAATCTCGCAGCGTGTCCGGCGACATGTAGCTGGAATGAGGGTCGAACGACATGGTGAAGGCGTTCAGATATATCTCCAGCAGCTCTTCGCTGTTCGTCTGGTGCATCCGCTTTGCAAAGCTGTGGTATCGGCGGCGGAGCTTATCGCGGGCCTCTTGTCCTTCTTTGCCGTCGCTCTCGTCCGTTTTCAGCACCAGCAGGTCGTATTTGATCCGCTTCCGCCATCGGTCGTAGGCTTCCGCCGGAGTGCACGGGTATTTGGCCGCGTCGGCGTCAACGACCATCTGTTCATCCTTGGTGAAATCCAAGGGGCCGTCTAGTATTTGATCGACCATCCGCACCCGCTCGTCGATGCGCTCCAAAAAGGTCAAAAACACCGTGTAGGCGAAAGTAACGTCCCCTTTGCGGATCGAGTCGGCCAGGCCCGCCATGTGCTTGTTGAACTCGTCGACGTCGGACTGGTAAAAATAGACCTTCATCGGGTCCAACGATTCCAAGAGGGTTTTCAGACACCGCTGCGACACCTCTCCGTCCAACGGATGGCGGGTCAAATGCTCACGCCTGATCAGGGAGGAAACGGCAAAGGCGATTTGCCGGTCGTTGGGGCCGGGGGCAACCGGGTCCGCCCGGGAAACCGCACACAACGCCGCGACAAGAGCGCAAACCAACGTCCAACGCCGAATCCCACGATGCGAAGCAGACTTCATCATCCCGTGAATCATTTAATGTTCCTCGAATTTTTTAAGGTAGGATGGTTTCTCGTTCCGCTTATTCTATTGTATACGGCAGGCGACCGTAGTATGGTAACTGGCCTTCTAACCGGACACAAGGGCGAAGCACTTTCCCCGCTAATGGTGGTTGCCGAAGAAGGTCCCTTCTTGCGTGCAAGGCGCCGATACAAGCATATATTAGGTGGCTCGCGCCGTCCAAAAAATTGCCGCCTCCGGCGTCAGACACAGCCTGATTTACCGGAAAATGATGCCCTTGCAGAGGCCGAGATGAAGTGTATACTAAGTTGTTTGGCATTTCGTCGTCATTGTCTTCCCGCGGGGAGTTCGTCATTATGGCCCACCAATGTGATATATGTGGAAAGAAGCCGGTATTGGGCAATCAAGTTACCCATCGTGGGAAGGCTAAGTACCTCGGGGGAGTGGGCACCAAGATCACCGGCATTACGCGGCGGAAGTTCCGGCCAAATCTTCAGCGGGTACACGTCACCACGGCGAACGGCACGAAAAAGACTATGCGGGTCTGCACCCAGTGCATCCGCAGCGGCGCGGTCGCCAAGCGGATCCACCGCTCACCCTTCAAGCTGCCGAAGACGCCGGCGGGCCAGTAATCGCGAATAAAGCGGTCTATGATGGGGCGGCAGTTAAACTGCCATCCCAACGTGTCTCGGACGTGTCTCGGAACATTTCGGATGGGTGGCCGAGTGGTCTAAGGCGGCGGTCTTGAAAACCGCTGTGGGCGAAAGTCCACCGGGAGTTCGAATCTCTCCCCATCCGCTTCGGGGACTGTCCCGATTTTCGTCCGACGAAAATGGGACTGTACCCTTCCGAAGTCCGCAAGCTGCTGGTAATCGTTCACAGGGGACTGTCCCGATTTTCGCGGTTCACCGCGAAAATGGGACTGTCCCCCTCGGCGGTGAAGGGGACAGGCAC
>JAFGLH010000033.1 GCA_016928165.1 Pirellulales bacterium | reverse complement strand
AGCGCAGATCAGGTCGTCGGGTTGGGCCAGGCGGGAGGCAAGCCGCCAGGCGTCGGCGGGAGTCGGAGCGATTTCCATGGTGACCGCCCTCACCCCCGGCCCCTCTCCCGCTTGCGGGAGAGGGGAGATTGAATGTTGGGGTGGCAGTTTAACTGCCACCCCAACCGAAAGCTTCAACTCCTCCGGCGGAACGCCGCGCGGATTGTTCGTGTAGCAAGTGAAAATAATGTGGTCGAAATTGGCGAGCAATACCCGCAACATCCCGGAAATGTCTTTATCCTGCGTGGCGGCGAAAATAAGTATCCGGCGGTTGACTGAAAAACTCTCGTTGAGGACGGCGACCAACGCCTCGATCGAGGCGGCGTTGTGGGCGGCGTCGAGCACGACGGCCGGACGGCGCGAGACGACCTCCACCCGGGCCGGACATTCGACATCGGCCAATCCGCTGCGGATCGCCGCGTCGGGGACCGTCCAGCCGTCGCGGCGTAATTCCTTGATCGCCGCCAGGGCGACCGCCGCGTTGGCGGCCTGGTGGCGGCCGGGGAGGGAAAGCGTAAACTTTTTTGATTTCAAAGCCCTCACCCCCGGCCTCTCTCCCGCTTGCGGGAGAGGGGAGATAAAGTTGAACTGGGCGGGCATTGGCGCCCGTTCCAAGTGGCGTGGCGGATGATACTCGAAATCGAAATCGACGCCCAATTCGACCAGCCGGCAACCGGCGGCGTTCGTTATCTTTTTGATTACCTCTCGCGGCCCTTGGTCGCGGACGCCGCTGACGACCGTCGCGCCGGGTTTGATAATGCCGGCCTTCTCGGCGGCGATCGATTCGAGCGTGTTGCCCAGTTGCTGGGTGTGGTCGAGACTGATGCTAGTGATGATCGACAGGCGCGGCGGGCAGACGTTGGTCGAGTCGAGCCTCCCGCCCATGCCCACCTCCAGCACGGCCGCATCCACGCTCCGACGCGAGAAATGCAGGAGCGCCAGAGCGGTTATGATCTCGAAATAGGTCGGGCCAAGCTCGGGCGGGTTTCCGGCGGCCGCCGCTCGGTCCATCGCCTCGACCGCCGGACGGACCGTTTCGACCAGGGCGGCGAACTCCTCGGGCGGGCAAGGCCGGCCATCGACCGCCATCCGTTGCTCGACCCGTTCGATATGGGGCGAGGTGAACAGCCCGACGCGATAACCGGCGGCGGTGAGCACCGCGGCTATCATGGCCGAGGTGGAACCTTTTCCCTTGGTGCCGGCGACGTGGACGATAGGGAGCGAGTTTTGCGGGTTGCCTAGTCTTTGGAGCAGTTCCCGCATCCGGTCGAGTTTCAACGCCGCCTCGGAGTTGGGCATCGAGCGGATCCGCTCGAAATTGATCCGCCCGGCGAGAAAGTTTTCGGCGGTAATTTGGGCTGTCACGGCAAAAAAGTTAGAATTGGATGTGAAATCTGCAACGATAGCGCCGGCTCCCTGGTTCCCATGCGGAGTATGGGAGTCAGATAATACTTTTGCCCTCGGACGCCGGATTGCCGCGCACCGCTTGTAACATCGAGAGGGGTAATTTATAGTTATGGCTTTACGCGGCAAAATATGCAAGAGAGTGAACACTTGGTCCTCGGGCAACGTAATTGACGATACGTCGTATTATGTCCTGCCCTATCGCGGCGAGCGCGAGGTAACACATGCAGTCGGAAGCCATCATCGAAACCCGAAATCTCACCAAGATTTATCGCGATTTTTGGGGGCGTCAAAAGGTCAGGGCGCTAAAGGCATTGGACCTGGAAATCCGCCGCGGCGAGATATTCGGGCTCCTGGGGCCTAACGGCTCGGGCAAGACGACAACGATCAAACTCATTCTCGGCCTGCTGTTTCCCACCGCCGGCCAGGCGTTGGTCTTCGGCCGCGACGCCCGAGAGGTGACCAAAAACGAGCGGATCGGCTATTTGCCCGAGGAATCGTATCTCTATCGCTTCCTCAACGCCGAGGAGACGCTCGATTTTTACGGCCGTTTGTTCGACATGCCTCGGGCGGTCCGGCGTCAGCGGGTGGCCGACCTGATCGAAATGGTCGGACTGGATTGGGCCAAGCGGCGGCAACTGAAAGAATACAGCAAGGGCATGACCAGGCGGATCGGCCTGGCCCAGGCGCTGATCAACGACCCGGAACTGATTTTGCTCGACGAGCCGACAACCGGCCTGGACCCGATCGGCACCCGCGAGATGAAAGACCTGATCATCAAGCTCCGCGACGAGGGCAAGACGGTGCTGATGTGCAGCCATCTGCTGGCCGACGTGCAGGACGTTTGCGACCGAATCGCGATTTTGTATCAGGGAGAATTGAAGGAGATGGGGCGGGTCGACGACTTGCTGAAGGTCCAAGACGTCACCGAGTTCCGCGTGGCCGGGCTGAGCGCCGTCGCCCAGGAGGAAATCAAACAGGCGATCGAGCGGAGCAACGGCCACCTGTTGAACGTCGGCAACCCGACCGCTACGCTCGAAGACTTGTTCTTGAAGATCATCCGCGAAAGCAAGGAACATCCCGGACGCAGGGTCCGGGGCGTCGAAGAAAAAACTTAATCCGGCCGCTATATCGCGTGCGATGGAAATACGCTTACCCGATCCCTGACCCCTGATCCCCAACCCCTTTCATGGAAATCGACCTTGCCGACGTTACGCCGCTGTTAACATGGATGCTCGGACCGAATTGGGCCGAGGGTCGTTTGTTCCACCCGCTGGCCTTTACGCTGTTTATTTTGTTGGTTTGCGGCGGTTTGGTTTGGGCAATAGCCCGATCGCGAAAGGGGACCGGATCGGTCGGTCGGGGCGCCGCGCTGACGATCGGCGGCGTCTCCGCCGCGGTTATCGTCATTGTCGCCCTTGCGGTCCTCGTCTGGAAGCTGCTCTCGCTGGGAAAAACCCAACAGATCGCCTGGACCGTTCCGCTGGCCGAGTCGGCCGAGAAGTTTGCGAACAACTGGCTGGAAATACTGCAATGGCTCCTCGGCCCCGACTGGCGCCAAGGGGCGTTGTATCAGTGGTGCATGGTGGTCTTTTTCGCGGCGGCGGCCGTCTTCGCCATTAGTTGGTTGATCGCAACGATTCGGCGGGGACCGGGCGCGGCCCTGCAAACCGCCGGCCGCGCGATCGGAGAGTGCGTCCTGGACGTCGTCCGCATCTCGCCCCGGCGGGTCGCCGCGCTCGCCTGGCTGGGCATCAAGGAATCGATCCGCCGCCGGGTAATAGTGGTTTTTCTGCTGTTCGTGGTAATCTTATTGTTCGCCGGCTGGTTTTTGGATCCGGAAAGCGTCGATCCGGCGCGTTTGTATCTGAGTTTCGTTCTTTCCATCACTAAATACCTGGTGATCCTTCTGGTGCTGTTTCTCAGCGCGCTGAGTCTGCCGGCGGACATCAAAAGCCACACCCTGTACACAATCGTCACCAAGCCGGTCCGCTCGAGCGAGGTGGTGTTGGGGAGAATTGCCGGATTCGCCGCGGTGGCTTCCTGCCTGCTGTTGATCATGGCCGCGATCAGCTACTTTTTCGTGCTTGCCGGGCTGGCCCATACCCACCAGATCAAGGCGGAAGACGTGGAGGTCGTCGGGTTCGCCGACGGCAAGCCGACGGAACTGCGCGGCCATACGACCCTAGACCACCATCACCGACACAAGCTGGTCGTCTATCCGTCGGGAGAGGGCCGCGTGGAAATGGAGCAAGGCCACTGGCACAATCTGAAAGGAGACTGGAGCGACTTGCTCGCCGAGCAGCCGCCCGAAACGGCGTTCCAACTCGGCCAGCCGAAAGGGATGCTCGAGGCCCGAGTCCCCATTTACGGAAAGATCCGGTTTCTCGATTCCAAGGGAAAGCCGACGGAAAAAGGGATCAACGTCGGCGACGAGTGGACCTATCGCAGCTACATCGGCGGGGGAGCGGAGGCGGCCGCCATTTGGACGTTCGACGGCGTCGACGAGGAACGGTTCCCCGCCGGTCTGCCCGTCGAACTCAATCTCGGCGTTTTCCGCACTCATAAAGGAGACATAGAGCAGGGCGTATTGGGTAGTTTGTGGGTCAGAAATCCTCTCGCCCCGGAGGACGAAAAACCGAAGCTGGTGCGGGTATTCGAGTCGAAAGAGTTCCAGACCGACAGCCAATTTATTCCCCGCGAGTTCCTCGCCGGCGACAAAACGGTCGATTTGTTCAAGGACATTGTCTCCGACGGGAAGATCGAAATTTGGTTGCGCTGCGACTCGCGGGCGCAGTTTTTGGGCGTCGCCCAAGCCGACATGTACCTCCGCGCCACCGACGCCTGGTTCTGGTGGAATTTCGTCAAGGGCTACATCGGCATCTGGCTGCTGGCCTTGCTGGTAATCGGCATGGGGGTCCTGTTCAGCACCTTCCTCAGCGCTCCGATAGCCGCGTTGGCGACCGCCGGGGCCTTGCTCGGCGGGCTGTTCCACGACTTCATGACCCGGCTGGCGATGCACGAAACCTACGGCGGCGGGCCTACCGAGTCGTTTCTTCGCATCGTCACCCAAGACAACGTCGTTTCGGAACTGAAGCCGGGCCTGCAAACGACCGTCGTGCAGACCCTCGATCAGCCGTTGGAGATCGGGTTGCGGATAATCGCCGCCCTCTTGCCCGACGTGTCGCGATTCGGCGCCTTCTCCAATTTGGTCGCTTCCGGGTTCAACATTCCCGGCGACACCATAATGACCTACGCCTGCCGAACGTTCGCCTACCTGTTGCCGATGTTCGTGGCGGGATATTTGTGTCTGAAAAACAGAGAGGTGGCGCAGCAATAGGGGTTAGGGGTTGAGGATTAGGGATTTGGGACTAGACGCAGACCTTCGCTTGCGGTTTCGCAATTAACCGTCCAACGCTTCCAGTCTGGCGATAACGGGATTTTCAATGAGTACGAAAAGCACGTTCAAACGAAAAATATATTACCTGTTGGCCATTGTCTTGCTGCTCTATCCGCTGCATTGGCTGAGCCATCCGTCAACGGTGGACACCAAGGAGAAAAAAGGCTCGCCCGGCGGAATACTCGCCCAACTCCGCAAAAAACACGACCTCAGTCAGGCCGAGATCGGCGAGATCGACCCGACCAGCGTTTCCGTCAAACTGGCCACGTTGGGGCTGCGGGGCGTGGCGGCCAACATCCTCTGGACAAAGGCCATCGACTATCGAATGAAAAAGGACTGGGCGAACTTCGGCGCCACGCTGAACCAGATCATCAAACTGCAACCGAACTTCATCAACGTCTGGAGCAATCAGGCCTGGAACCTCTCCTATAACATCTCCGTCGAGTTCGACGACTTCCGCGAACGCTACAGGTGGGTGATAAAGGGGCTCGAGTTCCTCGAAGGGGGACTTAAATACAACCTCAAGGAACCGAAGCTGCGTTGGGACATGGGTTGGATCATCTCGCAGAAGATCGGCAAGGCGGACGAGAAAAAACAGTATCGCAAGCTGTTCAAGGAGGACGACGACTACCACGACCGCTTCGCCCGGCCGACCGCGCTGCGCGACAACTGGCTGGTGGGCAAATGGTGGTACGAAAAAGTGATCGACATGGTCGACAGCGGCCTGATCATGTTGGCCAAAAGCCCCTTGATCTACCGCTCCAGCGCCCCGATGTGCCAGATGGACTATGCCGATGCCCTGGAGGAGGACGGCGTTTTCGGCCAGAGGGCCAAGGCGGCTTGGAACGAGGCCGCCAAAGACTGGCGAAAATATGGCGAGGAGCCGTTGCCCACCTCTTTCCGCCGCGACGATGAACCTGTGATGATCCGCCTGGGCGACTTGGCGATCGAGGACCAGGCGGCCCGCGACTTGCTGGCCCGCCTCGACGCCCTGCAACCCGGCCTGCGCGAAGAGTTGATCGCGAAGAAAACCAAGGAGGAGCTAAGCGACGCCGAGCGCAAGGCCCTCGACGTGCCCGCGGAAAAGCGGACCGCCAAGGAAGCTCAACTTGCCGGGGAGGCGGCCAAAAAAATCGCCGTCACCCACAACGAGGTCGCCCTCAACATACGCGGCCCAAAACGCGGCGAGGCGCTCGATCTCGCCAAGCAGATCGCCGACCACGAGCAACTCGCCGTCTACATCCGCCGCTACCGCAACATCGTGAACTTCGATTATTGGAAGAAACGGGCCGAAATCGAGCAGACCGACGAAATGGTGCACGCCCGGGAATATATTCACCAAGGCGACCGCGCGGCGTCGGAAGGCTCGCTGGAAGCCGCCCGCGACCATTATCAAAAGGCCATGCTAGAGTGGCGAAAGGTCTTCGACGCCAACCCGGAGCTTCTCGTGGACCAAACCCTCGGCGAGTATCTGTTGGAGGCCGTCAAACGCTACCGCCAAATACTGAACCAACTCGACGATCCCTTCCCAGAGAAGTTTATTCTCCAAGACCTGCTCGACGCCCAACGCGAAAGATACGGCGCATCCTCGCGGCCCAATTAATATCGCTATAATGGGGCGCAGTATATCCGCCGTCCCAACCGCCAATCGCCGTCCACCATGCCGAGCGATTCGATAGCCAACTGTTGGTTTTTAAGCGGGCCGACGGCCTCGGGCAAGTCGGCCGCGGGCGTGGAGCTTGCCAAGCGAATCGACGCGGAAATAATCTCGCTCGATTCGATGACGCTGTATCGCGGCATGGACCTGGGTACGGCGAAACCGACCGCCGAGCAGCGCCGGGCCGTGCCCCATCATCTGATCGACGCGATCGAGCCGTGGGAAGAATACAGCCTAGCGAAATACCTCGCCGAGTCGAAGCGAATCGCCGAGGAAATATCGGCGCGGGGAAAACGGGTCTTGTTCGTCGGCGGCGCGCCGTTGTATCTGAAGGGTTTGCTGCGGGGGATTTTCGAGGGGCCGCCCGCCGATTGGACGCTGCGTCGCCGACTGGCCGAGCAGGCCCGCGAAAACGGCGGCGATTGGCTCCACCGCCGGCTGCGGGAAGTCGATCCTATCTCTGCTGAGAGGCTTCATCCGAACGACGCCCGGCGTATCATCCGCGCGTTGGAGGTCTTTGAGAAGACCGGCCGGCCGATCAGCGCATTACAGCGGCAGTTCGAAGTCGGCCGCCCGGCGGAAAAGTGT
This sequence comes from Pirellulales bacterium, assembly GCA_016928165.1. Lineage (GTDB taxonomy): Bacteria > Planctomycetota > Planctomycetia > Pirellulales > Thermoguttaceae > JAHIKV01. The sequence goes on along the minus strand of JAFGLH010000033.1, from coordinate 2,133 downwards.
CGCGTGTTCGTGCTCGATTGGCCGCGCGGGGAGCTTTACGCGCGGATCGAGCGCCGCGTGGACGAGATGTTCGCCGCCGGATTGGTCGAGGAGGCGCGGGGATTGCTTTCACATGGTCCCCTCTCCCGCAAGCGGGCGAGTGGAGATTCCATTAGCCGCACGGCCCGACAGGCGGTCGGATACCGCGAGGTGATCGAGCACCTCGAAGGCCGCCGCGGATTGGCCGACACGATCGAGTTGGTCAAGCGTCACACTCGCCAGTTGGCAAAGCGTCAGACGACCTGGTTCCGCCGTCTGAGCGAATGTCGCTTCGTCGCCGTGTCAGGTCGGTTCGCACCGGATGAATTGGCCGAGCGAATTGCGGCTTTGGCCTAAACGACCATCGACAAGCAGCTTGCATCCTCTTCCTTTGCGAGCCGGTATTTGCTAGAATAATTGGAGGAATGCACAATCACAAAAACAAGCGCATCCGGGCGGCTGTGGACTATGCTTTAAAACACGGCTGGCGTTTGGTGCTTGCCGGTGCAAGGGCGCATATTTGGGGTACGTTGTATTGTTCGCACAAAGGGCGAGACGGTTGTTTTAGGAGGGTTTACAGCACGCCTGGAGTGTGTAGCGGTGTACCGGTTATATCATTCAGCCGAAAAGCGGACTGTCTTGAATCAGCCATCCGCAGCGCCGTGGGCGACGTTCAAAAAGCCGGTTGCGCCGTCGAACGGGTGCAAATTGAACACGACTCTCCGCTGCTGTCTTCGCGGGTTGGATAGCTCTTCAAAGCAAAGCCCATACAAGTCTTCCGGTGAATAGAACGCACGGGGTCTTCGCGCCCTCGGTTCTGAAAACTAGAATACATCGTTTGCGTTCACCACATAGTCCATATTCAGCGGGAGCCTCCATCTTGTTGCGCACTCACACTTGCGGCGAATTGCGTTCGGAGCACGTGGGCGGGGAAGTCGCCCTGTGCGGCTGGGTCGATTCGCACCGCGACCATAGCGGCATCCTCTTCGTCAACCTCCGCGACCGCTACGGCTGGACGCAGGTCGTCTTCGGCCCGGAAAGCGGCGAGGCGGCAATCGCCGCGGCGCGTGAGTTACATGCCGAATACGTGATTCTCGTCCGCGGCAAAGTGGCGCCCCGGCCCGAGGGGATGGTCAATCGCGACGTGCCGACCGGCGAGATCGAGGTCCGCGCCCGGCAAGTCGAGGTGCTCAACCCGAGCCTGCCTCCGCCGTTGCTGCCGACCTCGAAGGAAGAGTTGCCCGGCGAGGACATCCGGCTGAAACACCGCTACGTCGATCTGCGGCGGCCGGAGATGCAACGGACGCTGCTGTTGCGGCACCGGATGACGAGGATCATCCGCGACTACTTCGACTCGCTGGGCTTCATCGACGTGGAAACGCCGATGTTGGGCCGCAGCACGCCCGAGGGCGCGCGGGACTACCTGGTCCCCAGCCGCATCCAGCCGGGCAATTTTTACGCCCTGCCGCAGTCTCCGCAATTATACAAACAGATTTTGATGATCGCCAGCTACGACCGCTACTATCAGATCGCCCGCTGCTTCCGCGACGAGGACCTGCGGGCCGACCGACAGCCGGAGTTCACGCAACTGGACGTGGAGATGTCGTTCGTCGAGGCGGACGACGTAATCGCCGCGATCGACGGGCTGATGGCGCGGATGGCCAGGGAGATATTGGGTATCGAACTCGCGTTGCCGCTGCCGCGAATGAGCTACGACGAGGCGATGCGGCGTTTCGGCCACGACGCCCCCGACCTGCGGTTCGGCATGGAACTGAGCGACGTGAGCGACCTGGCCGCTGAGGCGGAGTTCCGCGTCTTTCGCGGCGCGGTACTCTCGGGCGGGTGCGTTCGAGGCATAAACGCCCCAGCCGCCGCCGACCGATACTCGCGCAAGGGGATCGACGAGTTGACCTCCTACGTCAAGGAACAGTTCGCCGCCAAGGGGTTGGTCTTCTTCAAGGTTGACGGCGACGGGAAATTAACCTCGCCGAGCGCGAAGAACTTTTCGCCCGAGTTGCTGGAGCGAATCGGACAGCGTTTGAACGCCGCGCCGGGCGACCTGCTGTTGTTCGTGGCCGACCGGCCGGAGACGGTCTGCAAGTCGCTCCACGGGCT
>JAFGLH010000226.1 GCA_016928165.1 Pirellulales bacterium | reverse complement strand
TTGCACGCACCTTATTTCGCGGCAAAACCAAGCTGGTGCGTGCAAGCACGCACCCTACAGTGGTTTTCCGCAACAGAAACGAATTAGCAGCGAAAGGAGGAGAAAACAGTGCGGCGAGAATATGTGGTTGGAGATTAGAGGCGTTTTGCTGGACGGCGCGTCCGGCAGTTCACGTTATTTTTGTGACCCTTTTTAGGAGACATCTGTCATGTCAAGCAAAAGATTCAGCGTGTTGACTATCGCTGCGGCGATTTTGGCGGTCGGTTGCCTATGGGCTGCCGGTCCCGTCCAGGCGGGAACGATATATTTCGATGCCACCAACGGCGATTACGCCACGGCGGCCAATTGGAGCGGAGACTCGCTGCCTGTGGCGGCCGATACCGCCTACATTGGCTACAACCTCTTTACACCCGCAACCGCCACAATTAATTCCGATCTTTCCGGCACTAATGTGACTGCGTTGCGCATTGGCATCGAAGGCACCGGCGATCTTACCATAAACAGCGGCGGCGGTCTCTCTTACTCATGGTTCGTCATCGCCGATAAGACGTCATCAGCAAGCACTACCGCCGGAACCGGGACCTTCACTCAAAATGCCGGAACCTTGAATGTTTCCACATCCGTCAACGGCGGCTGGTACATCGGCAACCTTGCCGACTGCGTCGGAACGCACACCATGAACGGCGGCACGCTGACCCTCGGCTCCGGCGGCACAAAAGCCGACGTTTACATCGGCCATTATGGCTCGGGTACGGTCAACATGCACGGCGGGACCATCTCGCAAGTGTATACTACCTCTACCTTTAACGTGGCCTTGGTACCCGGCTCCACGGGAATTTTCAACCAAGACGGCGGAAACGTTTCCGTTCGGCAATTGTATATTAGCCAGGGGTCTGGCACTCAACAAGGCGGCAACGGCACCGTCACCATTTCCGACGACGCCGTCTTTACTGCCAATAGTACAGTATCAATCGGCAACAAAACCGGGACCGGCAAGTTCGAGGCGCAAGGCTCGCTGGCGTCCATCGAATGGAAAACCACCGCGACGTTGGGAGCTAATTCCACGCTCTCTTTCGTGGCCGACTCAAACGGCGTCAGCGATATCCTCTTGTCCGGTACCGGCACCTCGCTGACGATCGTTAGCGGCGCTCAGTTATCGTTGAACCTCTCCGCGCTGGGTACGGCAGCCAACGATCTGGTTTTGGTCGATAACCGCGGCACCGACCTGATTTCGGGCACATTCTCGGGTTTTGGCGAGGGCTATCAGTTCAACATGGGCGACGGTTCGTACTACGCGCTCACGTACGTTTACGACGCCAGCGCCGATCTGGCCAACAACGATCTGGCGTTGGTAGCCCACCCCGTTCCCGAACCGACCACCCTGGCCCTGCTGGCCTGCGGTCTGCTCGGCCTGCTGGCTTATGCTTGGAGGAAACGCAAGTAACAACAACTCCCCTCTCCCGCAAGCGGGAGAGGGGCCGGGGGTGAGGGCGCTTGGCGGTCCGATCGATTCTCAATCGCCCTCACCCTAACCCTCTCCCGACGGGAGAGGGGACGAAGATTTGGGGCGGCGGTTCGACCGCCGCCCCAACATAAAATACTACCCACTCCCGTAAGCGGGAGAGGGATCGGGGGTGAGGGCGGATTGCCTTTCGATATACTGACGATATTCAATCGGATTCGTGCCATGAAAACATCTATTCAAAATGCCGACGCCGCGTGGACGCGGCGGCTAAATGAATCCCCCGCGCCGTCGTGCCGACGGCGGCTAAACAATCTCCCCCGTGACCGCGCGTGTACCACTGGCTCGGCCAGCGCCATTCCCGAACGCCCACATCCCCAAATCCCTAAATCCCCGGTCCCAAACGCGTTTACCCTCGTCGAACTTTTGGTCGTTATCACGATCATCGGCATCTTGATCGCCCTGCTGCTGCCGGCGGTGCAGGCGGCGCGCGAGGCGGCGCGACGGGCGCAATGCACCAACAACCTAAAACAACTCGGACTCGCCCTGCAAAACTATCACTCGCAGTACAACTGCTTTCCCGCCGCCGAGTCGATCCGCATCGTCACCAACAACACCGGCGTCGATATTCGCGGCAACCCGCTCTACTTCGTCATCATGTCATTCGTCGAGCAAGCCAACATGGAAGACCTCTTCGACTACGAGGCCGGATACTACAACTGGATATACACCGCGAACAATCGCGACGGGCGCGACCATCGCGAGTATCTCGAAAAGCCGTTTCCGTTTTTTCAGTGCCCCAGCGACAGCCGGGCGACCGAATATCCCGCTCTGCGCGACTATTTCGGCGTGGCCGGCGGCAAGACCATGTTGGTCGACGGTTGGCGGGGGGCCGCCTTCGCCGACGGACTGTTCGCCATCAACCGCTGGCATCGGTTCGCCGACGTCTCGGACGGCTCGGCCTCGACGTTCGCCATCGGCGAGAGCGTCCACAACAGCCGCTTCGGCATGGGCGACAACGATAACACATCATCCGGTCCGAACGAAGGTTCGCCGGCCTTCTGGTTCGGCGGCTGCGGCTGCGCGAACACGCCCGGCGCCACGCCCGACGATCCCTGTCCCGATCCGGCCTATTGGAGCATCGGCCGCGGCTTTCGCACCACGTACGTAGCGTTGAACACGGAGATCAATCCGATGTATCCGACCGACGATCAGAACGCGCCGTTCGGCAGCTATCACAGCGGCGGCGCGCACTTCGTCTTCTGCGACGGACACGTCGCGTTCCTCAACGACTCGATCAACATCAATGTTTATCAAGCGTTGAGCACCATCGCCGGCGGCGAGATCGTCTCCGGCACGGGGTATTAGTAGGGTGCGTGCTTGCACGCACCAATCGTTTTCGACTCACCATCGTGGTGCGTGCAAGCACGCACCAATCGTTTTCGACTCACCATCGTGGTGCGTGCAAGCACGCACCCTACAATTATGCAAGGAATAATCATGCACTATCGAATTATCGCGACGGCTTTGTTCTTCTGCGTTTCAGCTTGTTGTTTCAATCTCGATCGCGTCTCGGCCGACGAGCCGAAACCGCCGGAGGCGTTTCGAACGCGGTTCTTTGAACTCTGCAACCTGGCGATGGATGAGTTGGACAAACCGGTCGTTCCGTGGCGGGAAAAATATCGTGAGAACGAAGAGCCGAAGACGCATCACGTGCCGTTTTTCGAGGACTCCTACGCCGTCCGCGGCCTGTGCGTCGCTTACGACATGACCGGCGAGAAAAAATACCTCGACGCCTGCACCCGCTGGACCGACATGGTCGTCGATTTTCAAAAGAAGATGAAGCCCGCCGGGGCGTATTATTTGAACTACGGCAAGTTCCGCCGGCCGGGCGAGAATGAGGGCTGGTGGTTCGTTGCCGACGCCAGCACCGTGGCCTCGGCCGTGCTGGCCGTGGCGGTCCGCGCTGAAGGCGAGCAACGCGAAAAATATCTCGAATCGGTCAAGGCATACGCCCGATTGGTCATCGACAACTACGTCGGCGAAGGCGGCGGCATCAACAATGGCTCATGGTGGGAGTATGAAGGCGAATGGTGGTGTTCTACTTCGACTTACGGTACGTTCCTGCTTCACCTCCACGTCGTAACCGGTAAGGATGAATATTTGAAAGTCGCCATGGGGTGCGTGGATTGGATGAATGCACATGGCGTTGGAAAGTCGGAGCCAGCCGGATTTACACAAATATCTCCGGGCATTGCACTATATGCCTTCGAGTTCTACGCGGCGGCCTTGCCGTATCTGAAAGCGGACGGTCCGCGCCGCCGCACGGTGGAAAAGCACGTCGCCGAGTATTTCAAGTGGCTGGACGCGAACCAAAAGACCCGCGGCGCGAAGACCGACTGGAAATACTTGCAGATGGGCAAAACTTATATGTCGGCGATGCCTTACGTGACGTATCTGACGGCGCGAGAGTTGCCGCAATACCGCGATCAGGTCGCCGCGGCCGATCGCGAGTTGTTATACGTCACGGATTTGTTATTTCCGGTCGGCGGCCGACCTCGTTTGACGAATCTTCATCAATGGGAGTTTTCGACCTGGGCGATGATGTCCTACGCCGAGCGTCTCCATCCCGGCGCGGTGTTCCGCGCGAAGCAACAACCGTAGCCGTAGGTCAGGCTATGCCTGACACGTTTCTACGATGTTGGGCGGAGCCTGACCTGCGAAATGGACGTCAATTTCGTTTCCCCGGAGGCAGGCCGCAGATCGACTTCCGCCAGGCGTCCAAGCTTTCTTTGCTCAAGCCGGTCTCGCGGACAAACTCGGTCTCCACGCGGCGGTTGGTCTCGGGCAGCTCGACGCGGACCTTCAAGCGGCCGTTCGAGGCGTATTGAAACAACACCTCCACCGGATGGCGGGCCGGAAGGCCGGACGGTAGATTGCGGATCGAACAGCGGCCGATTGGCGTGCAGTCGTCGGCCGAGGGGCTTTCGCCCTCGACGATCTCGACCAGGATCGAACGCTGGCCGGTCTTGTGCGTTTTGAATATCCGCTTGCCGGTTACCGGCAGGCGCGTATTGCGCGGGATGAGAATGCCGTTGCGGCGGCGGCGGGTCAGCGGATCGAGGCCCACCACGCCCAGACTGTGGGAATTGACGTTGCGGATTTTCAGGGCCGGCGTGAGGCCGTTTTGGCGGGCGAGGATCAGCGATGCGCGGAGCGCCGCGCCGTGGGCGACCGCCTCGTCGGCCGAGACCGAGTCGTCCGGCTCCATGCCCGAGAGACGCCGCAGCATCTCGCGGACCATCGGCATCCGCGTCGAGCCTCCCACGAGCAAGACCCGATCCAGATCGTTCCAATGCAATCCCGCCGCCTTCAGCGCCTGGACGGTGGTGAACCGGGTGCGGTCGAGCAGGTCTTGCGTGGTCTCTTCGAATTCATTGCGGGCGATCTCGATCCGCCGCGACGCGCCGCGATGGTGGCAGGCGACGGTCGCCTTTTGCCGGGCGGAAAGGGTGCGTTTGGCGTCCTCGCACTCGCGCCACAGCTTGCCCGCCGAGACCGGGTCTTCGCGCGGATCGTCTCCCCCGGCGGCAATGAACCGCTCGGCGGCCAGATCGACCAACCGCTGGTCCCAGTCGTAGCCGCCGAGGCGGACGTCGCCGTCGGTGGCCAGGGCGTTGAACTCGGCGCCGCGGATTTGCATCACGGTCACGTCGAACGTGCCGCCGCCGAGGTCGTAGACGAGGACGTTTCGCGGCGCGGCGCTGCTTCCTTCGTCGTCCAGGTATCCCTGCTGAAATCCGAAGGCCACGGCGGCGGCCGTCGGCTCGTTGATGATGTCCAGGACCTCCAGCCCGGCCATGTAGCCCGCGTCCTCGGTCGCCTTGCGGCGGACCTCGTCGAAATAGGCCGGCACGGTGACCACCGCCTTGCTCACCGGCCCGATCTGCTTGCCGGCGTCGACGCGGAGCTTGTTGAGGATCAGTGCCTCGACGACCTCGGGGGGATACTGCTTGCCCTCGATCAGCTTGTGGTAGACGCGGTGTCCGACGTCGCGTTTAGAACATTCCGCCACGCGGTCGGCTTCGGTGGCGACGGCCTTCAGCGCTTCCTTTCCGACCACGATGTCGTCGCCGTCGAAGAGCACGACGCTGGGCGTGAGCAGGTCTCCCTCGGCGTTGACCACGGTGATCGGCCGGCCGCGGTCGTCGATCCGCGCCAAGGCGGAGAACGTGGTGCCCAGGTCGATGCCGATGGCGGGTGGGGAAGACTGCGACATGTCCGTTAGGTATCTTCGGTTCAGTTGGCGCGGCAGTTGAACTGCCGCGCAACGGTTTGTTTACCAGGAAAATGGAAAGGGGAACGTATCCGGCCTGAGTTGACACAGTATCAGATAACCGAGCGTCAATCCCAACATCGCCGCGATGACGTGCCCGATCAGGCCGACCCATCGTGGCAATCTCTGCCGGGCGACCGAACGAATACGGTGCGAGCCGCCGGCGACCAGGGATTCGTCTTCCGTTTGGGGAGGGGGTTCCCGCTCCGGCCCCGGTTTTTCCGGATTGGGACCGGCGACGAAGGGCGTCCAGCCGCCGGGTCGGGCGGGGCCGGCGCCCGGCCCGCCGAATTCGGCCTGCATGGACTCGATTTCCTCGGGCGTCATCTCCGCGTTGCGTCCGTCGGCCGATTGTTCCATCACCTCCTGGACCATCGACTCGAAGGCGTCGAACCCGGCCGCCTCGTCGATCGGTTTCTGCCAGCGCGCCAGGTCGTCGTCGGCGAATCCGACCGAGCGTTCAATTTCCAGCACCGCGCCCCGGTGAGTTCCGGGCACGTCGGCCGTGACGGTCAGCCGTCCGTTTTCGGCATACTCGAAGGCGATCTCGACGGGCCAGTTTTTGGGCAACCCCTCGGGAAGATCGCGGACCACGGTCCGGCCGATGGCCGTGCACTCGTCCGGCGCGGAGCTTTCGCCTTCGAGAATTTGAACGGCGATGGAACGTTGGTTTTCCGAGCGCGTGACGAATCGCTCGGTGAACTTCGCCGGCAGGGGCGTGTTGCGGGGGATCAGCACGACGTTTTTCTTCCGCATCGTTTCCGGGTCGATCCCCTCGACGCCCAGGCCGTGAGAATTGACGTTGGTGATGGTCAATCCGCTTTTCGGCCGGCCGCCGGACTCCTTGTCCAACAAATAAGCGGCGAACAGGGCGGCGCCGCGGGCGACCGCTTCGTCGGGATTGACCGAGTGGTCCGGCTCGCGGCCGCTGAGTTCCCTCAGCATCCGGCCGACCATCGGCATCCGCGTCGATCCGCCGACGAGCAACACCCGGGAAACGTCCTTCCACTGGAGCTTCGCCGAGGCCAGCAGTTGGCGGGTGGTGTAGGCCGTCCGTTCCAGCAGGTCGGCGGTCATCTCCTCGAACTGCCGGCGCGTGACGGGGACCTCGACGGTTTGGCCGGCCACTTCGATGTGCATGATGGTCCGCGTGCGCGCGCTGAGCGCGTGTTTTGCCTCGACGGCCGCCGCCAAGGCGCGGTTGATAATCACCGGGTCTTCGCGCGGATCGCGCTTGTGGAGTTTTTTGAAACGCTGGGCGACGTGGTCCACCAGCCGCAGATCCCAATCGTGGCCGCCCAGCATCACATCGCCGTCGGTGGCGACGGTTTCGATCTTACCCGGAGCGAGGCGCAGCAGCGTGGCGTCGAACGTGCCGCCGCCGAGGTCGTAGACCAGCAGGGTCATTTCCTCTTTCGGTTCTCCGTCGGCGGCGAGGCAGCCGAGCGTTTCGCCGAAGCTGAGCGCGGCGGCCGTCGGTTCGTTGACGATGTCGAGCACCTTCAGGCCGGCCATCTCGCCGGCGTCGGCGGTCCGTTTCCGCCGCGGCTCGTCGAAATAGGCCGGCACGGTGATGACCACGCGACCGACGCCGCCAAGCTCGAATACTATGTCCTCTTTCAATTTCCGCAGGATGCAGGCCTGGATCACCTCGGGCGGCAGCCGGCGGCCGTGGATCGGCCGGGAATAGTAGGGCAAACCCATGTCGCGCTTCACCCACTCGGCGACCAGTTCGGGATGGACGGTGGTCGCCGTTCGCGCCTCCTTGCCGACGACCAGTTCCCGATCTTCGAACAGCACCACGCTGGGCGTGAGCAACTCGCCTTCCGAGTTGCGGATGATCTCCGTCTGCCCCGACTCGTTTACCCAAGCCGCGGTCGAAAAGGTCGTGCCCAGGTCGATTCCTACAGGATATTGACGCGCCATCGGGCAACCGCTTTGGATCGGAAATCACAATGTAGCACAGCCGCCTCCGGCCGTGCAATTAAGCGAACGTATTACGGGCCGGGGACTGGCTCATTTTTCGCCCTTTCAAGGGCGAAAAATGTGCCTGTCCCCTTCGCCGCCGAGGGGGACAGTCCCCTGTGAACGGTTACACTAATTTTTTCAATTTCAAATTTCAAAACACGTTCTTTGTCACAGCCGGGGGCGGCCATGCCACGCGCTTGAATTCTCCCTAACATATTAGTATACCTCTAAAGGCGGGAACCCTCAAGCAGCCGACGCTTTTCACAGCCGGGGGGAACGCAGCCCGCGCCGCGCTTCCGGTTTTTCGTTCTGTGCGTTATACTATCGTTATATGGCCACCGTCGAGCACATCACCACCGCCGATGAACTCTTCCAGGCGTCCATTCCGGGGCGTTGTGAACTGCTGCGCGGAGAACTTGTCATGATGTCGCCCGCCGGAGCGGAACATGGAATGATCGCCGCGACCATAGGTGGAATACTGCGGGATTATGTTAAAAGGCGCTCGTTGGGCGTCGTTCTAGGCACGGAGACCGGCTTCAAAATTTCCACAGATCCGGACACGGTCCGCGCCCCCGACGCGGCCTTTATTCGCGCGGAGCGGATCGGCGAGAAACTGCCGCGCGGATTTTTTCCCGGCGCGCCCGACTTGGCCGTCGAAGTCCTTCCGCCCAACGATCGGGCCGAAGAAGTATTCGAGAAGGCGCAGAGTTGGCTCGACGCCGGCGGCGGAGTTTTTTGCAATGTAATCGCCGCTTTTCCATGACGCCCATCCTCGAACAATCCACCGCCGAGCTGCGCGACTGGTTCGTTCAACGCGGATTGCCGGCTTATCGGGCCGGACAGGTGCGGAAGTGGCTGTTTCAGAAACGGGCCGCCGGATTCGACGAGATGACCGACCTGCCGGCCAAGCTCCGCGAGCAACTGGCCGCCGAGTTCCAGACGTTTTCCACTGCCGTCGCCAATCGCCAAAAATCCACCGACGGGGCGGAAAAGCTCCTCCTCCGGCTGCACGACGGCGAACACATCGAGTGCGTCCTGCTCCGCGACGACAAGGGGCATTGCACCGCCTGCATCAGCACGCAGGTCGGCTGCGCGATGGGCTGCGTCTTTTGCGCCACGGGAATGGATGGTTTCGTCCGCAACCTCTCCCGCGGAGAGATCGTCGAACAGGTGTTGCACATCCAACGGTTGCTGAACGGCTCAGTGAAAAGCTCGGGCGCCACTGCTGGCTTGTCCAGCAGTGTGGAGAGGAGTGCTCGCTTCACTGCTGGACAAGCCAGCAGTGGCACACTTGCGGAAACAGAGCGGCTCAGCCACATTGTCGTCATGGGGATGGGCGAGCCGCTTCTGAATCTCGACTCGCTGTTGCCGGCGCTGGACGAAACGTCCGCCCGGGAAGGATTGGGGATCGGCGCGCGGCGAATAACCATCTCGACGGTCGGTCTGCCAGAGGGAATTAGGAGGCTCGCCCGGAAGAACTGTCAATATCATTTGGCCGTCTCGTTGCACGCGGCCGACGACGAGCTGCGAAATGAGCTTGTGCCGGCCAATCGAAGTTTCGGCGTGGCGGCGATAATGGCGGCGGCCGACGAGTATTTCGAGCTGACCGGCCGCCGGGTGACGTTCGAGTACGTGTTGCTTGCGGGCGTCAACGACGGCGCGGAGCACGCCCGGCAACTGGTCGATTTGCTGCGCGGCCGGCCGGCGTTGATTAATCTGATCCCATTCAACCTGGTGCCTGGATTGCCTTATCGCAAGCCCTCTTCGGCCGCCGCCGCCCGCTTCGTAGAGCTATTGACCCAGGGCGGCTTGAACGTCGCCATACGTCATCGCAAGGGGGACCGGATCGACGCCGCCTGCGGTCAGTTGCGTCGAATTAGCGGAGGGGGAAAAGAAGAAGGGGGGAGAGCGAGAACGCCCGCCGACCGCGGTCAACGCAATTGACAGGCCCTGGTTGCGTTGCAGCCGTTCACGGGCCGGGGACAAGTCCGTTTTCGACTTTTTCGCGGCGCAAATCGGGCCGGCCCCCCGTGAACGGCGACGAGGTTGCAATTATACTTTTGATATGATATTAAACATGGTTTCCCCCCGTCAGTCGCTCGATTACCCGGCGTTTTCCCGCCTACTCTGGAGTCAACGCTAATGCACCAGCAAAAACTACCGCGACGAAACTTCCTGGCCGGGGCAACGTCAACCGCCTTGGCGGCGGGCGTCCTCGCGCCCGTGCAAGCCCGCGACGCACATGTCGCCGGCGACGAATCGACGCAGACCGGCAGCCAGCGATTGTCGTTGGCCCGGTTGCAAAATTGGGAATCGCTCGGCTATGGCATGTTCGTACATTTTGGCATGAGCACGTTTACCGGCAGCGAGCTTCCCGACGGCCGCGCGCCCGCCGCGCTTTACGCCCCCGACCGGCTCGACGTCGATCAATGGGTCTCGGTGGCCCGCGACGCGGGCATGAAATACATCGTGTTGACGACGAAGCACGTCGCCGGCCATTGTCTTTGGCCCAGCAAATGCAGCGACTACACGGTGGCCAACAGCACCGACAAAACCAACGTGTTGGAGAAGTTTTGCGCGGCGTGCGAGAAGCGGGACGTATTGCCCGGCTTCTACTATTGTTCTTGGGACAACCACCACCGTTTCGGCGGTAAAACGCCGTCCGACGGCGGCCCTTGGGGGAGAATGAACTCGTTTCCGGAGACCCAGAAAAGTCGCGACGAACTGCCTCCGTTCACCACGTCTCTTTACCAGAACTTCCAGACGGCCCAGGTGACGGAGTTGTTAACCCAGTTCGGCCCTATCGCCGAGTCGTGGATCGACATTCCCGGCGTGCTGGGCCGCGGCTATCGAAAGTTCCTCTACAACCACATCGCCGCCTTGCAGCCGCAAACCGTCATAATGATGAACAACGGCGTTTCCGACGGGGCCAAGTTCAAGGTCGATTACGCCTGGCCCACCGACCTGATTACGCTGGAGCGGAATGTGCCGCCGAAAAACGGGCATCGGAAGTGGCGTGAGATCGAAGGGAAGGAGTATTATCTGCCCGGCGAGACGTGCGATCCGATCGGCAAGGAGTGGTTTTGGGTCCCCGGCGACAAACCGCGTTCCGACGAAGCGCTGGCGAAGCAGTTCGAGGTTTGCCGCGCGGGGGGCGTGAATTTATTGTTGGACGTTCCGCCGGACAAACATGGATTGATTCCCGATGAATCCGTTGCCGCGCTAATGCGGCTGCGGAAAAACGCAAAAATCTGAGCGAGGCATGGCACAACATGGGCATGTTTGACACTACCGGCGCGTCCCCGCCCACGGGAAATCGCAAAGAGAACACGCTGCGGAAGCTCGAACGGCTGAACAAAGCGCTGGGCCACGAAGAGCCGGACCGCGTGCCGATCAGCGACTTTTTTTGGGGCAGCTTCATACGCCGCTGGCGAGAGGAATTGGGCCTGCCCGACGACGCCAATCCCTACTACCATTACGATCTGGATTGGATCGCCACGGTGCCGAACATGGACCCTTGGATCCGCTCCTTCGAAACGATAAAGGAAACGTCGGACGAAGTGGTGGTCAAGACGGGCTTCGGCGCCTTGATGCGCAAGGTGCACAGGTGCCCGATGCCCGAGTTCATCGGTTGGGAGATCGACTCGCTGGAAAAGCTGGAAGCGGCCGAGTTCGACGATCCCTACGACCGTCGGCGGTATTTTTCGGCGGGCGACAACCAGATCGCCGGCGTGGGCGACGGCTTCGAGCGGAATTCTCCTCCCTGGATTCAAACGGTCCAATCGCTCTGGGCCGATTTCCCAGTTTACGGGAGCATGATCGAATGTTCGGAATGCATGATTCGGCTGATCGGCCCTCAGAACCACATGATGTGGCTGGCCCTGGAGCCTAAACGCATGGCCGCCGTGCTGCGCCGCGTGGGACAATTCTATCTCGACTGCTCGAAGGCGGCCATCGACGCCGCCGGAGAATGGCTCGACGGCTTTGTGATTTGGGGCGACGTGGCCTACAAGAAAACCACGTTCATGCACCCCAACGTCTGGCGGGAACACTACAAACCGTGGGTGAAGGCCATCACCGACTATGCCCACGCCAAGCGGCTGAAGGTTATCTACCACGGCTGCGGAAACGTCAACGCGATATTCGAGGATTACATCGACGCGGGGATCGACGGCTTCAATCCGTTGGAGGTCAAGGCGGGCATGGACGCGCTCGACCTGCGGCGGCGATTCGGCCATCGCATGTGTTTCTGCGGAAACAGCGACATTCAAGTGTGGGAAAGCGGAGATCGCCAGGCCATCCGGCGCGAGGTGTTGCGCAAGCTCAACGCCGCCCGCGGCGGAGGACTTATCTTCCAGTCGGACCATTCCGTGTCCAGTTCGGTCTCGGGTCAGACCTACGATTACATAGTCAACCTGGTCCGCGAGCACGGCCGCTATCCGCTGCAACTGGGCGAATTCGAGTAGACCGGTTGTAGACGCCATTATCGATAGCGCGCCGAAGTTGACGTCGGGCGGACAATCGAGTATGCTTATATTTATCGGAAAGGCCCGCCAGCTATACTTCTGACTTCCGACAAGGAGTAATATCATGGGCGCGGGCATTTCCCGTCGGCGGTTCGTGCAAGGCGCGGCCGCCGCTGCGTTCTCCGCTTCCTGCTTGATCTCGCGCAGGGCATTGGCCGCCAACGACGTAATTCGCGTGGGCGTGGTCGGTTTGGGCATCCGAGGCCTGGGGACGCACATCCCACGCATGGCCGAGTTGCCGGGCGTGGCGATCGCCGCGGTCTGCGACGCCGACCGCTCGCGGATGGCCGCCGCCGCAAAGCTCTGCGAAGAGAAGTACAATCAAAAAGTCCATCAAGACCTCGACGTTCGCTCGCTTCTCGACCGCAAGGACATCGACGTCGTGTGCAACGCCACGCAGCAGTACTGGCACGCCCTGGGGACGATCTGGGCCTGCCAGGCCGGCAAGCACGTCTACGTCGAAAAGCCGCTCTCCCATTACATCTGGGAAGGTCGGCAGATGGTCAACGCCGCGCGGAAATACAAGCGGATCGTGCAGTGCGGAACGCAACAGCGCTCCTGCGCCGCCGACGGGGAGATAATCGCTTGGATTCGCGATGGAAACCTCGGCAAGATCAAGCTCGTCACGGCCTTCGCCGACAAGCTGCGGACATCCGTGGGCAAGCGAAGCGAGCCGCTGCCGATTCCGCCGGAGATCGACTACGACCTGTGGTGCGGTCCGGCGAAGAAACTGCCCATCTATCGCGACAAGCTCCAATACGATTGCAGCTTCGACTGGAACACCGGCGACGGCGAGTCGGCCAACCAGGGCGTCCACGAAATCGACCTCGCCCGATGGCTGCTGGGCGTCGACGAGTGGCCGCGTCGGGTAATGAGCATCGGCGGGCGGTTCGCCTTCGACGACGCCGCCGATTGTCCCAACACGCAGATCATCTACTACGATTATCCGGACATGCCGTTGATATACCAGGTCCACAACATGAGCGTCGCCAAGGGATCGAATCAAAGGACGAAGTTCCGGGGTTGGACCCGCGGCGCGGGCGTGGCCGTCGATTGCGAAGGCGGATACGCTATCATCAACTTCGGCGGAAAGGTCTACGACAACAAAGGCAAGCTGATCAAAAAGTTTACCGGCCGGGAGGACCATTTCGCCAATTTCATCGAGGCGGTCCGCGCCGGGCGCCCCGAGCTGCTCAACGCCGACGTGCTCGAAGGCCATCGTTCAACTTGCAATTGTCACGCAGGCAATATATCGTATCGCCTCGGGCGGAAAGCCGCGAAGGACGATATCCGCCGCGTTACCCGCGAAATACCCGCTTGGGACGAGACTTTTGATAGGCTCCTTGCCCACTTGAAGGCTCACGAGATCGACGTGGACGCGGCGACGATCACGCTCGGTCCTTGGCTGAGGCCCGTCCCCGGCGAGGAGCGGTTCGAGAACAACCCCGAGGCCGACCGATTGGTCAAGGGCTTATATCGAGAGAAATTCATGGTTCCCGAGGTCTCGGTTTAGCCGCCGCGTCCGCGCGGCGTCATGGTCGAAAGGAATTTTAGATATGTCGATTACACGAAGGTCTTTCATCCGAAGGACGACCGCCGCGGCCGCATCGGTCGGCTTTGGGTCGGCATTTTCACGGCGGATGTTCGGGGCTGAGACGGCGAAAAGCCCGGTCCGCCTTGCCCGAATCGACGATCGACGCGCGTTCTCCCGCGTCAAGGCGGCGGTCGAAGCCGACAATCCCGGCATCCGACTGTCGCTGGTCGAGATCGATGGCGAGAAAGTGCTGCGTTCCGCGCAGGGGGGAATGAGGATTTTCTGGCTCTATCGCGGCGCCGGCGAAGTGTTTTTGCCCAAGGGTTATCGCACCCAGGAGGGCGACGGCGAGCCGTTGCCGGCCGAATACAAACCTGAAAAGGTCGATGCGGCGCTCGCCGACGCGATCGAAATGTTCGAGAAGCGTCTGGCGTCGGTCGCCGAGAAGGCAACCGTGCCGGTGCAAGCGATTGTTGACCGCTGTAAGGATGGGGCGTTCCGGGGCAATATCGCCGGCGACTTGTGGACACTGGAGCACGCGCCGCGACCTTGGTCAACCGATAAACAAATGGAAGCGGCCTTGGCCGGACTGTTTCGTCAATACCGAGAAATCGGCTTTTCCTTCAAGCAGGTCGATTCGTTCGAGGCGATCAACGCCGGCGACCAGTTGATCGCCGTCGCCGAGGAGGGGGTCCGAGTCCGCGGCCGCTTCGAGTGCCTGAGCATGGAAAAAGTCGATCGGACGACGAGCCACGAGTCGGCCGTTCGGCGGTTGCGACACCTGATGGACACCGCGGGCGGATGCAATCCGGACTTCGATCCCTTCCGACGACTGCCGCTTACCTGGTATCCGCTTTATCCGGGCGAGTCGGGCGACGGGGTGAACTGGGTGAACAGCCACGTGGTCAATATCCCGAAGGAGACCTCGCCCACTCATTTTCATCCGCCCAAGGCCGTCGGCGGAAGCATTCCCCAGCGGGAGATGTACCTGGTGCTCGATCCGAAATCGTATAAGCTGAACACTTGGGGCAGGACGGCGTCGCTGATCGTGTATCCCGACCTGCGCGACTTGCGCCGCTACGAGCAACACCACCTCGAACCGGGCACGTTCGTCTACATTCCGCCCGGCACCGGCCACCGCGGCCTCGACGTGTTCGTCAACGTCTTGACAATTCCCGGATTCAAGCCGCACAACGAGTATTACATCGACCGCGACGTGCGCGATCTGACCGAGGGAAAATCTCCCTACAACGAAAACTTGCTCGACATCAAGAACTATCGGCGGATCGAGGATTTTCTGTAGGATTTCAGTAAAACCAGTCGTTTACTCCGGATTTGTTCGGGCGCGAAAGAGTCCTCCCGGGCGGAGTTTTTCGGCATAGGACATCATGCCGAAGGTCATCATTCCCCAAACTTCGAGATCGGTCGCTCGCGGTTTGCCGTCGCGGAGCAGGAGTTCGTCCACGTAGCGTAATTCTTGATCGGCGGCCATCGAAACGCTTCGATAGCGGTCGTCGGCGCGCGAGAGGAGATACATGAAGTAGGGGTTGCCCGGCATGTATACTTTCCCCTTGTCGAAGTAGTTCCAGTCGGTTTTCGCGCCGCGTCCTTTCTGGTTCTTCGCCAGCCAATCGAGAATATCGTTGATTTGCTTTTCGGTTTGCTTCCGCCTGGGGCCGCCCGGTTCGAGGAGCGGGAGGGCGGCGGCGAAAAACTCGCCGCAATAAAAAGCGACGCAGGGGTCCAATGCGTCGAAGGCCGGCGGGTCGGCCCGGTTGAAGTCGCGGCGGTTGAACCAATCGATCGCTCCCCGAACGACCGATAAATACTCCGGCTCCTTGGTTTCATTATGGGCGAGCGCCATGAACGAACCGAAGATGGCTGTCGAGGCCCACCACTCGCCCTTGTAGGACCAGAGTCCGTCGGTGACGCCGCTCCCGCTGCTCACGTAATTGTCGATGACCATTTGGGAGAAGGATTTTAGCGAATCGAAATACCGCTTCCGTCGAACGTCGTCCTCAGTCCTCACGGCAACGGCCAGCACGGCGGCGGCGATCGAACTGGAATCGGCCACGAACCACTGTCCCTGGTTCCGGCCCGGCTGGCGATAGCGGCCGTAGTTCAAATAATAAGCTCCCTTGGGCGTCATGCGTTCTTGGAAATCGACCACCAGATCGGCCCAGCGGACGCAGGCGTCGAGATACTCCGTTTTGCCGGTCATGTCGTGGGCGACGCAAAGAGGGCGAATGGCGTACGAATCCATGAAGAACGGATAATGATGAGTCTTGGGGTCCTCGTTTTTCCGGTAGCGCTCGAAGAACGGCGCGAGCGGCTTGGCCATCTCGGCGACGGACAGGTCGCACATTTCCAAAAAATGGCCGCGATACGGGTCCGATTCGTCCATGTTCGGCCGCGTCTCCGCGCCGTGGGCAAGCGCGCAAAACGTCGTTGCGCAGAAAAAC
>JAFGLH010000225.1 GCA_016928165.1 Pirellulales bacterium | reverse complement strand
TCGGCGGTGAAGGGGACAGGCACATTTTTCGCCCTTGAAAGGGCGAAAAAATGAGCCAGTCCCCGGTCCGTGAACGGTTACAAAAAAATGTCTAATGCCGAAATTCAAATGACGAATCAATGACGAATGACGAAGAACACACTCCCCTCTCCCCTTGGGAGAGGGGCCGGGGGTGAGGGCTGTTTGGACCGCATCACAAGAAACCCAATCATTTCCAATCGATCGGCCCTCACCCTAACCCCCTCCCAACGGGAGAGGGGACTATTTTTCGACATTCGTCATTCTTCCTCCCATCCGCTGACCAGAACCTCGGCGATGTGCATCACGCGGATGTGCTTGGTTTCGGGTTTGCGTTGCATGATGCCGCCGATGTGCATCAGGCAACTGATGTCGTTGCTGACGACCACGTCCGCGCCGCTGCGGACAATGTTGGCAACTTTCTTTTCGCCCATCGCCAGCGAGACGTCGGGCAGCTTGACGCTGAACGTGCCGCCGAAGCCGCAACATTCCTCCACGTCCGGCAGCGGGCAGTAGGTCATCCCGCGGACGCTCTCGAACAATTTTTGCGGCGGGCCGGCTTGACCCAACTCGCGGCGGCCGTGGCAGCCGATGTGCAACGTGCATTTATGCGGGAACGTCGCCCCGGTGTCGGTCACACCGAGGATGTCGTGGATGAACTCGGTCAGCTCGAACACCCGGCGTCCGACGGCGACAATTCGCGGGTCGGGGTCGGCCTGTTGGAAAAACACCCGGCACATCGCCGCGCATGAGCCGGACGGGCAGACGATCCAGCGGTGCGGTTCGAACACCTCGCAGAAGTGTCGAATTACCCGCCGCGCCTCTTCCCAGTAGCCCGAGTTGAACGCCGGTTGGCCGCAACAGGTCTGTTGCTCGGGGTAGACGACCGGCACGCCGTATCTTTTCAACAGCTTTGCGGTCGCCTTGGCGATGTTCGGAAAAAACTGGTCGATGTAGCAAGGAATGAACAGCGCCGCCGGCTCGCCCGCTTGATAGGGCGGGTCATCCTGCCGGGGGGCAACGCTGATTGACGATTGATTCATGTCCGAATGTCCATCCAAAAGTTACGCGTTCCACACACGCTTTATAGCGATTTTTGCCGGGATTGAACAGTAGTCATGTGTAGCGGGGCCGCTACACGGTTCGCCCGACATCGAACATCGGACGAACCGTCGCGCAAGGGCGGCAAAAAAATGGTACAATGGACGCGGAAGGAGCAACGGCGATGATACACGGTGTTTTGTTGATGGCGGCGTTCATCGGTCTGCAAGCCGAACAACCTACAGCCACAGAGCAATCGCGCGACGAGGTGCGGAGGCTGGTCCGCCAACTTGATGCCCCGCAACTGGAACTCCGCGACGCGGCCGAGGCGGCGCTAATCGAGCGCGGGCCGGCAGCACTCGATCTGCTGCCCGAAAAAAGCGACAGCGCCGAAGCGCAACAGCGATTGGACCGCGTTCGGGAAAAGCTCCAGCGGCAAGCATCCGCCGCCGCAGCCGAGGCCTCGACCGTAACGCTCCGCGCCGAGTCGGTCCCATTGAGCGAAGTGTTGACGGCCATCGAGCGTCAGACGGGCAACGCGTTCGTCGATTTCCGCCGCCGCTTCGGACAACCGCAAACCGATCCCCTGTTAAACGTGCAGTTCGAGCGGACGGCGTTTTGGTCGGCGCTGGACCGGGTGTTGGACCAGGCCGGGATGACCGTTTACCCCTTCGTCGAGCGGAGGGCGGTCGGCGTGGTCGCCAAGGCCGCCGGAAACCAGGCCGCGCGCTTCTCCGCGGGCCATTACAGCGGGCCGTTCCGGTTCGAGGCGGCGAGCATCACCGCCCGGCGGAATCTGATGGAAAACGACGATCGCTCCTTGACCTTGACCGTCGAAGTCGCCTGGGAGCCGCGTTTGCGGCCGATCATTCTCGTGCAGCCGATGTCGGACATTAGGGCGTGGGACGGCTCGTGGCGGCCGTTGCCGGTCGCCGATCCGCGGGCTAGGCTGGAGGCGGCCGCCGGCGGTCCGGCCTCGCTCGTCAAGCTGGATCTGTCGTTCGTTCCGCCGCCGGAGGACGTGCGAAGAATCTCTTCGCTGAAGGGGAAACTTCTGGCTACTTTGCCGGGCCGGATCGAGACGTTTCGCTTCGAGGACCTGGCGGCGGCCAGGAACGTTAAAAAGCGGATCGCCGCCGCTACCGTGACGTTGGAGCAGGTCCGCAAAACCAAGCGCGGCAACGCCGACAACTGGGAGGTCCGCATGCGAGTCCGTTTCGACGACGCCGGCGACGCCCTGGAATCGCATCGCACATGGATTTTCGACAACCCGGCCTATCTGGTTGGCCCCGGCGACCGGCAAATCGAATCGGCCGGCTACGAAACCATCTCGCAGAGCGAGAACGAGGTTGGCGTGGCGTTTTTCTTTCCGGCCGCCGATTCGCTCGACCGCTGCACGTTCATCTACAAGACGCCCGGTTCGATCATCACCCGCGGCTACGATTACGAGCTGCGCGGCATTCCGCTGCCGTGATCACGCCGCCGGGAGCTTCGAGGCGTAGAGATACGGATTCATCGTCGGATCGTTGTACATCTTGAACTGACGATAGACCTTCAGCCGCTTCCGGCCGGTGAAAAGGTCTTCGAGCAACTCGCCCAACGAATTCGACAGGTCGCGATACTGCGCGCCGAGCACTTGGAGTCTGGCCCTCGCCTTGGCGACGTGACCGTCGGCCGCATCGCCGCGATTGGCCTGTTCCTCCATGTGGTAGAGCCGCAAGGAGAGAATCGACAGTCGGTCGATCGCGCTGCCGGGCGTCTCTGTGTTCAGTCGGGCATCCGTGCCGGGACGAACCCCCGAGGCGGCCAGATCGGCGACCAGAAAATCGTCCAAACGCTCGATCAGATCGTTCCGTTGCTGGTTCAGCTTGTCGATCGAGCGTTTCACGCCGGCGATCTCCGTATCGCCGACGTCGGGGCTGCGGGCGATGTCTTCCTGATGCCAGAGGCGGAAGTTCTGCTGGTGCTGGAAGCACACTATCCGAAGAAACCCATCGTAGGGGTTGTCGATCGCCCGTTCGTGCCAAGCGGCCGTCATCTGTTTGTGCAACGCGAGTATCTCTTGCACGTCGATCATTTTGCGCGACTCCATTCAGCAATTTGTAGGAAAAAGCAGGCGGGTATTTTGGCCCGGTCGGACAAAAACCACGCAGGCGCGGTAGAGGTAGAATAGCCGAATTCGGCGATTTGAGGCAATACGAATCTTCGTTGCCCTCGCCCGTGTCGCGCCCGACCGGCATTTCCGCCGGAGTTTGTGGATCAAATCCGCCAGTTCGAGTTGCCCGCCGTGCGGCCGGGCAGGCGGATCGCTGGCCGACCAGCAGAAGTATGCCTAGTGCCGCGTGCCCGATACCAACGATGAATGATGCGACTTGTCTAGCATTTTAGCCGTTTGCAGCCTCGAAGGGGCGACCATTCACCCAGCCCAGGGCCTGTTGGACTCTCATAACGCATGGATCAGATTTTGGGGAGCAGGCCAAGAGTGCCTTGGGCCCAAAATCGTTTTATCAGGGCCGGAAATGCGGCAAACGGCTAAAATTTAATCGAATTGTCGGGTACTGAGTGCCCGACCTGCTGCTACCGCCGACTTGTCGGGCACAGCCCGACCCAATGCTACTGCAACTTCACCGAGGCAACCTTCAGCGGCGCCCCGCAGCGGGGACAATAGACGAACGAGAACGACGCTTCGTGCGCACACTCTGGACATACTTTTTTCCGCCGCATTATCGCCGATTCCGAAGTCGGTTTTTTCGGCTCGTCTTCGGATGTTACCCCTCCGCCAGTCTGTGGGGAACTCATTATCGCCAGCACGTCGTCGTCGGACAGCGGCGGGCCGTCGTGCGTCTCGATGGCGCACTTCGGACACCCGCCGCCGGTTAGCTCAGGGTCGTACCAGTGACCTTTAGGGCATCTAATCGCCGCCATGAAAAGGACTCCCAACCAACGAAATCATCACATTAGCGATACACGTCATTCGGGGGGACTGCTATCTTAATCATATCACCTTTCGCCGTTCGGTCAAGCGGAGCCGGAATAATTACGGCTCGATCCGTTCGACGCGGCTGGCGGCCTGGCCGCGGGCGAAGCGGGTAATTATCTCCTCGCCCGGCGAAAGCTCATCGGCCGCGCGGATCAACCGCTCGTCGCCGGCGCGTTGCGTCAGACTGAAGCCGCGTCCCAAGACCGCCAGGGGGCTAAGCGATTCGAGCCGTCCAGCGACGGTGTCGATCCGATGCCTGGCGAGCCGTGCGAGACTGCCGATCGCCCGGCAAGCCCGATCGCCGAGATCGTCGAGTTGACGGTTCAACTCGAAGACGCGCTGGAACGGGCGGCGAAAGACGGCCGCTCGGGCAATCCCGTCGAGCCGCGCCCGCGCCGCGGCCGACCGAGACCGCAGCGCCGCGGCCAGCCGCCGCTCGACCTGCCGCAGGTCGGCGACCAATTCCTCGGCTGCCGGGGCGACCAGTTCGGCCGCCTCGCTGGGCGTAAGCGCCCGCAGGTCGGCGGCCAGATCGCAAAGCGTCACGTCGATCTCGTGCCCCACGGCCGAGACGACCGGTATCCGCGACGCGGCAATCGCTCGGACCACCGGCTCCTCGTTGAATGCCCAAAGATCCTCCATGCTCCCGCCGCCGCGAGTTACCACTATGCAATCGATCTTTCGATCCTCAAGTCGATTCACCTTCTCAACAGCGGCGGCGATTTCGGCGGCCGCTCCTTCGCCTTGAACCCGAACGGGCACGATCAGCACGTCGGCCCCGCGCCAACGCCGGCCGAGCACCTGAAGGAAATCGCGGATTGCCGCGCCAGTCGGACTGGTGACCACCGCGACGCGCCTGATGAATTGGGGCAACGGCCTTTTGCGGTCCGGATCGAAAAGCCCTTCGCGGGCCAGCTTCTCCCGCAACTGGCGAAAGGCCAATTCCAACGCCCCGACGCCTTGCGGCACGATGTCGGCGACGACCAACTGATAACTTCCCCGGGCGGCGTACAAATCGAGGCGTCCCCGGCAGACGACCTCCATTCCGTCTTGCGGCTCGAAGCGGAGCCTTGCGGCCACGCCCCGCCACATCACCGCGCGGAGCTGTGAGCGGTCGTCTTTCAGCGTCAGGTAGCAGTGGCCCGACTGCGCCCGGACGAAGTTCGAGATTTCACCCGCGACCCAGACCTCGGGAAACGCCGCCTCGACCAGGTCTTTGATCTGGGCGGTCAGTTCCGTGACCGACAGAGGGCGTTGTGGTTGGGGGAATGTGGGTGGCATGTGTACGTTAAGAAACACCCCGCGACTGCGGTCGCGAGGGAAAGCGTTGAAGGCGTTCGATCCTCGCGGCCGCAGTCGCGGGGCGTTATTATGCATTATGCATATGCGATGCGTTGCTACAAACCGTATTCCTTGATCTTCCTGTATAACGTTCGTTCGCCGATTCCCAACATTTTGGCCGCCTCCTCGCGATTGCCGCCGCTCAGATGAAGCGTCTCGGCCACGAAAAGCCGCTCGATCTCTGCCAGCGGTTTGCCGACCAGCGCGGCCAGCGAGGCAACCGACGGCTCGGCTGCGTGCTCGGGCGGACCGGTCAATTCCTCGGGCAGGTCGTCCACGTCCAGCAGACCGTCGTAATCGACCACCACCATGCTCTCGATCGCGTTGCGGAGCTGGCGGACGTTGCCCGGCCAGTCGAACGCAAGAATCTTCCGCCGCGCGGCCAGCGACATGCCCTTTATCTGCTTGTTGTGTTGAGCGGAAAACTGGCGGAGGAAATAGTCGATCAAAATCGGGATATCCTGGTTCCGCTGAAGGAGCGTGGGCAGGCGGATCGTGACCACTTTCAGTCGATGATAGAGGTCGCGGCGGAACGTGCCCGCGTCGATCGACTCTTCCAGGTCGCGGTTGGTCGCCGAGAGGATGCGGACGTTGACCTTCGTCGGCGTGTTCGATCCGACGCGGGTAATCTCGCCGTTCTCCAATACCCGCAGCAGCTTGATCTGCGTGGCCGGTGGCATGTCGCCCACCTCGTCGAGAAACATCGTGCCGCCGTTGGCGTACTCGAACTTGCCGACCCGATCGGCCGAGGCGTCGGTGAACGCCCCCTTCACGTGACCGAACAACTCGCTCTCCAAAATGTTCTCGCTCAGCGCGGCGCAGTTCAGGGCGACGAACGGTTTGTTCTTCCGCGGGCTGTTCTGGTGGATTGCTTGTGCGACCAGTTCCTTGCCCGTGCCGGTCTCGCCCTGGATCAGCACGGCGGCGTTGGTCGGGGCGATCCGCTTGAGCCGCTCGATAACCTCCCGCATTTGCGGACTGTCGCCGATGACCCCCTCGAAGCCAAACCGCTCGTCGAGCCGGCGTTTCAATTCGAGGTTCGTTTGTTTCAGCCGGGCGCTCTCGACGGCCCGCTCGGCG
This sequence comes from Pirellulales bacterium, assembly GCA_016928165.1. Taxonomy (GTDB): domain Bacteria; phylum Planctomycetota; class Planctomycetia; order Pirellulales; family Thermoguttaceae; genus JAHIKV01. The sequence goes on along the minus strand of JAFGLH010000225.1, from coordinate 733 downwards.
ACGGCCCTGAGTTGGCCGATGTCCAGCGGCTTCAACAGATAGTTGAACGCCCCGCGTTGCATCGCCTCGACCGCCGAGGGGACGGTGCCGTGACCGGTCATCAGGATCACTTCGGCGTTGGGCTGTTCGGATTTCGCGCGCTGGAGTATGCCCAAGCCGTCGATGTCGTTCATCACCAGATCGGTGATGATCAGGTCGAAAGGCGACACTTCGATGATTTCCGCCCCCGCCTTGCCCGAGTCGGCCACGCGGCACCGGAAGCCGATCCGTTCGAGGCTTTCGGCCACCGTTTCGGCATGAGCGGCCTCGTTATCGACGATCAGCGTCTCGGCCGGCGGATCGAACTTGATTTCAGGCGTTTTTTGGTCGTCTTTGCTCACGGGGAATATGATAACCGATCCGGGCGATTACGGCTAGAAGAAGAGCACTTGCCCCATGCGACTTGGATGTAATTCATAAAAATACTGCACATAAAACGCCACAAATTACATATGCAATGCCTCCAATAGTCAGCAATATCAACCAAAACAGAGTTTTTGAGGCGAGTGAATCCACTAGCTTTTCCAGCCACATTGGTTGAATGGTTGCCCAGATAAAACTTGCCGACGCCGTCAATGCCAGCAAAAAACTCAGCTCGAACATTATTGAGTATCTGTTGCGGAAAGGTCATTTTGGAATAGTATTTCGGGGTGATGGGGCGGCGGTTATCGAATTGCCGAAGTTTGCTGCTACC
>JAFGLH010000224.1 GCA_016928165.1 Pirellulales bacterium | reverse complement strand
TTGATCGTCGATTGGGACATCCACCACGGCAACGGCACGCAAGCCACTTTTTGGCAAGACCCTCGCGTCGGATACTATTCCATCCATCGCTGGCCGTTTTACCCCGGCACGGGCGACGAGGACGAAACCGGCGCCGGCGACGGCTTGGGTTATACCCGCAACTTGCCCGTGCGCTTCGGCACCGATCGGGAAGACTATCTCGATATTTTCCGCGGCAGCCTGGAAAAGTTCGCCGCGAAAATCAAGCCCCAGTTGGTGCTCCTCAGCGCGGGGTTCGACGCCCATCGGCTCGACCCGGTGGGCAACCTCGGCCTGGAAACCGAGGACTTCGCCGCGCTGACCGATTTGGTTTTGGACGCGGCCGACGCCACGGCCGGCGGCAAGTTCGTCAGCGTCCTGGAAGGCGGCTATAATCCTCGGGTCATGGCCGATTGTCTGCAAACGCATCTCGGCCGGATGCTCGATCGGAAAAGCGGCAAATGATCCTGTTGGCGCTGGAAACCACCTGCGACGAGACGGCCGCGGCCGTCGTGACCGACCGCCTGGACGTGTTGGCATCCGTGGTGGCCTCCCAGGAAGAACTGCACCGTCGATACGGCGGAGTGGTGCCCGAGATCGCTTCCCGCGCACACCTCGAAAATATCTTGCCCGTCATCGACGAAGCGCTCCGCAAGGCGGAAATATCGCTGGATGAAATCGACGCCGTCGCCGTGGCGAACACGCCGGGGCTGGCCGGATCGCTGTTGGTCGGGTTGATGGCCGCCAAGGCTATTTGTTTGTCGCGCGGGATACCGCTGGTCGCCGTCAACCACCTTCAAGCGCACATCTACGCCTGCCGAATGGCTGCCGGCCGCGACGTTTTTCCCTGCGTCGGGTTGATCGTCAGCGGGGGACACAGCAATTTGTACCGTTGTCGCGGTCCGCTGGATTTCCATTTTCTCGGCGGGACCATCGACGACGCGGCGGGCGAGGCCTTCGACAAGGTCGCCGCCATGCTCGGTCTGCCCTATCCCGGCGGGGCGTCGATCGAACGGGCCGCCGCCGAGGGAAATCCCCGAGCCTACGCCTTCCCCAGAGCGCTGCTGCGCGACGAACGGTTGGATTTCAGCTTCAGCGGACTGAAGACTGCCGTGCGTTACGCCATCGAGGGGGCAGGGGGCAAGGGGCGGGTGTCTGATTGCACAAATCGGAAATCAGAAATCAAAAAACAAAAATCCCCTCTCCCCTCGCCTCTTTCCTCTCTCCCCTCTCAGCTTGTCCCCGACCTGGCGGCCAGTTTTCAGGAGGCCGTGGTCGATTGTCTGGTCGGCAAGGCGCTGGCGGCGTTGGAACGGACCGATTCGCGGATATTATGCGTCGGCGGGGGCGTGGCCGCCAACCGCCGGCTGCGGGATCGACTCGACGAGGAAGCGCGGCGTCGGAACGTCGAGTTGCACGTCGCGCCGCCGGATCTCTGCACCGACAACGCGGTGATGGGTGCGATTGCCGTAGAACGGTTGCGCGCCGGGCTGGTCGAGGAACTGGACCTCGACGTTTTGCCCGGCCTGGTTAGAAACGCGGGCTAAATAGGTCCACACAGGCAACTGAGCGGCATCCGAGCTTCCCCTACTGTAGGTCTTCTGAAAAATAGTTCAGAAGATGCCTCCCATGCCTCCCATGCCTCCCGTGCCGCCTCCGCTGCCGCCGAACAGGCCGCTGTAGCCTTGCCCGCCGGTGCCGCCTTGGCCTGTGTCGCTATCGCCGGTCGCGAAATTAAAGGTGTTGACCTCGCCAATGCCGGTGAATTGCGGCTCGGCCGTGATGCGGACGTATCTTCGGTCGGCCGAGATCACGGCCGTGGCCATCATCATGGTGCCCTCGGGGAGCACCGTGATGACCGGCTGGTAGCCGACCGCGCCGCCGAAGTACGAACCGAGCAACTTGCGCTGCAAGTCGTCGTCGCCCGCGCCATCGCCTCCGCTGCCGTACGCGCGGGAAGCCGCCATTCGGGCCAACGAACGAGGATCGGCAACGGCGGCGAGTTGTTGGGCGAGAATCTGCCGGTTCAAGGCGAGTTGACCCTTGATGTCGTTGGCCACTTGCCGCTGGGCCAGGGGCTCCTTGCGGCGGCCGTTTTTCAGGTCGAAGGTGACGAGGGCTTCGTCGTTGTCAAGGGGGATTTTTTTGCGTTGGTCCGTGGCGGAAGCAGTCCCCAGGTTGGTAATCACCTCGACGCTGACTTTTCCCGTCGTCACTTGGCCCCATACGCGGCGGAGCAGCACCTTGTATTTGCCGTCGTATGCCTTGGGGCAAACATAGACCTCGCAGTGGCCGCCGTAGCTGTCGCGTCCGACTTGCGAAATGCCGTCGCCCAGCAGCAGTCCGCCCCCCGTGGTCCTCGGGTTGCGCAGCGAGCAAATGGTCCCGCCGGGTTCCTCGACCGTAATGTCAACGTCCGCCTCGCCGGTGTACTTGACCACGACGATGCAATCGCGTCGGACGGCTTCGTCGAGTTGGGCCAGAAATGCGTCCGCCTCCTTGGTCTTCTTTTCCGTGCGGAGGCGGTCCAACACTTCTCTCGAAACGCCCAGCCCCGACTTCCAAACCTTGATCAACTCCTCGGGCCAGGCGTGGCTGAGGATGCCGATGCTCGCCCACTTCAACCCTTCAACGTCGTCGATCGCCTGCGCGGCCTTGATTCCCAACATGTAAGGTTCCGGGCGGAGGGGATCGATTTCGGCGGCTTGACCATAGACCTGGATCGCGCGGCTCTGCAACCCCATCTGCTCCAAAAACGTTCCCACAAGCAACAGGTCTTCCGTGGTGTTGGCGAAATCGACCGCCGACATCACGGCCCGTTCAATCTCAGCTTTCGGACGACCTTCGGCCGCCATTGCCAACGCCAGCGCCTCGTACATCCAGGGCTGCCACTGGCGATGTCGCAAAGCGGCGCCAATCAGCGCGATCACATGGTCGAACTTCTGTTCGTCGCGCAGGCGTCGAACGGCGTCGCGGACGGCCTTCGGTTGCGGCTCGTTCTTGGAAAAATACTCCTCCCAAACAACCTCCGGCTTCGCGCCCTTGTCGAACTCGATTTCGATCGCGGCCGGCCGGTTGTCGGTCGCCGCGGGGGCCTCGGCTTGCGAGGGCTTGGTATTGGCCGAAGCGGCATTGTCGAGCGAGTTCACGTCGTCCTTGACGGAAAAGGCCCTGAATCCGCCCTCGGGGATTTTTGGCAGCAGGTCCGGGGGCAGGTTGAACATACCGCCACCCATGCCACCCATGCCACCCATGCCACCCATGCCACCCATCATGCCACCCATGCCGCCCATGCCTCCCATCATGCCACCCATACCGCCCATGCCTCCCATCATTCCCATGCCTCCCATCGAGCCGGGTGGCGGGATCGGCAGAACGAGGTCGGCAACCGGGTAGACCTTGGTGGTAAGCTCGTTTTCGGCCACTTCGGGAGTTGTGATCAACAACACCTCATCCTTAATCATATAGGTGAGGTCCAAATCGCGAAGCATCAGCCGAAGGGCCGAACGCAACGAGATCCCTTTCAAGTTCTTCGTGACCGGCGTGTCGGTGCCGAGGCCCACCTCGGTCAAGGCCCTGGTGTCGAGTTGGATTTCGATCTTGTGCAGGTCCTTCAAGTAGTCGATAACCGCTTCCAAAGGAGTGTCGATGAACTCCAGTTGGGTGGGCGATTTCAGGGCCTCCTCGATTTTCTTTTCGGCGCTGCCCCGCTTCGCCAAGTCCACCGAACTGTATCTATCTTTGCGGCGAATGGTCAACTCCTGCCATACCTCGGCGTCAGGATACACGATCGGCGGCTCGTCCGGGAACGGGACGTGGGATTTCTCGACTTGGTAGAGCACGTCCACGACTGCCTTTTGCCGGGCAAGACGCAACTCCATGAAGTCGTTGTAATAGCCGACCATGCGGGCGTAATGCTCGGCTGATACCGGCGCCGGCGAATCGGGAATGAGCTTCCGCGCCTCGACGGCCGCGACTTCTTCCGCGTAGCGATAGCGGCCTTCGTCCATCAGCGACTTGAATCGCTCCATCAACTGGCGGGCCTTTTCCTGGTCGCGCATGAGGTTTTCGTTTATCAGCATCCGCTCCCGGGCGGCGGCGACGTTCTCTTCACGCTGCTGCCGGGCGTATTCGACCTCGATCTTACTACGCTCCGCCTCGCGCAGGGCAGCTTGAAGCATGTCGATGAACTGGTCCCTCGCGTCTGGCTCCAAGGCCGTCACTTGACGAACCTCCTGCAAGCGGAATTTCAATTCTTGAATGGCCGCTTCCGGGTCGGTCCCCATTATCGAGCGGGCCTGGCTGAGCGTGTTTTGCACTTCGGCCTTGATCTTCTGGGCGATGACCCGCCGATCGTGCGCGAATTTTTCGGCCAACGCGCCCGCGGGCGGTTCGGTCCCAACTAAGTTCAAATCGTCTGGATCTCCGCCGTCGGCAGCCGCCGGTTCGCTCGGCGGGGTGGGAAGCTCTTTCGCCGCCACGCCCTGCCGGCGCTTGTCCAATGCGCCGCGGACCGCGAGCGCTTCGGCATCGTTCGGGTCGTGGCGCAGGGCCTCGGAAATAAGCCGATCGGCGGCGTCAAGATTGTCCGCCGCGAGCGCTTCCCGGGCAAGTCGCGTCAGACCGCGCACTCCGGCGCCGATCTCGCTCCGCGCCTCGTCGAGACCGGCCGCTCCGATCAAAGGCAGCGTCAGGCCGCCGTCGCTCCGCGCCATTTCCACCAACGTCAGCAAATAGTGGTTGTTGTCGTCGGAGGCGACCCGCGGAACGTCGAAGGCGAACTTTTCACTTCCCGAAACCCCGTCGGCCGATACTTCAACCTTCAGCGGATCGGTCCCCTTTTTGAGAACGCCGAGCACCACGGTCTCTCGATCGCTCCGCAAGGGAGGCAAGCGTTTTGGAAATACTTCGGAGAACGCGGCCGGCCAGGCTACGGAAGTCGGCCAGAGCACGGCTGCGTCGGCGGCGGCCGCCAGCTTTCCCCCCGCCGCTTTGCCGGAAAGCGAATCCGCGTCGAAAATCATTGCTCCGCCGCTCTGCACGGCAAGCGCGCCGAGTAGACGCGGATCGGGCCGCAACCCGACGACGAAACTGCTCAGCGGAACACGCGCGTCGGCCAATCGCGCCGATAGCTTCTTAAACTCTTCCACTCCGATCAGGTTCGCGCTGCTGCGGCCGTCGCCGATGTAAACCGCCGCGCGGCCCCGCGTGGATGCGCCCGCGTAACTGTCCAAAAATCCCTCGACGGCCTTAGCCATGTCCGTGGCCCCCAGCGGCACGCGGCCTTCGAGCGCCGCTACGGCCCCGGCCATCTCAGGCCCGTCGGGCGCAACGAACGTCTCGGTCAAGGGAACGGCGTTCAGATCGACGGCCATCAAGCGGACGCGGTCGCCGTCGCCAAGACCGGCCAAAAATCCCTTCAACGCCTCGATCGCCTTTGTCCGGTACTCGCCCGTTTGACTGGCGGAAGTGTTGAACGCCACAACTATGTCGCGGGATCCAGCCGTCGGCGCGGCGCCCGTCGGTTTTATTGTCAGCGCGAAGTAGTCGCCGCCGTCGGGCGGAGCGAATGTTTCCACGTTGACTGCGAGCGCGTCGGGCGTCGCCGCGACCGCTGATCTCTCTGAAATCGCGCACAAGGCCGTCAACGTCAGCGGCAGTACGATTAACCCAACGAAGATTTTTTTGCACATGGCGTGACTACTCCGGCTAAAAATGTATCGCGTGCGCCGAGGAGGTTGAGTTCCGAAACAACCTTCCGGCACGCAAAGATTTCCCAGTTCAACCAAACATAAAACTCGGCTACAGTTATTCTACCCAACTTAAAAGCGCTTTGCCAAGCATTATCAGCACTCCTCCACCATATCATAGCCTACTAAGCAAATCGAATACCGTTTACGTCGGTTGGAAGCGACTTGCATCCTATCAGGGGCCGGCGTTATCCGAGGATGACGAGGAAATAATGCATAAGTGGTTGCCATTCAAGCACTTAATGGTTTATTTCCGGCCATCGGTCGTATGAGCTTGGTGGAATTAAACCCATCTCGGGTGTGAACAAACTGATTCACGGCGCCGCTATATCGACACCCCCCCCCTTTTTGGTTGTGTTGATACGGATTGATTGTGCGTAATCGTTCACAGGGGACTGTCCCGATTTTCGCGGTTCACCGCGAAAATGGGACTGTCCCCCTCGGCGGTGAAGGGGACAGGCA
>JAFGLH010000223.1 GCA_016928165.1 Pirellulales bacterium | reverse complement strand
TGCTTGGATAACGACCCGTTGGGCCAACGTATCTGGCCCATTTACCGGCCTCCCGTTAGTCGGCCTCGGTTCATTGGCCGTGCAAAAGTCAATAGGACAACGCTCGCGGCGCCGCAACCTTATCCCCAAATATACATTCGCGGACGGCGGGTGGTTCTTGGCGGAATGGGCCGCATCCACCCGATCGGTTGGGTGGTGAATTATAGCCGCGCAAGCAAGGGAGCGTCAATTCCGGCGGGTTCTCAGTCGCGGATCGCCGCAGTGCCCACGAGTTTTGCGACGAGTTGGCCTTTGTCGTCGACCACGCGGACTTCGGCGTGGGCGAGGCGCCGCGACCGAGCGATTTCCTCGGCCTCGGCGACCAGCTCGCCGCTGGAGATCGGTTGCAGGTAGGTGATGCCCAGGTTGATGCCGACGGCCGTTTTGCCGGCCGCGTTGCAGGCGGCGAAAAAGGCCGACGCCGCGAGGGTGAAAATCGCGCCGCCGTGGACCAGATCGACCGCGTTGCAATGGCGATCGTCGATGGCCAACCGCGTCGTGGCGCGGCCGGGCCGCGACTCGACCAGTTCTACGCCGCAAGAAGCCGCGAATCGATCATTGGTTAAAGGATTCACGGCTCAATCTCAAAAACGGCTTCGATTTCGACCGGCACGCCCAACGGCAACGAACCGACGCCGAAAGCGCTGCGGGCGCCGACGCCGTTTTCGGGGCCAAACACGTCGGCCATCAATTGGCTGGCGCCGTTGATTACGGCCGGTTGCTGGATGAAATGGGGCGTGCCGTTGACCATGCCCAGGAGTTTCACGAGGCGGCGGACCCGATTCAAACTACCCAACTCGGCGCGAAGCGAGGCGAGGATTCCCAATCCGGCGAGTAAGGCGGCTCGTTGGGCCGCCTCGACGTCTATCTCGTCGCCAACCCGGCCGGTGATAAGCTCGCCGTTGGCCTCAACCGGCAAGTGGCCCGACGTGTAGGCCAGCCCGTCGACCACCAGCACGGGCCGGTAGAGTCCCTTGGGAGCCGCGGGGGCGGGCAATTCGAGCTTGAGTTCGGCCAGCTTGGCCGCGAGCCGCTGTTCGGGCGTCATGGGCATTCTCCGGGAAAACGGAATCTCTTGGAACGTGATTTGAATGGATTACCCCACCGGGGCTAGCAGGCCCCGGTGGGGTTTGTGTTTGTCGAAATCAATGGTGAGACCGACCCTACGGTTTCTCGACCCGATTTCCGTAAATCTTGATGTCATCCCATTGGGCCGTGTCGTCGAACGAGCCGATGCCGAGCCGGCCCCAGGCGAACGTCTTGTCCGAGGCGATCATCCTCGGTTGTTTCATGTCGTCGAAGTAAATCTCGATGGCGCCGTCCGTGACGCGGCGGACCACTTTGACGTCGTGCCAACAGTCGTCCCAGGGGATGCCGGGCGACTTGTTCTTCGTGATCATCCGCCGCGGCGCGTCGTCGACGATCATGATCTGGCTCGAGTGTGGGTCGGGCCGCCGGCCCATGTGAACGTAGTAAAAGTTGGCCGGGTCCTGATAGCCGAAGAAAATGCACACGTCGCGGTGGGCGCCCGCCTTGTTGGCCGTGTTCTTGACCCGGGCCGTGAGAACGAAATCGCCGACCACGACGTCCTTGAGCAGCGAGATGTTCAACGGGCTTCGGTAAGGCGGCGAGTATTTGCTTTTGGTTTTCCACTGTTCATAAACGTTGCCGGAGTCGGCGCGGACAATCCGCCACGCCTTGGCGTCGGTTGGTTCCCAGCGGTCCGCGCCAGCCTCGAAGTCCTCCGAAACGAGCAACGGTAGACCGGCCTGATCGGCCCCGGCGCCCAGGACGCCCACCATCACGATTCCACAAACGGCTACCCAAAGATGTCGTACCATGGCGATTCTCTCCCCATGAAAAAAGTAATAAAGGGGCAACACCTCGGCCGTTTGGAGTAATCCGGCAAGAATAAAGTTAGCCGCCGGGCCCGCGCGGCGTTCGCACGCCATGTTTTGGCAAACGTCGAGCAGGCTCGACGGCTAACCGTAATTACCGCCAATCGGCTGAAATGTCGCGATAAAAGGAAACGATGCGGGGAGATTTAATCGATCACTTTGTTCAACGGATACTCGACAATGCCCCGGGCGCCGGCTGCCTTGAGCCGGGGGATGATCTGGCGGACGACCGATTCGTCGAGAATCGTGGTGACGTCGCACCAGTTTTCGTCGCTCAGGTTCGCGACGGTCGGTTTTTGCAATGCGGGGAGCAGCGAAAGGACCTTCTGGAGGCCGCCGCGCGGGACGTTCATCATCAGGCCGACCTTGCCCTCGGCGGCCATCGCTCCCCGGAGCATCAGCGCCAGGTCGTCGATGATCTGCCGCTTGGCCGATTCGGCGTAGGAGCGGTGGTTGGCGATCAGCCGGGGCGTGCTTTGAAGCACTTCGTCGACGATCCGCAGACCGTTCGCCCGGAGCGAGCTGCCCGTCTCGGTCACCTCGACGATTGCGTCGACCAGTTTAGGCGGTTTAACCTCGGTCGCGCCCCAACTGAACTCGACCTGGGCCGAGACGCCGTGTTTTGCCAAATACTGTCGGGTCAGGCCAACTGCCTCGGTGGCGATCCGCTTGCCCTCGAGATCCTTGACGGTTTGGACCGGCGAGTTCTCGGGCACGCAGAGGACCCAGCGCACCGGCCGACGGCTCACCTTCGAGAAAACCAGCTCGGCGACCTCGTGGACGTCGGCGCCTGTTTCCATGATCCAGTCGCGGCCGGTCAGCCCGCAATCGAGCACGCCCTGGTCGACGTAGCGGGCCATTTCCTGGGCGCGGATCAAGAGGCATTCCATCCGGTCGTCGTTAATCGTCGGATAGTAGCTCCGCGAGTGGAACGTGATCTGGTAGCCGGCGCGGCGGAATAATTCGGCGGTCGCCTCCTGAAGGCTGCCGGCCGGAATTCCCAATTTCAGAATGCAGGACATCGTAAAGGAATATCGTGGTTCGTGGTTTTTTACTGACCGCGGGCGCGGCGGTTATCCGTTCTTTGGTTTTCCGTAGACTTCGTTTGGGTCGAACACGCGGCGGCCGACGATTTTCAGTCCCTCGGGCGTGACCTGGCGGAAAAAGCAGCTTTGGTAGCCCTCGTGGCACGCGGCCCGGCCGATCTGCCGAACGCGGAGCAGAATCGTATCGCGGTCGCAGTCCAAGTAGACGCCTTCGATTTCCTGCACGTTGCCGCTTTCTTCCCCCTTGCGCCAGAGACGGTTGCGGCTGCGGCTGAAATAAACGGCCCGACCGGTGGCCAATGTTTCGGCGTAGGCTTCGGCGTTCATGTAAGCCATCATCAGGACGGTGCCGTCGGCGGCGTCCTGGGCAATGGCCGGCAGCAATCCGCCGCCCTTGGCAAAATCGGGACCGGAATCAGACGTTTCGGACACGGAAAAAATCACTCCTCTCGGCAACCCATCAGTCAAATGGCGAAATCCGCAAAGCTATTCAAGATACCCCAGCGCGGAGCAGGTTGCCAGCGTGGAGTTCTTTTGGGGGGATTTCCGTCCCGGTTCATTCGCCGTTTCTCGATCGGCAAATGTCCCGCGAACAAATAGCATTTACCCCTTGAAATGGGTAGACAGCTTGTGACACAGCTTGGTTCACCTGTCATTTTCCAGGACTTGGCCGCGGTATCCGCCACGAGGCTGCGGCTACCCCGTCGTTGCAAGCCGAACGACCGATCGTGCCGCTACCAACGGTGCAAAGCTTCGCTGCCCGAGTGGATTGCAGACACGGCCTTGGCCCGGTCGAAATATTCCGTGGTCCTCTCTTCCTCCCTCCCTGAACTCAAAGGTGCCGTCGTGGAACGATCGCTAAGCGTGTTGCTGCCGGTGCGCGACGAGCAATCGACGCTGGCCGCGACGATTCTGGAGATTCTGGAGATTCTGCCGGAACTGACCTCCCGATTCGAGCTGATCGTGATCGACGACGGCTCGAAAGACGCCACGCTTGAAGTGGCCGACGACCTGGCCTCGCGGTATCCACAACTTCGCGCGGTTCATCACGCCAAACCGCTGGGTCGGTCGGCCGCCATTCGGACGGGCCTGCGGCACAGTTCGGGCGAAGTCATTTTCTTGCGGGATTATGCGGGTGATTTAGCCCTGGACGAAGTCCGCAAGCTCTGGTGGGCGATCGACGAGCATCCCATGGTTCTCGGGCGACCCGGCGATTCTGGGCGGCGTGCCCGATGGCTGGGATGGAAGCGCCGGGGCGGCGAGGAGAGCTTTCGGATGGTCGATCGCCGGGCGATTCGCGGGATTCAAGAGTCGCTCGAGGAGCAAACGCAGCTCATGGCGTCCCTGGTCCGACAAGGCGATTCCTGGTACGAAATCGAGATCGGCCGGCGCGGCGCGAGTCGGCCGGCGGCTCTCGGCGGCTCCGGCAAGATGCCGCGCGAAAAACGGCTCGGCCGGCGCCCGCAAAAGGAATCCCAGTCCGGCTCTTCCCCGGCCGAAAAAGTGGACCGTCCCAAGTATCTTCGCAAACTGCGCGACTTCGCCTTGGGCGAATAGCCCGTTTGTTTTGATGAAGGACGCTTGGTTTGAAGCCGAGACCTCGCCCGGACCTCCGGCGCGGGAAACGGCCCCTATTTCAGCCGCCGCGAGCGATAATTTATCCGATTCGCGGCAGCCCTTGTCCGACGCCGGGCATTTGCTATAATAAAGTCGAAGGCGCCGGGAGCAGAGGCCCTTCTCTTCAAGCCTTCATTGCGGTGTTTCGCCGACGGGTCGGTAAAAAACCGAGTCTTTTGACACTAGGGCAAGTGGTGTCAAACCGTATGCAACGGTGATCGCATTCTTCTTGTAGGTCGCGCTTTGCGTGTTTGCACCCGAGCAGCCAAGACGGATGCGATTGCGCTTGCGGCGGCCGAGAAAACCGTTTTCCGTGGAAAGGACTTGCCATGAGCACCGTTGATCATCCATCAGGCGCCGCGTCGCTGGAATCGTCCTTCACGCCGACGGTGGGAATAGTCGGCCGGCTGCGCGCGCTGCATCAGATTGCCGCGGTGCGACGTCGCGAGGGGCTCTCGCGCCGGGCGGTCGCCCGACGGTTGGGAACCGACGTCAAGCGCGTTCGATCCGAGGAGGAACAGACGGTCGATATGCCGTTGAGCCGGCTCTACCAATGGCAAGCCGCGCTGGGAGTGCCCGTCGCGGAACTATTGGTCGACGGCGACGGATCGCTCTCGCCGCCCGTACTGAAACGCGCGCAGGTTCTCCGACTCATGAAAACGGCGGCCGCCATCCGCGAACGTGCCGACAGCGCACCGATCCAGCGCATGGCCCAAATGTTGATCGAGCAAATTCTCGAAATCATGCCGGAACTGAAAGACGTTAGCCCATGGAACGCCGTCGGACAACGCCGCACCCTGGACGACCTGGGTCAGGCGGCGTACCGGCGGCTTTCGCTCGACGCGTTGTTCGACCTGATGGAATGAAAGGAAACAAGCGGCGGCCGGGGTGACATGCCCCAGGCTCCACGGCGACTCGCTCCGAGCCCCGGCCGTCCCGCGACACAACGGCAACACCGCAGCGGAGGTGGTGGCCGGGGTTGTCCCGACACCGTGGATGCTCATCTTTCCACTCCGGCCACCTTTTGGAAACGCTGAAATCCAAAGGGAGGCGTTGGCCGGGGCTGATTTTGCAACCAAGACGCTCGCTCCCCGCCCCGGCCATCTTCTTGAGCCGTGCCTGGCGGCCACGACGGAGCGTGGCCCTCCAGCGGATACCGCCAAAATCCCTTGCCGCGCCCGGCGGCCTTAGGCGATTCGCGCCCGGCGGCGGATTTGCTATAATGAGGGGAGCCGGGCCGCCACCCCATTTCCCCCGCCAGCATCCACAGCACCCCGGCGGCCTGCGGCCAAAAAATTGCCACTATCCTCTTATACTTCCAAAGGGACTCATCATGGGCAATCCAAGACTGGCGCGGCGTGATTTTCTGAAAACCTCGGTCGGTGCAGTTGGTTCGGTGGCCATCCTCGGCGGCGGGCTTCGGTCGTGGGCCGACGACGCCAAGCCGCCCGCCGGCGATGACCGGCCGACCGTGGGTTGCATCGGCGTCGGCGGGCGCGGCTGTTATATTTCACGCGAGGCCGCAAAATTCGGCCGCATCGTCGCCGTGTG
>JAFGLH010000032.1 GCA_016928165.1 Pirellulales bacterium | reverse complement strand
TCCGCCGCCAGGAATTGACCGACAACCTCAGCCGCGTCCGCAGCGAGAACGTCGAGCTTCGCGAGCGGCTGGGCATCCGCAGCGACATCATCGGCCGCAGCCCGGCCATCCGCCAGGTGACCGACGAGATCGCCCGCGCCGCCGACAGCAACTCCACCGTCCTGATTCGCGGCGAGAGCGGGGTGGGCAAGGAACTCGTCGCCCGCGGAATTCACTACAACAGCCAGCGCAAGGACAACGTCTTCATCTGTTTGAACTGCGCCGCGCTGTCGGCCGATCTGTTGGCCAGCGAGTTGTTCGGACACGAACGGGGCGCGTTCACCGGCGCCACCGAGCGGAAGATCGGCAAGTTCGAGGCCGCCCACAAGGGCACCTTGATGCTCGACGAGATCGGCGAGATGAGTCCTTCTCTCCAAGCAAAGTTTCTCCGCGTCCTCGAAGGGCACTCCTTCGAGCGCGTCGGCGGCAGCAAGCCGGTGAAGGTGGACGTGCGGGTGATCGCCGCCACCAACCGCGACCTGGAACGCGACGTGGCCGACGGCCGCTTCCGCCGCGACCTCTACTTTCGACTCCGCGTCTTGGAGATCGTCGTCCCCGCGCTGAGAAAACGCAAGGAGGACATCTCCTTGTTGGCCGATTATTTTCTGCAAAAGTTCAACGCCGAGACGGGACGGAAGATCAAGGGATTCACGCCTGCCGCCACCGATCAACTCCAAAAATACCTCTGGCCGGGCAACGTGCGGGAACTGAAAAACGTGGTTGAACGGGCGGTCGTCCTCTGCCGCGCAAACGAAATCGACGTCGACGACCTGCTGCTCACGAAACTCGCCACCGCCGGCGACACGGAAATGTCGGCCCCCGGTTCGGACGGGTTCCGGCCGGCCTCGCTCAACGACGTCGAACGCCGCCATATCTTCAACACGTTGAACCACACCGGCTGGAACAAAAGCAAGGCGGCCGGCATCCTCGGCATCGAACGTTCCACGCTCGACCGCAAGATACGCCGCTACCGTTTGGAACAGGTTTGAGATTTACCCCTCGCGACGAAAAGGGTACGGCCCCCGGCGGGTGGGCTCGAGCTTGGTCTCCGTGCCCGGGTCGGGGGCGTCGACGCGGCGGACGCGAATCGCCGAGGGGCCTTCCACCGGACAGTTGCTCTCGCAAATGCCGCAGCCGACGCACAATTCGCGGTCCACGTAGGGCTGCTGTATTTCCAACTCGAAGCCGTCGGCGTTGACGATCGTATACGTGTTGAGAATCTTGATCGCCTTCTCCGGCACGGGACACATCTCCTCGCAGCGGATGCAGGGCGTCTCCTTTCCCCACGGAAGGCAGCGATCATGGTCGATATAGGCCTTGCCGATCGGTCGAGCGAGCTTCGCCTGTTCGGAGAGGCGCGGGATGGCCCCGCTCGGACAGACCTGGCCGCAGAGCGTGCAATTCAATTCGCAGTAGGTCTGCTCGAAGACGAACCGGGGAACCAGTCGGGGCGAAAACATCCCCTCCACGCCCGACTCCAAAACGGCCGGCTGCAATACGCCGGTCGGACAGACCTTCATGCACTCGCCGCAGCGGACGCAGAGATCGAGAAAGGAATCCTCGTCGTCGACGCCGGGCGGACGCAATAGATAAGGGTCTTTCTCTCGCGGCCGGAATGCGCGCGCCGCGGCGGCCAAGGCGGGAATCGCCGCGCCGACGGCCAGCCCCGCCAATGCCCCGCGGCGGGAGAGATCGACCGGGCGTGGATTGCTGCTCGGCCGCCTCGGGGCGAACCTGGCGATGCCCCTGGGACATAGATCGACGCAGTCCATGCAAAGCGTGCAGTCCTCGGCCGACAAACCGTCGCTTAAGGCGTCCATCCGACACAACTCGGCGCAGCGGTTGCACGACTTGCACGTGCCGGCGGGCAAACGCTTGATCGGCGACCAGCGGCCCAACAAGCCGAGCATCGCCCCGAGCGGGCACAGATACCGACACCAAAACCGTCGGGCAACCAACTCCAAGGCGAAGATCGACGCCAGGATCGCCGCCGAGACGCCGGCCAATCTAAACACGTTGGCCCGAAAGGGAAGCAAATGTTCCACTACGAACGGTTCGATCGACTCCGCGCCCCAGCGCCCGTCGAGCCGCTCGAAGCCGGCGTAAGCGACCTCGTGGAGCGCCGGATCGCCCCAAAACGTCATGCCGCGAAACAGAAGGGCGAATGGATCGACTAGTCCGACCAGCGGGAAGGAAAATACGGCGGCCGCGAGGACCACGATCAGCAGGATGTAGCGGACCGGGCGGAGCCGCGAAGGCGCTCCGCCGCTCAAGCGGTTCGTCCGTCGGGCAATCGGCCGCAGGATTCGATGAAAACAGTCCAATAGCGTCCCCAGCGGGCAAATCCAGCCGCAGAAGAAACGTCCCAGAACGAGCGTTAGAAACACTACCACCAACGCCGGCCAAAACTGGGCGATAAACTGCCGCGCGGCGATCATGGCGGCCGCGCCGCAGAGCGGATCGAAACAAAAGAATATGTTTTCTCCGCCTGTCAATTGGTCCTCGCCGCTGTATGCCGTGCGGCGAAAGAGCCACAACAACAGCGCCAGCGCGGCCAATTGCGCCGCCCGCCGCCGCCATCGCCAGGGAATCCGCAACAATCGTTTCATCGTAAAGCCGCGGCCGCCGGCCGCGCTCTTTGGGGAGGCAGTTTGACTGCCGGCCCGAGGAAATCGGGCGTCACGCCTTGACGACCTCCACTTTCGCGAGGTCCATCTCGCCCAGGCCGAGCCTGGCCCCGGCCACGGTGGACCCTAAATAATCCGGCTTCTCGCCGAAGAGCGTCGTGGCGTAGGCGTCCGCGGCCACCGTGTCGGCCGAGGCGATCAACGTGTCCAGCACTTGCACGTCCTCGAGCTTTCCGCCGGTCGGGCCGTGGCGCAAGAGTATCCGGGTGGCGTCGATAATCGTCAGCTTCGGCCGGATCACCAGGTTCAGATCGGCGATCCGCCGGTGCAGGTCGCGGTGGATGATGCCTCGGTTGCCGCCGATCGCTCCCATCGCGTTCTTCAATCCCAACGTGAGCTTCGCCTGGCCGTGGTGTTTGGCTACCGGCACGTTGATATAGCAGTCGCACTCGGGCGGGAGGGCCTTGCGGTTGAACTCGAACTCGTCGAGCGACTTGCCGTCGGCGATCTTCACCGGCACGTAATCGCGCTTGTTTTCGTATTCGCATTTGGCCCGCGCGTCGTCGAGCGACTCGACGGCGGCCTTGATGCCGCTTCTCGCGTAGCTGCGTCGGGCGTCGTTGACCGACCGGTCGAAGACCAGCACCCGTTTGGCCCCGGCGTCGAGACATTGCCGCACGACGGCCTTGACCACCTCGGGGTGGGTGTTGGCCGCCTGCTCCGGCGTGCGGTCCCAGCCGATGTTCGGCTTGACCACGACGTTGTCGCCTCTCTTGACGAAAGCCGACATCCCGCCAAGCGGCTTGAGGACCGTCTCGACCAGCGACGAGTAGTCCTTGCCCACGGCGACGACCAAGATCGATTTTTTGTCGGGGTTTTTTTCGGCCGCCATGACAGCTTGGACGTCGAAGATCGGCGTCGCCAGACAGGCTCCTGCCGACCAGGCGGCCGCTTGCTCGATGAATTTCCTGCGGTCCATTTGCGTTGCTCCTTTAAATTCTCGTTCTCATTCTCGGCAAATTTTACGGCCCCCGTGCGGAGCGCGGGTACCGGTATTATACACTATATCGCCTTCTTGCGGCATTTCGACTGAAAAAACAGGACAGTTGACGCGCCGCCCGATTGGACGACAATATCTTGCATGGTTTCCTTTTGGCGAATCGCCGGGCGCTTGGTCGCGTTGCGAATACTGTCTCCCGGCTGGCGAGCGGCCGCGTTCGCGGCCATTGGAGCGGCTTTAGGGGCGGGAACGTTCGTGTTGCACGTTTCTCGGGCAGCGTCCTATATTAGCGACGCGCCCGAGACCTGCATGAACTGCCACGTGATGACGACGCAGTACGTCACCTGGCGGCACGGCAGCCACGCCGGGGTGGCCACGTGCAACGACTGCCACGTGCCGCACACCTCGTTGCCGGCCCATTACGCCTTCAAGGCTAAGGACGGGCTGTGGCACGCCACCGTGTTCACCATGCGTTGGGAGCCGCAGGTGATGCGCCTCTCCGCGGACGCCGTGCCCGTGGTGGAAAACAACTGCCGCCGATGCCACGCCGAGACCATCGCCGAAGTGGCCTTGGCCGAACACGCCTCGGGAGACCTGCGCTGCTGGGACTGCCACCGGGAAGTGCCCCACGGCGCCGTCCGCAGCCTCTCGGCGGTCTCGGACGTTTTTCGCCCCCGGCTGCCGTCGGTTCCCGCGCCGATTCAAGAGCCGACCATTGGCGGACGGAGGTCCGATTAGACCATTTGAGTTCAAGGATTTTTGCGTGGCGGATTGCCGCCGGCGTCTGTCCGCCGTCCGCTACCCGCTAAATCGCCTTGCCGACGAAAGAGGTTAGCGTCTTCATGTAGTTTCCGCGTTGGAAGGCGGCCGGATCGGGACAGTTCTCGCGGCTCATGCTCCCTTTCAATTGCTCGACCGAGGCGTAGTCCTTCTCATCCATCCACTTGCTCAAATCGGCGAGGATGGCGGCCACTTGGTCAATCCCTTTTTGATAGAGGACCGAGGCGATCATGCCGACGTCGGCCCCGGCCGCCAGCGCCTTGAGCAATCCCTGGGCGTCGTGGATTCCGCCGGTGGCGGCCAGCGAGGCGTTCAGCCGGCCGTGGAGCATGGCGACCCAACGCAGCGGAACGGACAGCTCGGCCGGCGCGCTGAGGTGCAACTGAGGATGGGTCTCCATGTTTTCCAGGTCGATGTCGGGATGGAAGAAGCGGTTGAACAGCACCAGGCCGTCGGCGCCGGCCTCGACCAACCGCAGGGCCACGTTGCACAGCGAACTGAAATATGGACCGATCTTCACGGCCAGCGGGATCGAGATCGACTGCTTCACCGCCGCGACCAGTTCGAAGTAGCGGTCCTCGACTTCCTTGCCCGTCATGTCCATCTCGCCAGGAACGAAGTAGACGTTCAGTTCCAGGGCGTCGGCGCCGGCCTCCTGCATCATCTTGGCGTAGCGGACCCATCCGCCGGCGCTCGCGCCGTTGAGACTGGCGACGATCGGAATGGAAACCGCCTTCTTGGCGGCCTCGATCGACTCCAGATACTCTTCCGGCCCGGTGCGGTAGTCGTCCTGCCGGGGAAAATAGGTCAGCGCCTCGGCAAAACTTTCCGTGCCGAATTCCTCCGCCTTGGCCATCTGCTCCGACTCGTGTTCGATCTGCTCCTCGAACAGCGAGGGCAGCACGGCGGCGGCCGCGCCGGCCTGTTCGAGCCGTTTCAACACCGCCGCCTCCGCGGTCAAGGGGCAGGCGGAGATCACCAGCGGGTTCTTCAGTTTCAGTCCGAGATAGGTAGTGTTCAGGTCCGCGCTCAAGTTTACGTTTCCTTCAGATTGACGACATGATGTGGTTATTAAAAAGACTCGCGTCCCAATTATAACACCGGTCGGCAAAGGCAAAAGAACCTGTTACGAGAAGCCCCCACTTCCTTCACACTTTGGGCAGAAAAACAACAAGACACTGGTCTTACCCAATTTGCCTCTCTTTAGTAATGTCCGCCATAGGTGAAGGAACACATGGAGAAAATCATGGACGATTCCACGGCTTGCACCCCATCCCCGCTGAATTTGCGCGGATTCAACAAGAACGTAGTCTTGCCTTGTGGTCTGACCACGGTTCACATCCAGAAGGCAATGACCGACTTTCTTGACTTTCTGGGGTTCTTGGACCAGCAGTTGAACACCCGTCAACTGCCACGGATGGAATCGTTCCTGATGCCCGCTAATTTTTCCAGCATGTTGGCGAGTTTATGTCGGCGACGATTCCGAAGTATTGCAAGACGCTGGTGAAGAACACCTGCCACAACGGACACCCCGACCTTGTGCCAGCGGGCAAGTATGAGCGAAACGCCTGCCAACACGGAACGGAAGGAATTGAAATCAAGGCGTCACGGCATGGGAGCGGTTGGCAGGGGCACAATGCCGAAGATACTTGGCTTATGGTTTTCGTCTTCGATGCCAACAGCGCGCGGGATGCTTCGCAAGGGATCGACTCCAAGCCCTTCCGCTTCTTGAAAGTGGTCGGGGGGCAACTGGCAAAATCCGATTGGGCATTCTCCGGCCGGTCGGCAACAAGCCCCCGAACAATCATGGCCAGTGTGACGCGAACCGGATTTGAGAAGATGGAAGCAAATTGGATTTGCCGGGTCGAATCAGAATAGGACTTTTTGTGCGCCGACCGACAAGTCAACCGCCGGTATCTCAAGGCGCTTGAGGCGGGGAATCGCCACCCTTGCCATGTCATAATAGTCTTTATACCGTTCAACGCCCACGCCACAAAGCCCGATTGCTTCGGCAACGGCAATCGTTGACCCCGATCCCATGAATGGATCGGCAACCATGCCCGCGCCCAGCGGCAGCGAAGCGTAGACAATTCTGCGCAAGAATGATTGCGGCTTGATGCTGAGGTGCCCCGCAATCATCCTTTCATGTTGCGGCGTCCGTTCACTGACAATCACGTCCTCAAAGGGCAAGTCTTCCGTGTAGCGCCGCAAGCCGCCAGTCTCAAATTCGCGCAGATAGTCGCTAACCTTCATGTTCGGCGGCAACGGCTTGCGAAAGACGCCCCAAGGTTCGTAACACCCGCGCGGCATAGACGTCACATGGGGGAATTCCTTTTCGGCATTTTTTGGGCGGTCCCCGCCGCGCAAGGTTCGCACAAGTCGAATTAGTTACTGTTGCGGAAAGCTCCGAATCCGTAGGGTGCGTGCTTGCACGCACCTTATTTCGCGGCAAAACCAAG
>JAFGLH010000222.1 GCA_016928165.1 Pirellulales bacterium | reverse complement strand
TGTCTGGTCCTCCTTGACTCAGCAGGACACAAGTTTCGCCATTTTATCCAAACAGATCAATATCAACTTAGCGCTGTAGTATTAGGAGTCTATCCTGATGCCATCCAGAAAACAAAAATCACTCTTGCAAAGGCAGAGAATATCTTTTCTCGCTCAAGGTTGGAACGATTCCTGTTTCCGAAGGCGGACCGGTCCCAACAGGCCCGAATCATAAAGAGGCCAGTTCGAGGCGTTGAAAGGTTTACCATCAAGGCTGACGAAGTTGATGTCGTGGAAGTTCTTCCAGCGTTCGCCGCGCCGGTCCATGTCGCGAATGCGATTGGCGGATAGATTGGTCGCTTCGACTTCCAGTACGTTGCCGAGCGGTTTGAGTTGGAGCCGATCGGCGAGAACGCGGAACGGGGGCGCGAAGACGGTCCCCAAATCGCGGCCGTTCAGCCGAACGCGAGCGCTATGGCAGACCCGGCCCAGATCGAGCAGCCAGGTCGAACGGCCGGTTTCGGGGGCGTCGAAGACCAGCGTATAGCGGGCGGCGCCGGCGAAGTTATTCGCCACTTCGTCCTCCAACTCAGTCCACGAAACGAGTCGTTCGGTCGCCAACGGATGCGGCAACTTCGGACCGCCCTCGATAAACTCGATCTTCCATTTGCCGGTCAGTTCGACGGGTTCGCCTGAGGAGTGATAGTAATCCCATTGCGGCGTCGGGGTCGCGGGGCGGTCGGCGAAGGCGCGCAGAATCACCGACTCCCCCGGCTCGATCCGCAAATAGACCTCCGTTCGGCCGGAGTCGATATTTCGCGTCGCCGCCGTGCCAATTTGCCCGGTCATCGGATCGTGAATGGCAATCGCCCCGCAATCCACTGAAAGTGGAATCCAGCCGTCGATGGGTTGTCGGCCGCGGTAGTTGAGGAAATACCAATATCCGTCGTCCAGCGTGCGGCGGATGAATTGCAGTCCCTCCAGATCGGTCAACGCCTCGCGGTCAACGCCCGCGGCAGCCAACCCGGCTTCGATGGGACCGACCAGCAGCCGGCCGCTGCCGACGGAAGCCGTTTGCAATGTGCCGTCGGTCGTGGGCTGAGTGAATAATACCCGTTTCAACGTCTCCGCGAATTGCGACCGGCGTTTGTCCAGATTCCCCGCGCCGGGGACGTCTTTCGGCAAATGGTCGGCGAAAATCACGGTTGCGCCGGCTTCGGCGAGATCGAACAGCGCCTTCAGCGTTTCTAAAGGCATAAGGTTGCACGGGGGAACGAGGACTGTCGCGTATTCTCCGCCGGGCAGCGTTGCTCGCCCTTGGTTCACTTGCGCGGCGACCAACTGGCGGTCGGAAACGTAATCGAATCGATACCCCCGCTTCCAAAGCAACGTGGCGACCGCGCCGATCGAACGTTCATCGAGCCACGATCGGCTGTTGTGAACGCCATAGCGCGGCAGGAAATCGTCTGTTTTATTTCCCGGCTTGCCGTTCCAGAGATCGTGAATCGGCCAATAGAGCAATATATCGTTGCCCGGCCGGCCGGCTTGAAGCACCGCCTGGCATCGGGCGATGTAGGCGTTCAGCGCCGGCGCGTCGCGCCAGATCGAGTTGCGAGGGTTCATTTGCGTCGAGGCGTAAAACAGCCAGCCGGGCCAGGGGGCCTCGTCCGGCGAATAGCACGCGCCGTGATAGATGACGTGGTTCACGCCGGCAAGAAACAGTTCGTCAGCCAGTTTTTTTACGTCGGCGAGCGATGTGATAAAGTGTTCCTTCAACCAGGTCCCGGTCTCCGCGGCCGTCAACTTCCGGCCGGCGACGTGCGCCGCGGAAGAGGCGAATTTCGCCACCAGAACGTCCCGGTCCTTGGCGTACATTTCCGTTTCGGGGACGTCCGCCAAGGCATAAAGGTCCAAAATGTTCGCCGGCGAACCGTGCGCCTGATAGCGCGTCGTCGAGCCGTGATCGCGCGACCAGCCGATCCATACTGGGGCATAGTTCTCGATCATCATGTCGGAAACGGTCTCGCGGTAATCGGCCTTCACACGCGCGGCGTGGTCGTCCGGCTCTTTGGCCAACAGGGCGGGCAACTCGCCCTCCAGGCGGTAGCCGCGGCGCTCGGCGAACTCGTCCAAGAGATCGGGCGACCAGTTGGCGATGAATTCGTAGGAATCGTGGTAATACGCCCGCGGCCGCGGACCGGGATTGGCCGCAAACGCCTCGGTGAACCGCTCCAAATAACGCCGGACGGCGCCGCCGGAAAACGGATCGAGCATCCAACCCTCGCCGCCGGGCGCCGCGCGTTTGACTTTTCTCCCGCTGAGACGCCGCAAAACGGCGTATATCCGTCGCGGAACGCCGTCGGAACGCCAGGTAATCGCGCCGTTGGAATCGAGTTTTTCTTTCAGATCGATCCACTTGCCGTCCGGCGCGAACGCAGCCAATACTTGAAGGGCTTTGGGGTCGAATGAATGCGTCCACCGACTGTCGGCGGGCGCGTCAAAAGCATTGACTTTGATATTGGCGCAGGCGTCTTCATCGGAGACGTTCGGCCCACCGAAACACCAGCCGGTCCCCAGCGACATATCGACGAACATGTCGAGCCGCTCCGCCTCGCGGACGGCGTGGTGCATCATCGCCATCCATTTCGGGCTGAGATACTCGATGTATTGATCTTCGCATCCTTTTGCTCCATAGATGGGCACGATATGCACGCCGCCCATGCCGGCCGCGCAATAGCGGGCAAGCTCGCGGGTGAGATCGGCCGGATTGACCGCGCTGCCCATCCACCACCAGTATGCGCCGGGGCGGCATTCCCGGGTGATTTCCGGCCAGGCCGCCGGCCCGCCGCCCCACGCCGCAGCGCTCAGGCCGAATAGAATAAAGGGTAAAACCGCCAGCCGCTTCACCGTGGATGCCACTGCTTGCCTTCCGCTCGGGCTAGAAATCTTTCGCGTCTAATACCACGCCGTCCTTGCGGTTGCCCAAGTAATGATGGACGTCCTCCTTGATTGAATAGCTGATCATCCGCACCGAACCGTCGCAGAATGCCATGTGCAGGCCGTTGGCGTGGGCGCTGCCGAAGATAAAGTGAGTAGGGGCTCCAGGCGTGTCGGGCAACGGCGGCAAGTATGGACTTGTTTCGGTATATCCCGTCCAACGCACGATGTCCGCGTTGTCGCCGATCAGCGCCGCCTCGTTGTCGCCGTAGTCCACGCCGGTGTCGTAACGGTCGGGGGAGAGGTATTTTTCGCCCAGCAAATAGGTGTTGCTGGTGCCGTCCGTAACGTCGGCCAACGTGATCAGACTGCCGGAAAAGACGATTCCCGTGGCCGTTTTGGCAACGTTGGCGAACGTGGTGCTGGCATTGGTGGTCATTTTTCCGGGAGGATTCTCGACTTCCGTTAAGCTGGCCGGCCCGGAGAATTTATTCAAAGGAGACGACGGTATTTTCCAGAGCGGGTAGTCAGGAGTGGCGCAGTCCGTGTATCTGCTGCCGCCGTTGGCGGCGTAATCGCTGCGCCCCACCACCGAAGGCATGTCGCTAATGTTGAGCAACTTCGCGCCGTTGGCGGCGCTGCTCTGGTTCCATGGGTAAGCGATCGCATTCCGTCGCGAGGGACAATACAAAATGCTGAGCGGAATGGACATACGATCGAGATGAGCGGCGTGTTTCTGATCGGTGGGCAAACCGGTGCCCATATCGTGCAACGCTTGCTGCTCGATGAACGGCAGGATATTGTAGATCCATCCGCACGGTTGGCGCCAATCGTTCCCGCGGTCGGCGTCCCCTGTCCACGCATACGCCCAGCCGCCGGTGGGAAACCGGCCGGTGGCGCTCTCGTGGTTCAGGCAACCGAGAGCAAGCTGCTTGAGGTGGTTTTTGCACTGGAGTTGTCTGGCAGCCTCGCGGGCCGACTGCACCGCCGGCAACAGCAGCGCAATCAAGATGCCGATGATCGTGATCACGACCAACAGTTCCACCAGCGTAAAACCGTGTAGGGGCCGGCGAGGGATGGGGGGCAAGGATGGCACTGGCGTCTCGCCAGTGTTTGCGTGGATGGCGCTGGCGTCTCGCCAGCGTCGGAGGGTACACGTACAAGATGCCCGTGCCACCTGTTTTGCCCGTGACACACGCGTGCTCTGCCGTCGCGTCCGCGCGGTGCCGATGAATGACGGATGTGAGTACATTTTGTTGTTCCTTTGCTACTCCCGCAATTTCCTTTTTTGGATAACGCCAGGCTCAGGACGACAGCGAAACGATCGACTCCGTAGACAGCACGCCGGCTTGGACGGTTGGGAAACCTCTACCATAATCACGTATGACGTGCCCGGCCGGCTGCGGTCGCCTTGGCCGGTGGCCAGGACCAGTTCGTTCAGCCCGTCGTTGTCGGCGTCGCCCACCACCGGCCAACAGGACTGGGCTGCGTCCTTGTCGAACCGGGCCAGCATGGTCCGTTTGATCGAGCCGTCCGCGCCAACCCTGAACATATACGCCGAGCCGGGCAGCGGGCTCATGGGGTCCGTCGAGCCGGATAATGGTTCGGCGCGGGTGGCGACCACCAGTTCGTTTCGGCCGTCGTTGTCGACGTCGGCTATTTGCATCAACTGTCCAAAATATCCGACCCCCATCTCGGGATCTTCGCGGGCGATGGTGTACGTCAGCCGGGCCTCCGCGCCGTCCAGCTTGTACCCGATAATCGTTCCCATCTTGTCGCCATGCTTCCGGCTCCAGCCGACGATCAGTTCGTTTTGTCCGTCGTTGTCGACGTCGCCGACGGCTACGGTCCCGAGAAAACACGGTTTTCCGTCGTAGCCGGCGATGACGATCCGCGGTTGAGCGGCGAGCGAGCCGTCGTCGTTGAACTCGAAGACGCGTATGTCGGCCTGCCCGTGCCGGTATCCGTTGGCGTCGATGTATTCCACCCGGCCGTCGTTGTCGACGTCGGCGATCCAAGAGTCCTCGCCGGACCCCGGATTGACGTAGATCGTCCGGGCGCTGACGGTGCCGAGGTCGGCCGTTGCGTCGTAGCGGACGATCTCCCCGCTGCTGCAATAGGCGGCAATCACCTCCTTAACGCCGTCGCCGTCCAGGTCGTGGCAGCCGAAGTTATGAGTAAATCTGCTTTTGGGGTTCCACGGCCTGGCGGATACCTTCGAGGTGATTTGCCACCCGTCGGTATGCATGACGTGGAAAAAGGCGGGTATCGGATGCAATTCCTGACCGGTGCCCAAGATTATCTCATTGCGGCCGTCGCCGTTGAGGTCGAGGATTTTTACGCAAAGCCCCATCCCCGGCACGCCGTCCGCCAATTTGTCGGCCAACAACCGTGTTTGCCACGCATCGCTCTGCTTGCGCAACAAATACAAACGGCTGTCGGGACAGCCGGTGGCGAGGATTTCGTTTCGGCCGTCGTTGTCGGCGTCGCCGATCGCAAGGCCCCAACCGCAATAGCTTTGCGGAATCCGGGCGGCGATTTGCCCTTGCCAGCCCGGGGCCAGGGTCGCCAGCGAAGCAATCTCGGGCAAAGGTTTTTCTACGTCGTCGGCCGGAGTTGTGGCGGTCGGAGTCAAGACGATCAGCGCGAAGAAGGCCCCCATGACCGGCGGAAAGAAAAAAACGCCGCTGGTCCCCGGTTTGGAAGTATGGTTCCGGTCGGCGGATTTGTTTTCCCGTGGATTGTACATCATAAGCTGCGGGTCGGACATTCCTTTTACCTTTCAATCGCACCGGATCGATATTTCCGCGCCTAAAGAGATTCCAAGCGGCGGAGGTGGACGAAGATCTCGCCGCGTCCACCATCCGCCGTATAAGATTTTTACATTGGAATGGCGGTTCAATAATTGCCGCCCCAACCCCGTGATGTTCTATTTCCGCTTACGCCAAGCGTAGCAGAGCAGTCCGACCAAGCCGGCGGCCAGCAGCGCCAGCGTGGAAGGCTCGGGTACTACGTCCATGCGGAAATTGTCGAAACTTGCGCTGGCATTGTCGCGGATGTCGGCGTAGTAGCCGATCGCTGCGCCCGGATTAAGGTTGCCTGTGCCGGTGATGGTGAATGTTTTCAACACCACCTGCGACGAATCGCTGGTTAAGTAATAGCCCACCTCGTAAACGTTCTCGGCCGTGCGGGAGATGTACAAAGTGTCTATATAGGTTGCCGCATCGAAATCCGTGTAAGACATCTTACTAGTTCCAGCTTGGTTGCCGGCGACACCTCCGTTGTTATCAAACCACAGCGTCTCGGCTCGCGCGTAATATGCGCCCCCAGACACATAATCTTGTACAGTCATGTACAAGGCATTCTTGCGGGCGGTAACGCCGGTGCCTGTTGTGATATATAATCCGGCATAGGCGAAATTCGAATTGAGGCTCGTCAGGTCCGTATACAACGTCTCTCCCACATCCAGGGAATAGTCGTCGCGGAGCAAGACGATCTGCTTGTTGCCCGACGTCCAGCCGGACATCGTTGTCGTGAGCTCGTCGGCGCGGGTAGTCGTATCGAAGCTATACGTGCCGCTGTGCTCGGGGGCGAGCACGATGGACGATACCCAATTCGCATTGAGCGTGTCGCTGGTGAAGTCGTCGATGGTGATCATCGTGGCGCCGGCGGGGACCGCCAAGGCCAGAGACAGGAACATTACACATACGGTCAATTTTGACAACATGGCGCAACTCCTTGAAAAAAAGGGTAAAAAAGGTTTCAATACTCTGCGAACAAACGTTGTGTTCCTCACGAGACCATATTTGCGGGGCGTTTTCGGCGAACAATCGTCCGCGGCGCGTCGCCCCTTCGCCGCGTACTTCACGTTCCGTCCGTATGCTTGCCTCCTTTCGATTTGCCTTTTTGTTCAAGCTCATTTTTGGAAGCCGCGGGCGCGGCTTGCCGTCCGCGAAACGCGCTGCCGTACAGTTCCACCCGCAATATCATGGGGCTTACGAGCGTGGGCCGCGAGTCCGGCGACGTGTTGCTCACCTCGAACTCCAGCACGTTGGTCCCTTCGACAAAACCGTCTTTTATGGCGAAAGGGTGAAACGCGTAGAACGGCTTTTCGTATCCATGATCGGGCACGGGAACGGAGCGGCCGTTTATCCGAATGGCGTCAACGTGGTTGTCCGCTATGAATCGGCCCTGCAAAACCACCGTCTCCAACGAAACGCCGTTCAACTCGAAGGTGGTGCGGAAAGTGTAACTGACCGGAGGCAAATCGGGTAAATCGCCGGCCACGGAAATCCATTGGGAACGGGCCGGGTCGTTCACCCGGAACGTGCCGTATGTGATGGAAGTCACCGCGGCCGGACGCGGTTCGAAGTCGGCCGCGTCGCTGCGGGCGACGATCTGCCAGCGAGGGTCTATGTCTCCCTCCTTCAATCCCACGCCAGTGCTAAACACATCGATTCTCGACCGCATCCGGGGCCTTAGTGAGATGGCGTCGGAATCCTCCATTGTGCTACGGCGGATGGTGAGAGAGCTGTCCGTGCGGCGCTCGACGCGAGCGCCTTCGCCCGCTTTCAACAGGACTGTGCCGCTCCCTTCGGTGGGCGCGGCCCCGGGGCGTTTTCCGTTGATTGCACGCAACTCGACTGCGCCGCGAAACACGTGCGAGGTGGTGTTTCCATTCTCGTCGACTTCGACACCGAACTCGGTGCCCAGGTCGGTGACGACGGCAGTGGGAGTGCGGACGACGAAGGGGTTAGGGATTAGGGATTGGGGATTAGAGGGCTTCTGATTTCCAACTTCTAAACCCCGAACCCTG
>JAFGLH010000031.1 GCA_016928165.1 Pirellulales bacterium | reverse complement strand
TCCAGGGGTTACGGTTTCCTTGTGGAAAAAGAAACATAACCACTGGAGTCCCTTGCGCTTAGATCAATTCAATTTCAGGACACCCTCGAATAACTCCCATCGTTTGCTGTTAAGCGTCGTTATATCTTCCCTGACAATCCACTCGTATACCTCTTCCGCGACGGGGACCGAGTTGCCGTGGTTGAAGAGCAAGACGTTGGCGATCGAGGCGTCGGGGGCCGGCGCGGTGGTCTGGGCCGGGCCGTTCTGCACGCAAGCCCAGGGCACGACGCTGATGTGCCATTCCTTCACCTCATACTCAAGCGACATTCATGACGACTGGCGGCGAAGGTTCTCCACCAACAACGGCGCCACCTGGTCCGATTGGGAAGCGATCGACGGCATGTTCGAGGAGACCTCGGAGGGGACGCTGCGGCGAAAATATCGGGGTGGTTTTGTCGATCCGGCGACGGGCCGCTTCGTGATAATGATGCTCGAGGGGCTTCTGCCCAACGACAATCCGCTGGACGGGATGAAGCATTGGCAACTGCGATATTGCGTCTCCGACGACGGCGGACAAACATGCGCCGTCAACGAATTTGTCGTCCAAAACGGAGCGGAATATACGGTGGACCATCCGATCGAGGGCGTCTGGGTCGGACAGGACTCCTTCATGGTGGGGGCCCCGCCGTGCGTTCCCATCAAGAGCCAAGCGGGAAAGATACTCGTACCCATTGCGATCACCCCACTCGGCCCGAACGGCGATCTCTACAACCCCGGCGGCGGGTACACCTACCACGACTCGGCCGTCTTGATCGGCACATGGACCGACGACATGAAAATCGAATGGGACGTATCGGAAAGAGTGATTGCCGATCCCGCTAAATCCACCCGCGGCGCGGACGAGCCGACGATCACGGAGATGCCAAACGGGAAGATATTGATGGTCTGTCGAGGCAGCAACGACGTTAAACCCCAACTCCCCGGTTATAAGTGGTATTCCGTCTCCGAGGACGGGGGCCACACCTGGTCGGACTTGGCGCCCTGGACCTTTACGGACGGCGACAATTTCTTCTCGCCGGCCAGTTGTTCTCAACTCCTAAAACACTCGAACGGAAAGTATTATTGGATCGGCAACGTCGTCGACAACAACCCCACGGGCAACAGCCCTCGATATCCGCTGGTGATCGGCGAAGTCGACCCCGACAATCTATTGTTGATCGAGGATACGTTGGTGACGATCGACGAGCTGCAAGCGGGCGAGAACGGCAGCCTGCAACTCTCCAATTTTCTGGCCTATGAAGACCGGCTGAACGGCGACATCGTGATGCAGATGACCCGCTTTTTCCCTCAACCTGTACGGGACGGCGATTCTTTCACCTATCGGATCGGCGTCCCCGTTCCGGAACCGACCGGCTTTATGTTGTTGGCGCCGGCGATCGCCGCCGCGGCGGCCTATGCGCGGCGGAATCAATCGAGGGCAACGGCGATTACCGCCGTCAAATAGTATTCGGCAACTCGTAGTGTTTGCGGCGCGGGCGGTCGAGATATGCGTTCGCCTCGGCGTCGTCGGGGAAGACTTCCCGGGCCGGGTCCCAGCGGAGCCGGCGGCCGGTCCAGCGGGCGATGTTGCCCAGGTGGCAGACCGTGGCCGAACGGTGGCCGATCTCCACGTCGGCGGCCGGGCGCTCGCGGCTCTTGATGCAGTCGATCCAGTTCCGCAGGTGCAGCTCGACGTGGTTTTCTTTGTCGCGCAGCGGTTTGCCTACGATCTCCGGCGGATCGGACTTGCAGAGGTTGCGTTCGATGGTGATAGTTCCCTTTTCGCCGACGAAGATTCCGCCGCTCCAGGAGCCGCCGCCGCCCTCCACGACGACGCCGTTGGGATAGCGGAAAAAGACCTTCGGCCGGTTGCAAATGCCGTTGCCGCGATTGTTCGGTTCCGGCTCGGCGTAGGTGAGCGTGGGGAGCTTGTCCCCTTCGGTCCACACCTCGACAGGCCCGGCGTCGTCCATGCCCAGCGCCCACTGCACCTGGTCCAGGCCGTGGGAACCCCAGGCGGTCATCTCGCCGCCGGAGAAGGGGCGAAAGGACATCCAGCCGGGGTTCGTCCGCGCCAGATAGAGGTTGATGTGATACGGCAGCGGCTCGACCGGGCCGCACCATGCGTCCCAGTCCAACTCCTCGGGCACGGGCTGGGCCGGCAAGCCGCACTCCCACGGGCTGGGAAGATTGCCGGCGAGCACTTTCTTGATCTTGCCGATCCGTCCCTCGCGGACCATTCGGCATCCGGCGCGGTTGGCGGCCGTCGAACGCTGTTGGCTGCCCACCTGAAAGACGCGGCCGTATTTCCGCGCCGCCTCGACCATCAGCCGGCCCTCGGCGATGGTCAGCGTCATCGGCTTCTCGGCGTAGACGTCCTTGCCGGCCTGGCAGGCGTGGACGCAGATCAACGACCGCCAATGGTCAGGCGTGGCGGTGATGACCGCGTCGATGTCCTTGCGGTCGAGCAGTTTCCGGTAATCTTGATAGGCTTCGGCCTCATAATTGGCGGCCAACGCCTTGGCGCGTTTGATGTTCAGATCGGCGATGGCGGCGATGCGGACCAGGTTTGCGGCGTTGGCGATTTTCAAGTCGGAAGTTCCCTGTCGGCCGACGCCGATGCCGCCCACGACGACCCGTTCGTTGGCGCCCTCGCGGCCCGGCGCGGCCAGCGCGCCCGAAGGGATCAGATACGGCGCGGCCGCGGCGCCGGCGGTCAGCACGGCGGCGTTGTGAATGAACTTTCTGCGCGAGACGTTGTCGGATTGGATCATGAGAAAGCTCCTGGAAAGCAGGCGAGTGAAATTAATTTAGGACTGGACTTTTGCAAATTTGAAAATGAAAGTCCCCTCTCCCTCCGGGAGAGGGCTAGGGCGAGGGCTTGCGGCCATAAAACGCCTTGACTTGTTTGCGCGATTTCCCCCATGCCCTCATCCCAACCCCTCTCCCAAAGGGAGAGGGGATAAATTTGCAAAAGTCCAGTTAGGAGGATAAACGCGGAGGGGGCGACTTCGTGATATGGTATACGATCGCGCCGCCGCATGCAACCGTGTGTACGACGGCCTTGCCGCGCGAAAAGCCGCCGTGCCGGCGGCTGCTAAACGATATGTGTTATCGATGCCTTATCGGCCGATGCTGTCCAGCGCCTCATCGGCGGCGTCGCGGACGAAATCGTTTTTATCGCGGGTCGCTTCCTTCAGCGCCGGCGCCGCGTCTTTAGCCAGCGAACCGAGGCATCCCAGGGCGACGGCGGCCTCGCAACGCACCCGCGGCTCGGAGTTCTTCAGGGCGGCGATTAGCAGCGGCACCGATCGGGCGGCAATCTCGGCGGAAGTCGGCTCGACGTGGGCCAGCGCCCAGGCCGCCGCCAAGGCGAGGTGCTCGTCCTTGTCGGCCAGCAATTTTTCCAACTCGGGCGCGACCGCCGCGGCCGGTTTGCCGATCTTGCCCAGCGCGAAGCAGGCGGCGTAGCGAACGTCTTCTTCCTCGTCATTCAGCGCGGCGGCGGCCGTGCGCGCCGCCTGCGGCGCGTCGGACCCGATCGCGCCGATGGCCAGCAGGGCCTCGCAGCGGGCGGCCAGATTCGTGCTGTTTGCGGCGGCGTCGGCCAAGGCGGGCAAGGCCTCGCTCGCCGTCGGCCCCATCCGGCCCAAGAGCGACGCGGCCAAAGGGCTGACCCGGTCGATTTGCAGCGACTCGATCAGCAAGGGGACGGCCGGTTTACCCAGTCCGGCGGAAACGACCAGCAGTTCGCCGACGATCTCGTCTTTGGCGGAGATATTGGCGTTTTTGATGGCGGCGAGCATCGCTTCCGGCGTCGGTTGCAGATCGACCAGTCCCCGCATCGCCATCAGGCGGACGTGACGGTCTTTATCCCCCAAGGCCGCGGAAAGGGCGGCAAGGGCTTTTTCGCGACGGGTTTCGTCCCGCGGGTGGATTTTCGCCAATGCCCAAGCGGCGGAAGTCTTCAACATCGGATCGGCGTTTTCGGCCATCTCGGTCAGCGCCGGCTCGGCCGATTCGGCGGCCGGCCCGATTCGTCCCAAGGCGTAAGCCGCTCCGCAACGGACAACGATGTTTTTATCGTCGAGCGCCTTGGCGAGGGCTTCGACGGCCGCAGCGGCGGCCGGACCGATCTCCCCCAGCGCCAACACCGCCTCGCGGCGGACTTCCGGCCTCGCGGCGCTCTGGAGCAACTCGGTCAGCGCCGGCACGGCCGAGGCGGCGTCGGATCCGATCTCGGAGAGCGCCAGGCAGGACCAGTAGGCGGTCTTTTCGCTTTCCAAAGCCTTGACCAGCGCCGGGACCGCCGGCTTGCCAACCTCGACGAGCAACGTCAACACGTGCCCACGCACAGCCGGATCGGCGTCGTCGAGCGCCTTGACGAAGGCGGGTATCGAGACCTCGGGGCCGGGACGAATGCGCGTCCAGGCGCGCACCGCCATCCGCCGCACACGCGCGTCGGGATCGGCGATCAATGGGGCGAGGGCTTTCACAACGGGTCGGGCCGCGGGGCCGAAGCGCCCCAGCGCGGCGGCGGCGTGCGCCCGAACCAACGCCGAGTCGCCGCGCAACTGCTCGCTCAGCGCCTGGAGGACTTCCAGCGAGGCGACGCCCTGTTCACCCAGCGAATCAATGGCTTTGAGACAAACTTGCTCGTCGCCTGACTTAAGGTCTTGGAGCAACTCCGCGAGGTCCGCCCCGCCGACGGCCGTTGCCGCCGATAAAAACAAAACCGCAAACGCAAACGACGCTCTGGACATGATTCTTTTCCTTTTTGGATGATAAGCTGTTTTTTTTCGTAACCGTTCACGGGCCGGGGATCCGCCGAGGGGGACAGCCCCATTTTCGCGGTGAACCGCGAAAATCGGGACAGTCCCCTGTGAAATTATCCGCGCCCTGATTGTAGCAGGGAAAGGATTTACTTACACTAGGGGACGCGGGAGTGTTCTTGCTGGAAAGCGACGTCCCCGCAACGGAGGGGTCGGATGCTCCGGTTCGCGCGACGCGTGTTCCGCGAGCTTTGGAACTGGTTTATTAAGGAGCGGTGCCATGAAAAAGGCGTTTTACTTAGCGGTTGCGGTCGTGCTTGCCGCGGCGATGGCGCAAGCCCAAACGAGCGGGTCGGGCGACGACTCCGCCGGGGAACCGTACTATCCTCCGCCTTATTACGGCGGATATCCGTACTCGTATCACTCCTCGACCGCCGCGGAGGGATATGCTCGCGGAATGGGCGACGTGATCCGCTCCTGGGGCCAATACAATCTCGCCACTTCGGCGGCGGCTGTCAATCTCGGCGAGGCCCGGCGGCGGCAAATCGAGAACGACCAACTCTGGACGAGCACGTATTTCCAAATGCGCGACATCAACCGACAACATCGCGCGGCAGAATTGTCCCAGCGACGAAGCACCCAGGCCGATTGGATCCGCTACGTGCAAGCGGGAAAACCCAAGCCGCTCGGCGGCGACGAGTTGGACCCGGTGACGGGCGAACTGCATTGGCCGATCTTGTTGACCGGAGACAGTTTCGCCGCCGACCGCGTCGCGCTGCAAGACTTGTTTGCCGCCCGGGCCTATCACGGCACGCTCAACGCGGACGAGTTTCACAAAGCGACGCATTTGATTGATCGGATGCTTGCCGCGTTGAAGGACGGGATTCACGACGTTCCGCCGCAGCAGTACGTGGCGGCGAAAAAGTTTTTGGAACGTCTTGCCTACGCGGCCGGCCGACCGGCCGGCTAAACGGCCTATTTGTCGAGCGCGTCCCGCGCGCGTCGGACGACCGTGGCGGCCCAGGGCTTGTCGCCGTAGAGAAGCACCGCCGCCTGATACATTTTTTGGGCCTGGCGCGGATCGCTCTTCGCCAGTTCGTCGGCGGCGTCCAGGCGTTCGCCGAGCAATTCCAACTGCTCGACGGCGTATTTTTCAATCTCTTTATTTAACTCGCTCAGCCGCCGCCGCGCCAAGGTCAAGCATTGACCGGTCTCTGCGGCGTTGTCTCCCCGTTGTCCAAACAGGTCGATGATGGCCCGGAGTTTCTTCGCGCATAATTCCTTGTCGTCCTCGGCGGACCGGATGGCGTCGAGATATGCCCGGTCGATGGGTTGCAGGTTGTCGGTTCGCTCTCGACCTTTCAGCCGCCGATTGAATTTTTGTTCCAAATTATAGAGGTCGATTTTATCGTCCAACTTGCGGATTTCGGCGGCGCGGGGGTCGTTCGAGTAACGATTGAGAAAGTCTCGGATGTCGTCTTCGGTCCAGACGATCGATTCGATCTTTCCGTCGGCGGTCGCGGCCGCGATCCGCTCGTAGAGCGAATCGGCCGATGGCGGCTGAAGGAACCACCAGATGGTCAGGGCGACCAGTATCAGCGCACCGACCAGAACGCCGGTGTGCCAGGAGAACAACGGCGGCGGCTCCTCTTCCTCGATTTGCCCCAACTCCTCCTCGCTGACCTCGACAAAATGCGATGGGGGAGGCACGTCGTCGTTCGTTGGCGGTTGTTCGTCCTCCGGCGGCGCGGGGACGGCCCGTCCGCCGCCGGGCGGGGTCAGCTCCCGCGTGACCGGCACGTCGTCCTCGGCCGCTACACCGGCCGCTCCTTGCTGAGTGAAGAACCAACCGGCGTCGGCCTCCATTGTCTCCGGCACGATGCTCAGCGCGCGGGACATCGCCTCCAGCCGCCGGGCGAGAATGTCGGCGTTGGGTATCCGCCGAGCGGGGTCTTTCTCCAGAAGCTCGCCGAGGATGCGCTCCAACTCCGCGGGTACGTCCGGGGCGTATTTCCGCACCGGCTCGGGCCGCTCGAAACGATGCTTGTGCAACATCTCCGGCAACGATTTGCCGCGGAACACGGGTCGTCGGGCAAGCAGGGCATAGAGCAACGCGCCCAGACTGTAGAGGTCGGCGCGGGCGTCTACCGGACGGCCCTCGGCCTGCTCCGGGGCCATGTATTCGGCCGTCCCCAAGACGTTGCCCGCGCTGGTCAGCCGCGTGTTGCCGAAAAGCCTGGCAATGCCGAAGTCGGATAGTTTTACGCTGCTCCCCTCGGCGGCCAACAGCAGATTGCCGGGCTTGATGTCGCGGTGGATGACGCCCCGGTCGTGGGCGTGGCGGAGCGCGCGGCAGGTCTCGACGCCGATCCGCGCCACCTCGCGCCAGTCGAAGCGGCGCCCCCCGCGCAATTCCTCTTCGAGGCTGTTGCCGACGACCAACTCCATCGAATAGAACAGGTGCCCTTCCTGCTCGCCGAAGCCGTAGAGGCGGACGATGTTCGGGTGGTTTAATTTCCGCAGCGTCTCGATCTCGGCCTCGAAGCGGACGCGGAAACCCTCTTCCTCCGCCAGGGCGGCGGAGAGGAGTTTTACGGCGGCCTTCTCGCCAGTCTGCTGGTGGACCGCCTCGAAGACGGTCCCCATGCCCCCGCGGCCGAGTTTGCCGACAATTCGGTAAGGTCCGAGCCGTTCGAATTCCATCAGGGCGGTGGATAGAAAATGAGGAACTTGGATTTTATTCAGTCTAACGCGCGGAGCGGCGACCATAAAGCCGCGACCCACCATCATGTTGGGGTGGCAGTTCAACTACCACCCCAGCTTGCAGGGGGAATGAATGGAACAGTCGGGGCAACCGGAAAATCTTGCCCAATAGGGAAAAGTTTCCGCAATTACCCAGCCGAAAAGAGTGATATAACCCGTAGTTTAGCATGGAGCGAGGAGCGATTCAATGATATTCCCCGCCGGATTGATGGCCTTGTGGATGGCTGCGGCGACGCCGGCCGGCGCGATATTCGACATCGACGCCGGCAATGACGCGACAAGCGCGGTTTTTAGCAACGAGGTCTCCGTGCTGAGCGAACGGGGCGGCGGGGCTTGGCGCGCGCCGCTGCCGCCGCCGAAGGCCTTGCCCTTCGACCCGGCTTACGCCGCCGCGTCCGCGCCGCCGCCGTCGCGGAGCAAAGGCATCCCCGGGCTGCGGCCGCTCGAAGATAATTCCCAACCGCCCCCGCCGCCGGAGAAGATCATCGAGCGGCGAGACGTGATCGACGACGACTACGGCGAGGCGTTTTGTTCCGACGAAGGGGCGTGCGAGCCGGGCGGTTGCGACCTTGGTTGTTGTCCACCCCGCCGCGGGTTTCACGGATGGTTCCGCGACGTTTGCTGGGAGGGATGGCTCGACCAGGGATTCACCCTCAACACGCTCAGCCCGCGCAATCGGACAAACGGGCCGGTGACCTTCAACGACCGCTCGAACGATTATCAACTCAATCAACTTTACATGCGATTGCTGCGGGACATGGAATTCGGCGGGAGCGACTGGGACGTCGGCGGGCGCGTGGACCTGCTCTACGGCACCGACCAGATATTCGTTTCCGCCCGGGGTCTCGAGGTCCGCGACGACCTGTCGCCGAGATGGAACGCCCAGCGCTACGGCCTGGCCATGCCGCAGTGTTACATGGAAGTATATTCGCCGTGGGGGAGCGGATTGAGCGTGAAGCTGGGGCACTTTTACTCGATCCTCAATTACGAATCGATCGCGGCGCCCGACAACTTCTTCTATTCCCATTCTTATGCCTTTCAGTACGCCATGCCGTTGACCCACACCGGCCTGTTGGCCGAAACGAAACTGGGCGACTTCAAAATCCTCGCCGGAATGACGCGCGGCGACGACAACTGGGAGGACGACAACAACGATCTGGGCTTTACCGGCGGGATCAAGTGGGCGAGCCGCAACCAACGGACGAAGGTTTCCGTCTGTGTAGACGCCGCCCGCGAGCAACCCGACCCCGACGACGACATTCGCACCGTCTACAGCCTGATCGTCGAGCAGAAGCTCGGTCGGCGGTGGGAGTGCGTCTTGCTGCACGAGTACGGCAACGAACCGGGGGCGGCTATCGACCGGCTCACCGCCAACTGGTACGGATTGAACACGTACTTGTTCTACGCCATCAACGACTGCTGGAAGGCGGGGATGAGGTTCGAGTGGTTCCGCGACGAAGGAGGCGCCCGCGTCCCGGGCGCGAACCAAACGGGCGA
Source organism: Pirellulales bacterium (assembly GCA_016928165.1). Taxonomy (GTDB): domain Bacteria; phylum Planctomycetota; class Planctomycetia; order Pirellulales; family Thermoguttaceae; genus JAHIKV01. Next base: position 11,331 of record JAFGLH010000031.1, on the reverse strand, counting down.
TTATTTCGAGCTTACTCCGGGCGTGAACTGGACCCCCAGCGATCGGCTGATCGTCCGCTCGGAACTTCGCTGGGACTGGACCGGCACGGCCGGCTACCATCCCTTTGGCGACGGCGCCCGCTCGAACCAACTGCTGCTCGATTGCGACGTCATCGTGCGGTTCTAAATAAAACCGCGAAAAACTTAAGCCGTTGATCAAAAACAACTTCGGTATTTCATGCGTCAACCGCCCTCACCCCCGGCCCCCTCTCCCGCTTGCGGGAGAGGAGAGTAATTATTGAACGACCGCTAAAGTGGCGCAAATCCGAAAACCAGGCAATTGTCGGCGGCCAACGCCCGCCGCCGCTTTTGCTATTGCGTGGACCAATTTTGCGGCCGCCGAACTGCATTTCACCTTATGAACACGACGGAAGCACAGCCGCCGCGGTCGGGACATGCTCTGGGATTGATCTGCATCCTGATCGGCGCGCTGTTGGCCGTCGCGGTGGGGGCAATCTGGGGCCAAACGATGTGGCTCGCCGCGGGCGGGCCGGAGCGGGCCGTCGAGGAACTGGAAAAGACCGCCCGCCAGAAAGAGCGCTTCGCCGAAGACGCCCAGCGGGCCGGCAACCGCAAGGAAGCCGACCGGCTCCGCGCCCAAGTCCCCCTGATCGAAAAAGAGATCGAGCGCAACGAGGCCCTCCGCCGCGAGGCCGCGCGGCGTCCGCTCGGCTTCGCCCGCGGCGCCTTCGAGTTGATCCGCTTCTGCGGCGACGTTTTCCTCAGAATGTTGTTGATGATCGTCGTCCCGTTGGTGTTGACGAGCATGGTTTGCGGCATTACCTCGTTGGGCGACATGGGCCGGATGGGAAAAGTGGGATTGTGGACGCTCGCCTACTATCTGATCACCGGCGCGGTGGCCGTCGTATTGGGCATTGCGATGGTCGAGATCATTCGACCGGGCGCCGGCCTCGACGACACCTTCGCCTACGTCAGCGAGGAGTTGTTGAACCGACGAGAGACTTCCGTCGTCGGCACGATATTGGAAGTCGTCGTCGGCCGGCCCGACGACCCGGCCGGCGGTTTGATCCCGAAAAACATCGTCGCCGCGGCGGGCGAATCGAACATCATGGCGACGATCCTTTTTTCGTTGCTCTTCGGCGGCGCGTTGGCCGCCTCGGGAGCGAAAGGAAAACCGGCCGTCGATTTCTTCCAGGCCGCCAACGAGGCGATCATGAAGGTCGTCCGCTTGATCCTCTTCTTCGCTCCGGCCGGCATCTTCGGCTTGATCGTCACGCGGATCGTCGTCGTCGGCGGCGCTCGGGGCGTGCTCGATGAAGCGCATCTGCTGGGCTGGCTCGTGTTGACCGTTGCTCTCGGATTGTTCATCCATACGATCGTGTTGTGTTTATTGTTGTGGATTTTCGGGCGGCGCAATCCGTGGCGCTATTTCGCCGCGATGGCCCGCGCGCTGTTGACCGCCCTGAGCACGTCCAGTTCTTCGGCCACGCTGCCGATGACGATCGAATGCGCCGAGGAGGCGGGGGTGTCGCAACGATCGGCCGGGTTTGTGTTGCCGCTGGGGGCGACGATCAACATGGACGGCACGGCGCTGTACGAGGCGGTGGCCGCGATTTTCATTGCCCAAGCGGCCGGCGTGCCGCTCGGCCCGGCCGCGCTGGTGGTGATCTTTCTTACCGCCACGGTGGCGGCCATCGGGGCGCCGGGCATACCCGAGGCGGGGCTGGTCACGCTGCTGATCGTGTTGACGGCCGTCGGACTGCCCACCGCCGGAATCGGCACGATCCTGGCGATCGACTGGTTCCTCGACCGCCAGCGGACGGCGGTGAACGTCTTCGGCGACGCGGTGGGCGCGGCGGTGATCGACCGCTGGCTGAAAAAGTAGGCCGATTGCTATTGTCGCAAACGCGGCAATGTCATAAATTATGGCCTTATCGCCTCCCCGTTCTCAGGGGGGTGCGTCAGGGAGGACGGCGCCAGTCGCTTGGAAAGGGATGCCATGAGTTCGCTTCAGAAGCAGCACGTCGTGCCGCCGGACGATCGGGACAATTTCCCCGGCGTCGTGCCCGTCGAACCAATCAGCGTCGTCAAGTCGCTGGCGGCGCCGGTCCGCAGGGCGATCCATCAAACCAGACAGTGGCTGCTCGACGGGCAGTCGGCCGACGGCGCCTGGTGCGCCGAGTTGGAAGGCGACACGCTGCTGGAAAGCGAAACGATACTGCTTTTGACTTTCCTCGGCAGCGAGGAATCGGAGCTTGCCGACCGGCTGGCGGAATACCTGATCGAAAAACAGTTGCCCGGCGGCGGCTGGGCCATGTATCCCGGCGGACAGGCGGAAATCAGCGGCAGCGTCAAAGCATATTTCGCGCTGAAACTGACCGGGCACGACCCCAGCGCCGAGTACATGCGTCGCGCGCGGGCGGCGATCATGGCCCACGGCGGAGCCGACGCGGTGAACAGCTTTACCCGCTTCTACCTGGCCCTGCTGGGGCAAATATCCTACGAGCAATGCCCCGCCGTCCCGCCCGAGTTGGTGCTGCTGCCGAGGTGGTGTCCGGTGAACATCAGCGCCTTTAGCGCCTGGTCGCGGACGATCGTCGTGCCGCTGACGATCATCTCGGCGTTGCGGCCGGTGCGTCGGATCGAGCCGCGGATGGGCATCCGGGAGTTGTTTCTCCGCGAGCCACAGGATTGGCCGCCGCTGCGCTGTCCCGGTTTGCGGGAAGACGAGGGCATGTTCGGTTGGGATTGCTTTTTCCGCACGCTCGACCGGATGTTCAAGTGGTGCCAGCGGCGTCGCTTATTGCCCTTGCGCCGCAGGGCGATCATGGCCGCCGAGCAGTGGATGCTCGCCCGCTTCGACCGCAGCGACGGCCTGGGCGCGATCTATCCGCCGATCGTCTGGAGCATCGTGGCGTTGAAATGTCTCGGCTACCCCGACGACAGCCCGCAAATGCAATACTGCCGCGAGGAGTTGCGAAGACTCGTCATCGACGACGAGTCTTCGGGCACGAGCCGGCTGCAACCCTGCCGCTCGCCGGTGTGGGACACGGCGATTTCGGTCCGGGCGTTGGCGGCCAGCGGCGTGCGGCCGGAAAACCCCGCGCTGCGCGAGGCGATCCAATGGTTGCTGGCACGGCAGATACGCCGCCGCGGCGATTGGGCCGAAACGGTCTCCGCCGAGCCGGGCGGGTGGTGCTTCGAGTACAACAACGATTTCTACCCCGACTGCGACGATACGGCGATGGTGCTGATGGCGCTGCAAACCCGCTTCGAGCAACCAGAGGAAGGCCGCGATGCGCTGCCGCCCGAGTTGAAGCTGGCCACGCTGCCGCCCGACGAAAAGAGGGAAAACCGCCGCCGCTTCGCCGAGTATGAGGATACCTTGGCGGCGGTCGATCGGGGACTGCGCTGGTTGCTGGCCATGCAAAACGGCGACGGCGGCTGGGGGGCATTCGACCGGAACAACAACCGCGAATTCCTCTGCCACGTACCCTTCGCCGACCACAACGCGATGATCGACCCGAGCACGCCCGACCTGGCTGGACGCGTGCTGGAGGCGTTCGGGCGGTTGGGTAAACGCCTCGGCGACCCGGCCGTCGACCGCGGCGTCGCCTACATCCGCTCCGCACAAAACGCCGACGGGAGCTGGTTCGGACGCTGGGGAGTGAATTACATCTACGGCACCTGGCAGGCGCTGACCGGACTGACCGCCGTGGGAGTGCCGGCCGACGATCCGGCCGTGGCGGCCGGGGCCAACTGGCTGCTGGTCCATCAACAGGCCGACGGCGGCTGGGGCGAATCGCCCGACAGCTACGAGTTTCCCCACCTGCGCGGTCAAGGACCGACCACCGCCTCGCAAACCGCCTGGGCCTTGATGGGACTGATGGCCGCCGGCTTGGAGCATCACCAGGCGGTCGCCCGAGGCGTCCGATACCTGCTGAACACGCAAAACGAAGAGGGCGTTTGGAACGAAGAGGAGTTCACCGGCACCGGCTTTCCCCGCGTCTTCTACCTCCGCTATCACTACTATCCGATCTACTTCCCCCTGTTGGCTCTTTCGCAGTGGGCGGTGAAAGTCGGCGGCGAGAAGACGGAAGAGAAGAAGTTCGCCTTGGCTGAATGACGCATGTCGGCGGCCGGTTCCCCCTCCCTTCGGTAGAGAGTTGGGGTGAGGGCCGATCGACTGAAATGCGTAGGTTTTTGTTGGAGTGGCAGTTGAGCTGGCGCCACATCGCGCGGATTGTTTCGTCATTTGGATTTTGTCCATTCGTCATTAATAAATTTCGACATTCGGCAGTTTTCCCATGCGATTTCCCCTTTCACTGACCCGCTCGATGACCTCCTACCTGCTGCGAAAGCGGCTTGCCGGAGAAACACATTTTCCTTTGGTCTTGATGCTCGAGCCGCTGCACGCCTGCAACCTCACCTGCACCGGCTGCGGACGCCGGCGGGAGTACGCCGAGTGGCTGCATCGGCAATTGACCGTCGAGCGGTGTCTGGCGGCGGCCGAGGAGTGCGGCGCGCCGATCGTAAGCGTCTGCGGCGGCGAACCGCTGATGTATCCCGAGATCGAAGTCCTCATCGCCAGCCTCGTCTCCCGGCGCAAGCACGTCTACCTTTGCACCAACGGAGTGTTGCTGGAAAAGAAGCTGAGCGGACTGCGCCCCAGCGGCCGGCTGCTGATCAACGTGCATCTCGACGGCATGGAGGCTACCCACGACCGAATGGTCGAGCGGGAGGGTGTTTTCGCGGCCGCCGTCCGAGGCATCGCCGCCGCCAAGGCCGCCGGGTTCCAGGTCTGCACGAATACGACCGTCTATAAAGAGACCGATATGCACGAAATAGCCGTGCTGTTCGACTATCTTCAGGAGTTGAAGGTGGACGGGCTGATGATCTCGCCCGCCTTCGGCTACGAATCGGTCTGCCAGGGCGACCCCGGCGGGGCGGAGCGGTTGTTTATGACGCGCGCGGAAATCCAAGAAAAGTTCCGCGCGGCGGAGCCTCTCCTGCGGCGACATCGGCTGACCGCCTCGCCGATCTACATGGATTTCCTTTGCGGCCGCCGCGATTTGCCCTGCGCCGCCTGGGCCAACCCGACCTACAACGTCCGCGGCTGGCGCGGCCCCTGCTATCTATTGAACGACGCCCATTACGCCTCCTACCGCGAGCTGATCTCATCAACCGCCTGGGACAATTTAGGCCCCGGCGGCGATCCGCGCTGCGCCCACTGCATGATGCACAGCGGCTTCGAGCCGGCCGCCGTTTTGCTCACGCATAAAGGCTTCCGCGACGTGTTGCGGATGGCCGTCTGGCAGATGACGTAGCGTGCATTTGTTGGGGCGGCAGTTATACTACCGCTCCAACGAAAGCCGTGGGGTGCGCAAAACGCACCGCGACGCTGATTCACCCGTGTGTTGTTGCGGTATCGACCGTGAGCGTCAGCCCCATTCCTTTCGTCACGGCGACGAACGTGGAGAGTCTTGGGTATCCGTTCACGGGGGACTGTCTCAATTTTCGCGGTTCTCCGCGAAAATGGGACTGTCCCCTTCGGCGGTGAAAGGGAAAGGCACATTTTTCGCCCTTGAAAGGGCGAAAAAATGAGCCAGTCCCCAGCCTGTGAACGGTTGCAGTCTTGGATTCCCTCGCGGATATTGTCGGAACGATAGGTCAGGTTCAACCGCCGGTTCCAATAGGCCGGCAACAGACCGACGCTGAACACGGCGCGAACCGAACACAGTATTATTCGGTTTATGCGAGAGAATTGCCGATAGAGCCAATCGGCCCCCGTTTTGCAACTGCCGGGCGGTCGTTTCCAAACCCATTCACGGATATAATTCAAGCTGCTGTCTACTTGACCGCGCCCCGCGCGGCTTGCTAAATTGGCGCGTTTGGGGATTTTCGCCGTTTACCCGCCGAGGACTATCAGGTGCCCGTTACTTGCGTGGTCGGTTTGCAGTGGGGCGACGAGGCAAAGGGCAAGATCGTCGACCTATTGACCGCGGAGCACGAAATCGTCGTCCGCTACCAGGGCGGCGCGAACGCCGGACACACGGTCGTCCGCGAGGGCAAGGCGTATAAACTCTCCTTGATGCCCAGCGGCGTCTTTCGGCCCGATGTGCGGTGCGTCATCGCCGCCGGCGTGGTGTTGAACCCGGCGTCGCTGCTCGAAGAAATCGAAACGCTGCGGGGACACGGCGTGAGGGTGGCCGACAATCTGTTGATCAGCGACCGGGCGCACGTGATTTTTCCTTGGCACTTCGAGGAGGACCGACTGCTGGACCGGCAGTGCGGCGCGGAGGCGATCGGCACCACGATGCGCGGCATCGGTCCCTGCTACCGCGACAAAGTCGGCCGCGCGCTGGCCGTCCGCGTCGGCGACATGTATCGAGCGGATTTCCGCGAGCGGATCGAGCGGATCGTTCGGGCCAAGGGCGAGGTGTTCGCCGCGTTGGCGGCCGAAGTGACGCTCGACGCCGAGAAGATATATGAAGAATACCGGGGCTACGCCGAGCGGTTGGCGCCGCACGTTGCCGACACGACAGCCTTTTTGCTAGACGCGGTCGAGGCCGAACGAAAAATCCTTTTCGAGGGCGCTCAGGGAGCGCTGTTGGACATCGACCACGGCACCTTCCCCTACGTGACCAGCAGCAACAGTTCGGGCGTAGGCGCGCCGGCCGGGTCGGGCGTGCCGGGGCGATACGTCGAAAAGGTCATCGGGATCATCAAGGCTTATAATACGCGGGTTGGCGGCGGGCCGTTCCCGACCGAGCAGGACAACGACATCGGCGAGCGGATTCGCCGGCGCGGCAACGAGTACGGCACGGTGACGAAGCGGCCGCGTCGTTGCGGCTGGTTCGACGCGGTGGCCGCCCGCTACACCGCCCGGCTGAGCGGGGCCGACGCGCTGGCGTTGATGTTGCTCGACGTGCTCAGCGGCCTGCCGGAGTTGAAGATTTGCACGGCCTACGAATTGGACGGGCATCGGACGCGCGATTTTCCCGCCCACGTGGACGACCTGCGGCGAGTCGAGCCGGTCTACGAGACGCTGCCCGGCTGGTCGGAGGAGATCGGCGAGGCGACGTCGTTCGACGCTTTGCCCGATACGGCCCGACGTTACGTCGCGCGGATCGGCCAGTTGCTCGGTTCTCCGGTGGAGATCGTTTCGGTCGGCCCCGACCGGAAACAGACGATTTTTGATAAGCAGTAACAGGAGGCTATTGTGGCATATCCATCAGTAGACTACCTCCAGAAATTGTTGGCGAAAGAAGTATTTCATTACGCCAAGGACGCCAAGAAAGCCGCTGGCCGTTCGCTTGGTACGCTTGTCGAAATCATTACGTTCTACTGTCTCAAGTCTTGGGGGTTTGAATATCACATAGCCATCGAACGGAAATTGCCTGAATTTGCAAATGAAGACATTACTCATAATGTCGAATATAGCCTTCATCCCGCGAAGCCGCTTGCGACCGTTTCATTCGACCTTAGCGCATTGCCCTTGACCGCGAGCAAGATTTCACGGGGGTCCGATCTTGCCTCCTTTACGATTGCGGATCAAAAATTGCGTTCCAATACTCTACTAACAAAGGATATGATTCTCAGAAATGCATGTAATATATGCGAGCTTGAGGACCGGTTTGTTAATGTGTATTTGAAACGATATGCTGGAATGGGCGGACAGTATGTTGTGATGTCTTTGCATAAGAGGCCGTTTGCCATAGTCGAATGTAAACGCGTGGGTATTGAAGAAGGGATGCGCAAAGGCCCTCAAACCATTGAAAAAGCAAAACAAGGCGCATACGTAGCAAGAAGTGTATCGTCGCTGCAAAAAGTGCGTTTTGCAGACGGCAGAAGGGGAGGTCTGATTGAAAAACGGGACGGAACATTTCAGTGTGATGAATATGTTTCTTTGCTGGATGAGATTGTGGACTCTAATGATCCCGAGCTTTTATCGCAATTTGTTCTGACCATCGGAGTTGTAAGCAACCACGGTAATTGGTTCACCTCGCATAATCACAATAAAGAATTGAAGGTTCTGTCGCAATCGTATGACTGGCTGCTTTTTCTGACAGACGCGGGCATAGCCCAATTTATCGACGAGGCGCTTTTGCATCCAGATAACGACCTAGCGTCAGTCAGGGAAGCATTTTTAGCAAGTTATACAGGTAAGAAGAGTGCCAATCGGTTTACAAAAGTCAAAATTGCTTTGGCTGCGGACAATGCCCTGCAATCCTACTTTCGCAGTCGCGCGAAAACCATTGCAAAATGGTTCAATGTTATCTCTCCATCCGCCAAAATGCTTCCTGAACTCCACGATGAATTGGGCAGGTTAACGAGCAAGAATTGGGAGGCTATTCACCAATGACTGCCGGACGCAACATCAACTCAATCAGCCAAGAATGGGGAACGCCCGAGAAATACGTCAATGCCGTTCGGGAGTTTTTCGGCGGAAGGATTGACCTGGATCCGTGTTCCAATGAGTATTCAATTGTGCGCGCCGCGACCGAATACATGCTGCCCACGCACGATGGATTGCGGGAAAGCTGGAACTTTCCGACTATTTACGTCAATCCGCCTTACGGCATTGACAAACAGCGCGGAACTTCGATTAAGCATTGGCTGCGAAAGTGTGCGGCGGCTCACGGAGATTATGGAGCCGAGGTCCTTGCACTTGTGCCTGTGGCTACAAATACCGGCCATTGGAAAAAATATGTCTTTGGAGAAGCATCGTCAATATGTTTTTTGTACGATACTCGTCTTCGTTTTCTCGTGAATGGAGTTAACGGAGGCAAGGGAGCTCCCATGTCCTGTGCCATGATCTATTGGGGGAAAAACCCCGAACGGTTCGATGTCGTTTTCTCCAGATTCGGTGCTGTAGTGAATATCCGACAACTCATTGGGAAAAATATCGGACAAGGTTCGGAAAACGCCCAACTTAATTTGGCGGGTCAGTTCGAGTGACGTTTTAAGTGTAATCGCATCCATGCCCATTCGACCTCTTTCGCAAAGTTTGGTGAACAAGATCGCCGCCGGCGAGGTGGTCGAGCGGCCGGCCAGCGTGGTCAAGGAATTGATGGAGAACGCGGTCGACGCCGGGGCCACGCGAATCGACGTCTCGGTGGCCAAAGGGGGCGTGGACCTGATCCGCGTGGCGGACAACGGCGGCGGCATCCCGGCCGAGGAGCTTCCGCTGGCGCTGGCCAGCCATGCCACCAGCAAGATCGCGGACGCCGACGACCTGTTCCGCGTCGGCACGCTGGGTTTTCGCGGCGAGGCGCTGGCCTCGATCGCCGCCGTTAGCCGGATGAAGCTCAGCAGCCGCTCGCCCGACAGCCAAAGCGGGGCGGAAATCGAATCCGTCGGCGGCCAAACGGGCGAGCCGGCCCCTTGCGGCTGCCCGCCGGGCACGATCGTCGAAGTCCGAGACCTCTTCCACAACACGCCCGTGCGAAGAAAATTCCTGCGGACGACGGCCACCGAGTTCGGCCACGTTTCGGAGGCCTTTACGCGAATCGCTTTGCCGGCGGAAAACATCCACTTCACCTTGCGGCACAACGACAAAACGGTCCTCGACCTACCCGCCGGGGTCGGCCGGCTGGAGCGGATTGCAAGCTGCTTCGGCCGCGAGTTGGCCGATCAGTTGATTTGGGTCGAGAGCGCCGCCGACGGGGTTTCGCTTTCCGGCTACGCGGCCCATCCGAGCCAAAGCCGCGGCCACAACCGGATGCAATACTTTTTCCTCCACGGCCGGCACATCCGCGACCGGTCGCTGCAACACGCCTTGGGCGAGGCCTATCGCGGGCTGTTGATGGTCGGACGGCAGCCGATCGCCTTTCTCTCGATCGACATGCCGCCGGAGCTGGTCGACGTGAACGTCCATCCGACGAAGTTGGAAGTGCGGTTTCTCGACTCCGGCCGTTTGTACAGCCAGTTGTTGTCGATGCTGCGGGCGAAGTTTTTGACCACCGACCTGCAAGTTCGGGTTGCCTCGGACGGCGGACCGGACTCGGCGCACGATTCGGACCATGCGAACCAGCTCCGACAGCAGCTTGTCGATTGGGCCAAGGGGAAGATGGCTTCTTGGGATAATCAGGGGCCAGGGGCCAGGATGCAGGGGGCAGAGGTCGGAGGTCAGGGATTCGAGGGACTGTGGTTGCGGACGTTGGGGGATGCGTGTAGCACAGCCGCGCCCGGCTGTGTGGATGGGACACATTCGAGGGCGGATGTGCCACAAACACATCGACATGCGGCCCTGCAAATCCATGACCGCTATCTTGTGACCGAGAGTGCCGAGGGGGTGACGATCATCGACCAGCACGCCCTGCACGAACGCATTTTGTACGAGCAACTGCGGCAACGGGTCTCTTCCGGCGCGGTGGAGACGCAAAACCTGCTGGTGCCCGAGCCGGTCGATCTCAGCCCCACCGAGGCGGCCGCCGCGCTGGAGAACCGCGATCTGCTGGGGCGGTTGGGCGTGAAGGTCGAATCGTTCGGCGGCGACACGGTATTGCTATCCGGCTATCCGGCGATGCTGGCCAACATCCCGCCGGCCGAGGTGCTCAGGGCGGTATTGGAGCGGATTCTCGCCGACGTGAAGCGGCCCGATCCGAGCGATTTGTTGGACGACTTGCTGCACACGATCGCCTGCAAGGCGGCGATCAAGGCGGGCGACCGGCTGGCCCCGGAGGAAATATCGGCTTTGTTGGAGCAGCGTCACCTGGTCGAGAACGCCCATCATTGTCCCCACGGCCGCCCGACGACGTTGGTTTTCACCCGCGAGGAATTGGACCGGCGGTTTAAGAGAATCTAGGTGCCGGCTTTCCACGACTTCTCGTAAGCGAGGCCTTAGTTTATTTTACATTGAAGTGCTATTCGTTAACTTTATAACAAAGGAGCAAACTCATGCTTTCACGATTTCATGTTGTTGGATGGGCAGTCTTGTTTGTAATGTATATGCTTTTCTGCGGATGTTCAGACAATTACGAACGGCCTGGACAAAAAGACGAAATAACTCCACAAAAAGATCGCAGTGAAGATTCAACTTGGCATAGTCAGCATCACAATGTTGAAATTAGCATACCGGAGGGATGGAAAAAAACATTTCTTAACAAACCCGGTGATACTTATGATACGCCGGCAGGATTGCTGGTAGGCTTAGGGAACAAAAAACATGCTCTTGGGTATATGATAAAAATCGACAAAGACGCCCCTAAAGACAAACTCTCTGATGACGTCTATTATTCTGGAAGATGTCCCTTTGACAGTTGAAAAGAGGAGGGCGATTCCTCGAACGATTATCACGCAATCTTTCGGTCTCCGTCAAGTCCCTTT
>JAFGLH010000221.1 GCA_016928165.1 Pirellulales bacterium | reverse complement strand
CCAGGCCCCCAGCAACATCAAGCATAAAACAACGGAGGCGACCATGTAGGAGAAGACCGGACCGCCGACGAATGAAGAGGAGAGAGGTGAGGGTAGAGGGAAGAGGGTAGGCGGCGCGGAAACCTCCGAATCTTGTTGTATTAAGTCTTTGGCTCCGCACGCTTCCGACAGGCCGTATTGCCAATGGAGGAGCGAGTGGATGTCCACATAGTTTTGGTAATACTGCAAGGCGGCCGGGTCGGCCAGCAGCGTCTCTTCCAGGCGGCGACGATCCTCGGCGTCGAGCGCGCCTTCCAACAGCAAGCCCGTCAGACGGCCGACCTCTTCGAGTTGGAGTTGCCCTGTGGACATCGCTACTTGCTTTCCCTTTCCGTCAAACCCCGCTCGATGCAGCGCATCAAGGCCGTCCGGGCGCGGTGCATGGCCTGGAACACGGCGTCCGCGTTGCGGCCGGACTTTTCCGCGATCTCGCGGCCGGAGAGCCGATTGCCGTAATGGTCGTCGAGCATTTGCCGCTGCGACTCTTTCAACTCCTGGAGGCACTCGATCAGCAGCGATCGCTTTTCTTCCAATGAGTCACTGCAACTTTCGCCCAGCCGCGCCAGCCTGCCGACCAGCTCGTCGCCGAAGATCAAACGGTCGAGCGATTGCCGCTTGCGAAAGGCCATCACCTGGAAGCGGGCAATGCGGAACGCCCAGGCGCGGAAGTCCGTGCCCGGGGTGAATTCCGCTTGCTTGCTCCACAGCACCAGGTTTGTCTCTTGGAGGATGTCGTCGGCGTCCGAAAGGCGGGGCACCAAGCGGAGAATGAAGGCGTGCAAGGCCCGTTGGGCGCCTGTCACCAGCGTGAGGAACGGTTCGTCGCGGATATCGGATTTCGACATGATGAGACCTCGCGCAAGCCGCGCCTCGATGAACGGCCATTGCCGCCATTTAGGCTATAGACGACATCTGGGAAAGCTGACGGAAAAAATGCTGCGACAGTCTCCCCGAACTCCATTCTAATCGAGGCAGAGGGAGGGAGTTGTCGAAATTACGCAACCCCGCAGAGCGGTGGGGGCGATTATGCCCGATGGCATAGTATCCAGAAGTGCGCGCAAGAGACTTGCTGCCGAGGGAAGCGGTCTATTCTTCTCCTTCGTGCATCCACTTTTTCAGCAGCGGCACGAGACAGAAGCAGATCAGGGCAAAGGCGACGGCGGCGATGGCGATAATGCCGTAAACCTTGCCGTAAGTATCAACCGTTAAGTTTGGCGCCGGGATCAATTGCTCTTTTTCCCCACCCTCACTTTCGACGCCCGTGAATTGGGCGATCAAGCCGGCGAGGAACATGGAAATGCCGGTCACCAGGAACCACGCGCCCATGACGGTGCTGACCAGCCGGGCGGGCGAAAGTTTGCTGATCATCGACAGGCCGACCGGCGAGAGACACAATTCACCCGTGGTGTGCAGCAGGTAACACAGCAACAACCAATAGATGGCGACCATTCCGCGCTCGTCGGCCGATTGCGTGCCGAGCCACAGCACGCCGAAGCCGAGTCCTAGTTGCAGCAGTCCCAAGGCGAACTTTGTCGGCGTGCTCGGTTCCAAACCGCGTTTCCCCAAAAATCCCCAAAGAGCTGTGAAGAGCAAGCCAAAAATCAAAATATAGATCGGATTGACCGACTGGAACAAGCTGGCGGGGATTTCGTCTATTTCCCGGGCGACCTTCATCCCGTCGATCTTGAGGTTTTGCGGGACTACCGTCCAGGGGATGGATGTAACCGCAAGTTGTTCTTTCAGGCTGAAATAGTCCTGTAAGGCAAGCTCGTATTTTTCCAGGTTTTCAGATGCCAAATCCCGCAATTCATTTTTCAGCGATCTTAGCTTTTCTTTTTCTTTTTTACGTTCAGTTCGCAATTTATCTAAATCAGTTAGCGTGAACAACTTGGCGCCGTTGTAGTAACCCAGTTGTTCCTGAGTGGGTTCGATGCGAATTGTTTTTCCTACGTCGGCCTCGGTAATCGTGATTTCCGCATTAAAGACCCGGTCCACGTTTCGATCGGTGAAGTTGTTGATCGAACTGCCGGCCTGTTCAAAGAAGGCCCAAAACATCATGCAGAAAAACATCAAGATCAGCACCACATACATGTGATGTCGAGGAATCGTCGGAAGCCGGAAGGTCTCGAAGATCAAATATCCAAAGGCCAAGAGAAAGCAGACCGTCAAAACGACGCCCACCGGCTGGCTGACCTGTTCGAGGCATACTCCGCCTATTTGGTCCAGCGCACTCTTGCTGGCCTTCAGGTCTTTGATTGTTTGTTTTTGAACGAGTGTAATTGGTTTGTCTTCCGACTGCACCAATGCGCCGCCGGAGACAAAAATCATAAACAGCGGCACGACTAAAATTGTTCCTAGATACACCGCCCATTCGGCCGGCAATACTCCCGCCAACCGTTTGCGCAGACGATGTGGGTCGGGCGGAGCGCCGGCGTCAACGGGCAATCCTCCGCGACTTAAGGCGATGGCTGCAATCGAGGCCGCAACCACCAGGGCGATGGCGACGAAGATGTTCACGCCGGTCGATATGATTTCGATGGGATGAAAGATAATCAGACCAATCGCGGCCGCCACGGCGCCGCTCACGATCACCGTGGCAGTCACGATTCGCGGCGCGACGAACACCGCCAAGCCGGTTAACATCCCGATGGTGGCCAGCAGGAATCCGTATTTCCAATCGTAGGTTTCGCCGATGTACCCGCACAACAGAGGCGACATCGCCGCGCCGAGGTTGATGCCCATGTAAAAGATGGTGAAACCGCCGTCGCGCTTTTCCGGCGTTTTCGTGTAGAGCGTGCCGACGATATTGGAGATATTCGGTTTGAAGAAGCCGTTGCCGACGATCAACAGTGCTAGTCCGGCGAAGAAGGCCAACTCGCTGGGAACCATCAAACAGGCTTGCCCGGCCGCCATCAGCAGACCGCCGAAGACCACCGCGCGACGCGCGCCTAGCAACCGATCGGCCAACATGCCGCCGAAAAAGGGCGTCATGTAGACCAGCGCCCCGTATGCGCCGTAGATCGCGTAGGCCTTCGTGTCGTCGTAGCCCAGAAAGCCCTTCAGCATGTAGAAGACCAACAGCGCCCTCATGCCGTAGTAGGAGAACCGCTCCCACATTTCGGCGAAGAAGAGGGTGTAAAGTCCGGTGGGATGACCGAGCACGGTGGGTTGGTCGTCTGCCAGCGTCAATTCGGATCGCGGATCGCTCATGGGAAATCGCTGTTCAATCTCGGTAGGGCGCGCGCTCGCACGCACCGATCAATTCTCTCTCAGAACGTGTTCTGAAAATCCCTCCTCTCCCTTTGAGAGAGGGGCCGGGGACGAGGACTGCTCGGATTACGTCGTCAACTTCCGATGTTTTTCAGCCGATCGGCCCTCGCCCCCGGCCCCTCTCCCAAAGGGAGAGGGGACTAATTTTTCAATTTCAAAACACGTTCTCAGTAAAAATGGCGCGTGCAAGCACGCACCCTACATTCTCTCTGTTGACGGTTCGGGTTTTATATCTTCGGCGAAGGCCTTCGGGCTAAGCTCGGAGCCGGTGGCGCGACGGGTCAACTCGTTCCAGCTCAGCGACAGGCCGGGAGCAAAAACCTTCCGGGTCAAAAACTCGCCTGCCGACCGCTCGCCCGCGTAAATCGCGGCGGCCGGATTCGTGCCCGGCCGCAACGCTTCGATCAACGCGTGGTGCAACTGCGAAGCGAACATCTCGCCCAGCATGTAGTTATGGTAATAGCACGGCGCGCCGACGATGTGGTACTTGGCGGCATAATCCGGCTGGTCGCGCCCCTCCGGCCGCTTGATCTCCTGGTATTTCTCCACCAGATCCCACCACAATCGGTTCAGATCCTGAGCGGGGTCGGCGTAGAGCGCCTTCTCAAAGCGGAACATCACCTGCGCCCAGCGGGAGAAGACCAGCATCCGGTTCCGCCGCTGCTTGGCCATCGACGCCCGATAGCGTTCGGCGTCGGGTATTTCCGCCCCCATCGCCAGCAGCCACTCGACTTTCAGCGGAAACCGCTCGAACATCATCGCCACGCCCTCGGTCGTCAGCGGGTGCGAGTCGTTCCGCAGAACGAAGGGCAGATCGCGGGAAATCCCCTTCGAGTAGACCGCGTGCCCCAACTCGTGCATCGTAGTGCACATCCATTCCCGGCCGGGGACCACGTTCTCGAAAATCCGCACGTCGCCGGAACGATCGATATCGGTGGCGAAGGCGTGCGGGTTCTTGCCAGGCTTCTCGAACAAATCGCTGCGAGACAGAACGTCGTCGACCGGCAAACCGATGCCGGCGTAAAACTTCCGGCAAGTTTCGACCGTGTCCAGCGACTTGAAAACCGACTCGGGCAATGCGCCGGGCAACGCGGGCGCCTCCTGAAAAAACGGATTCCGATAATGCCACGGGCGAAGCTCCTCGACCGCGATCCCATAACGCTCGGCCAACGCCTCGTCGATCTCCGTTTTCGCCTCGTGGAACGGGCCGCGGGTCAAGTCGTCCAGCTCGTCGAACAGTTTTTCCAGTTGCTCCCGGTCCTGCTCGCCAAGGAAAAGTTGCATGGCGTGGAAATCTGAGAAGCCGAGCTTTCGAGCGGCCTCGTTCCTCAGCGCGATCAGTTCCTTAAGGTCGGCCAGCACCATCGGCCCGACCTGCTTGCTCGCCTCCCAGGCGGCCCGCAGCTCGCCCGAATCCCGCGACTCGTTCAGAATTCGCTGCAATTGGTTGTCGGTGACTTCGCGGCCGTCGAGCTTGGGGCGGAAAACGTTGAACTTGCGCTGGATCTCGTTCTCTTTGGCGACGATCTTTTTGAGCAACTCGGGCGGGACCTGCCTCGACAAATACTGGCGATACAGCACGTCTATCTGCCGAGCCAGCAGGGGATCGGACAACTCGGATTGACGTATCGACTTCAGTTCGGCGAACTTATCGGCGTCGGCCAGGCAAAGATTGAGTTTTTCCTCTGCTTCCTGTTTTTTACGAAAATCTTCTTCCTTGCCGCTGACGGCCGCGTCCCAATCGCGGCGGTTGACCTCGATTACCAGAGGCTCAACCGTTTCCTCATATTGTTGGATGAAACATCTTGCCCGAGCGTCGTTCCGATTCCCGGTCTCCGTGCCTATCACCGAGCAACCGACGAAGGCAATCAAACATATAAGACATAAGACGGTCGATTGCGGAAACTGCATTGGCGGCACCTCGCTTTGATTTGACATCGAGCGACGCATCAACGAGCGTTTAGCCCATCATGCTATGTGCAAAACGGCGCCGCCGCAAGAGCCGAAGGAGGTTTCACGCGGTGGTATCCAAAGTGGAGGCCGCACCCCGATCGGCGCCAATTTAATCATTGGGCAAATAGCGAGATTATTCGGCACCAGTAACAAGCCTTGCCCCCCGAGTGGGCCGTTTGGCCGGTCGACTCTTTCAGGTTTATAATGTAAATTCCCCCCCTTAACGAAAACCGTCAACAAGCTAAACTAAAGAGAGTGGTTTGTTTGCCTGTAACCGGAACAGAACGTGAAACCTCCGTTAGCGATGACCGGCCCCCCCCATTTAACGCAGTTGTTTTCCTGGAAAATTGTTTGCGTTTGTCTCTTGGGCGGCAGGTCGTTAAAATGTGGCATCCTCCAACATTCACAAGGAGTCGATTAGGTGCAGATAGACATTTCCGTCCGGCACGGGCACGTCAGTGAACCGACCCAGGACACGATTCGGGAAAAGTTGGATAAACTGTACCGTCTCTACGATCGTCTCAGCGCGATAAGCGCAATCATCGACTTTGAACACCGGGACCAGCCGGTGGTCGAGTTGAAGGCCTCGGCCAAAAAGCACGAATTCATCGCGGTCGGCAAGGGCGAGAACTTGCCGTCGGCCGTCGACGAGGCGATCAACCGGATGGAGCAACAGTTGCGTAAACGTAAGGAGAAGGTGCAAGACCGCCACCGCGGGGCCGGACACCGGGAATAAAAACCAGGGAGAGCACACGCATGAAGTTCGAAGATTTCATCTGTAGCGAGGCGATCCTCGCGCAACTCAAAGCCCGGAACAAGGAGGGCGCCATCCGAGAAATGGTTCAGGCGTTGCGCGAGGTGGATAAAATACAAGAGGACGATTATGAAAGTATTGTCGATGCGATTCTAAAACGAGAGGAATTGGGAAGCACGGGCATCGGGCGAGGAGTGGCCGTTCCCCACACAAAGCACCCCAGCGTGGACCGCTTGGTCGGATCGGTGGCGGTCAGTTCCCAGGGGGTCGATTTCGCCAGTCTGGACGGAGAAGATGTCTACGTGTTCTTTCTCTTGATTTCTCCGCCCGACAGACCCGGCGACCATCTACGGGCGTTGGAAAACATCTCTCGTCAGCTCCGCAACGACACCTTTTGCCGGTTTCTGAAACAAGCGAAAAGCACCGAGGACGTCAAGACCTTGTTGAACGAAGCCGACAACAACCAGTTCACGTCGTGACGCCATGTCGGAAACCTCGATTAGGAGAACCGTAGTCGTCACCGATCCGCAGGGCGTTCATATTCGGACCGCTTTAGCCATCACGAAAGTTGTTGGACGAGGCAAATCAGAGGTAAAATTGGTCAAGCAAGACCGGCGCACAATGGCAACCGAGGTGCTGCAAATCCTTTCCTTGGTCGTCGAACCGGGAGAGCGCGTGGAGATCGAGGCCATTGGGCCGGACGCCGCCGAGGTCGCCGACGCGCTGGAGCCGTTGTTTGCCGGAAAATTCGACAGCGCAATTGAAAGCGGGGAGCACGCGTAACCGCATATGCAGAAGCTACAGGGAATTGCCGTCTCGCCCGGCGCGGTCATTGGCGAGGCGCTGGTGATGGACACCGAGGGATTTCGCATCCCGCGGCGCTTCGTTGCGCGCGACGCGGTGGTCGATGAACTGGAGCGGTTCGACAGGGCGGTCGGCGCGGCGGCGGTCGAAATCGACCATCATCGAGAAGCCGTTTCCGCCGAATTGGGCGACAAGTACGCGGCGATCTTCGAGGCCCACCTGCAAATGCTCCAGGATTCCCGCCTCCGCGGCGAAGTCGAGGACTTGATCCGCGAGCGCCACTACTCGCCCGAATACGCCGTCAGCCACGTCATGCGGCGCTATGCACAGGTCTTCCAACGCCTGGAAAGCTCCTCGCTGGCCGAGCGGGCCAACGACATCTTCGACATCGAGAAACGCCTGCTCCGTCATCTGCTCGGCCGGCGCCGCGAGGGGATCGCGCACCTCACTTCGCCCGTCCTGGTTCTGGCCCACAACCTTACCCCAAGCGAGACATCTAATCTCGATCGGCGTTACGTCCGCGGTTTTGTAACCGAGGTCGGCGGTCCGGGGAGCCATACGGCGATCGTCGCCGAGGCCCTGGAAATCCCCGCCGTCGTCGGCACCGGACCGTTTCTGACCGACGTTTCCGGCGGCGAGACGGTGATCATCGACGGCGACCAAGGGCTGGTGATCCTACAGCCCGACGAGGAAACCCTGGCCAGATACCGCCACGAGGCCGAAGAGAAGCGCATCCTGGCCACCAAGCTCGAGCCGCTCCGCGATTTGCCCGCCGAAACCCGCGACGGCGTCCGCGTCGAGTTGCTGGGCAACATCGAGTTTCCCTACGAAGTCGATCATTGCATCGACCGGGGGGCCAACGGCGTGGGACTTTACCGCACCGAGTTCCTCTATCTCGGCGCCGACGGCGAGCCGACCGAAGAGATCCATTACCAGGCGTATTCCCGCGTCGTCCAGGCGATGGGCGGACAGCCGGTGGTGATCCGCACGTTCGACTTGGGGGCCGACAAGATGCCCAACGTGCCCCGGCCGGAGGACAACAAAAATCCCTGCCTCGGTCTGCGGAGCATTCGCCTCGCGCTGCGCAACCTACCCGTGTTCCGCACGCAGTTGAGGGCGATCCTGCGGGCATCGGTCCTAGGAAACGTACACATCATGTTCCCCTTGGTCTCCACGCTGCTTGAGTTCCGCCAAGCGAAAATGGTGCTGGCCGACGTGATGGAAGACCTCCAGGAACACAACCTGCCCTTCAACCGCGACGTGCCGGTGGGGATTATGGTCGAGACCCCCGCCGCCGCCATGATGGCCGACCGCTTTGTTGAGGAGGTCGATTTCCTCAGCATCGGCACCAACGACCTGATCCAGTACACGCTGGCCGTCGACCGCGGCAACAGGGACGTGGTCGGACTATATAACCCCGTCGATCCGGCGGTGCTCAAGCTGGTCGCCATGACGATCGAGGCCGCCGACCGGAAGGGGATTCCGGTCAGCATGTGCGGGCAAATGAGCGGCAGCCCCTTGTACACGATGCTCTTGCTGGGCATGGGATTGCGGAAGTTCAGCGTCACGCCCAGCGCCATTCCCGAGGTAAAAAATATTTGCCGCCACGTGGCCCTTCCCGAATGCAAGGCGGTGGCCGAGCGGACAATGACCATGGAAAACGCCCGGGACGTGAAAAATTATCTCAAGGAAGAAGTCAAAAAATACATGGAAGAAGTGCCGGAATAGATGCTCGAACGCCTCGTGGGCGGTTCGAGCGCGTGAAGAATACAAATGTTTTTTTAAGTTCCCCGCCGGCAACGGCAGTGGCGGGGAAAGTCGGACCGATGGTTCGATTACGAGTTCGCATTCGTTATGCAAAGCAGGGAGACCTGCGGTTTATCGGACACCGCGATCTGATGCGGTGTTTCGAGCGGGTATTCCGCCGCGCCGGACTGGCGATGCAGTTCAGTCAGGGGTTCCATCCGAAGCCTCGGATGACGTTTCCCGCGGCCTTGGCGGTTGGAATCGAGGGACTCGACGAAGTGATGGAAGTGGAATTGGCCAATGCCGGAAAAGGGGACAGTCCCCATTTGTGCGAAGCACCCGGAGGGCCGTTCCGGCAAATGGGGACTGTCCCCTTTTCCGGCGAACCGATCACCGCCGATGAGTTGTTGCGTCGCTTGACGCCGCGCGCACCAGCGGGTCTGGAGTTCCGCTCAGCGGAGGTCCTCCCCGAGGGAAGTCGGAAGTTTCGCGTTCGCGCCGTCCGCTATGAAGTCCCGATCCCCTCGCCGCCGCCGGGAATTCTCGACCGCGTCGAGCGGCTGATGTCCGCTTCGTCTTGGCCGATCACCCGCCCTCTTCGCAGCGCCCCGATCGACCTGCGCGCGCAGGTCGCGGAACTGGCGTTCGACGGGGACCGGCTGACGATGCTGCTGGCAGTTCCCCAGCGCGGCGGCAGCGCCGGACCGCGCGACGTGCTGACGGCATTGGGGCTGGACGACTGTTGCTTGCAAGGGTCGCCGCCGCGCCGGACCGCCGTGGAGGCATGTCAATGAGAATTTCCCCCCGTCGCACTCCCCGCGATTTGCGAATGTGTGCTGGTCGCTATTGCCGAACAGGAAAGCGAGAACATGAAACAGGAAATGTTGATCAACGTCGCCCAGCCGGAGGAATGCCGCATTGCGATCGTTGAGGACGGAGTCTTGGAGGAGCTGTACGTCGAACGCACCGAACAAGACAACTATGTTGGAAACATCTACAAGGGAGTCGTGGTTAATCTGGAGCCGAGCATCCAAGCGGCGTTCGTCGATTTCGGCGTCGGCCGCAACGGCTTCCTGCACGTCAGCGACATCGAGCCGCAGTATTTCCGCCAGGGGGGCATCGACCCCAACGCGGCATTCGGCCCCGCCGGTCCGCGCCGCCAGCCGCGCCGCGAAAACGGCGGTTCCTCGGTGGGCGACGAGTTCGACGAGGGCGCTGACGACCGCCGCCGTCAGCGGCCGCGCAATCAGCGCTACAACCCCCGGCCGAGATTCAAGCCGCCCATCCAGGAAATCCTCCGCCGCGGCGACGAAGTGCTTGTGCAGGTCATCAAGGAAGGAATCGGCGCGAAAGGGCCGACGCTGTCGACCTATATCAGCATCCCCGGCCGCTACCTGGTCTTAATGCCCGCCCTGGGCCGCATCGGCGTCTCGCGGAAGATCGAGGACGAAACGATCCGCCGCCGGCTCCGCGACGTAATGCTCGAGTTGAATCCGCCCAAGGGCGTGGGCTTCATCGTGCGGACGGCCGGCAGCGACCGCTCTCGACGCGAGCTGTCCCGCGACATGGCCTATCTGCTCCGGCTGTGGAAGGTGATTGCCCGGCGGATCAAACGGCTGCCCGCTCCCGCTGGCATCTATGAAGAAAGCGACATGATCATCCGCACCATCCGCGACATCTTCACCGGCGACGTAAACACCATCTATATCGACGGGAAAGAGGCTTACGAGCGGGCCAAGGAATTTCTCCAACTGGTTATGCCGCGCTACGTCCATCGACTGCAATTCTACGAAGGCAAGGAGCCGTTGTTCTGCAAGTACAACCTCGACGAGGAAATCGCCAAAATCCACCGCCGCCGCCTGCCGCTCCGCGCGGGTGGATCAATCGTCATCGAACAGACCGAGGCCCTGGTGGCAATCGACGTCAACAGCGGCAGCTTCCGCGCCGAGGACTCGGCCGAGGAAACCGCCTACCAGATGAATCTCCACGCCGCCAAGGAGATCGCCCGCCAGCTCCGCCTACGCGACCTGGGCGGGGTGATCGTCAACGATTTCATCGACATGCGCAAGGAAAGGCACCGCCGCGGCGTCGAAAGGGCCTTGCGCGACGCGCTCCGCCGAGACCGCGCCCGCACGAAAATTCTCCGCACAAGCCCCTTTGGACTGGTGGAAATGACCCGCCAGCGAATCCGCACCAACCCAAACCGCAGCGCCTACCGGGAATGTACCGCCTGCAAGGGCGTGGGCATGGTTAAGTCGGTCGAGAGCATGGCCATCGACGTCGTCCGCATGTTGATCCTGGCCGGACAGCGCTCGTCAATCAAGCGGGTGGCGGTTACGGTGGCCGAGGACGTGGCCGATTACCTCAACAACCGCAAACGTCACGAACTGGCCCGGCTTGAAGAAGAAGGCGCGATGACCATTTTGATCACCGGCGTCGAGACGGCCGCCCCCGAGCATTTGGTTTTCGACTGCCGCGACGCCGAGGACCGGCAAGTAAAGTTCCCATAAAAACCAGCTCCCCTCGCCCGCTTGCGGGAGATGGGCCGGGGTGAGGGGGGGTGGTAGTAGAAAAGACTCCCGATCACGGTACTCGTCCCTTTTCCGTCGATTTCTTGCCGAAAGACGGACGAACTGGTATACTTAAAAAGAGTGGTATGGAGAGATACATTCATCCGGAAAATGACGCCATGACTCAATTGTTGGAACGCGCTTTTGCCGAAGCAGGCAAACTCTCGTCGGCCGAGCAAGATTTGTTGGCTTCTCGGCTGTTGGCGGAGTTGGCCGAGGAGGACGAGTTTGATCGCGCCATCGCCGCATCGGCCGACAAGTTGGCAACGCTTGCCGAAGAAGCCCTCGCCGAGCATAGGTCGGGCCAAACTCGGGAATTGGATCCCGACCGGCTATGACATCCCAAACATCTCGCCAATTCCGCCAACTCTTTGCATCATTGCCGCGCTCGGTCCAACGTCAAGCAAGACAATCGCATCGACTGTTCCGTCGGAACTCATCCCATCCCGGCCTGCGTTTCAAACGAGTGCATGACGCACCGCCCATCTATTCCGTTCGTGTCGGCATCGGCTATCGCGCCGTCGACGTTTTCGACGGCGAAGCCATCACATGGTTTTGGATCGACTCGCACGCCGGCTACGACCGCCTGCTGGAAAACTTGTAAAAGACCGACAAAAAATCTCCCCTTGCACTTCGAGAGAGGAATCGGAGGTAAGGGCAGCCAGCAAAAATCTCCCCTCGCCCGCTTTTCGGGAGGGGGACCAGGGGTGAGGGCGGTTTGAAGCGGAAAAGACTTTCGCCTCCGTATCCGCTCCGTTTCCGTTTCGTCTATTCACCATTTGGCAGAAGGGCGTGGGGTAAGGGCGGTATGTATTGAGTTTTTTGCGCAAACGCTCTCCTCCATCAATTCGGAGATGACCTCGTTCTTCTGCTGAAGCTTCTGCTCCAGCCGAGCGATCTTCTCCTCCTGCACCGACACCTTGGCGGCTGCCCGTTTGGCCGCCGGATGGAAAACAGTCTCCAGGTTGTCAACCAGGATTATCTGTCAGGCGTAGATTTGGTTGGGCTTGATGCCGTACTCGTCGCACAGGTCCGAAATGGGGACCTTATCGACCAGATACCTCTTTAGTTTCTGTTGCGGAAAGAATTTTAAGTTCTGCGTAGGCTGGTTGGGATTGCCAAGAAAGGACGCATCCTTATCCTTTGG
>JAFGLH010000220.1 GCA_016928165.1 Pirellulales bacterium | reverse complement strand
CTTGACTTGCTTGCGCGATTTTCCCATGCCCTCACCCCCGACCCCTCTCCCAAAGGGAGAGGGGACAAATTTGCAAAAGTCCAGTTACTACTTGTTATAGCCCTCGGGATGGGTTAGAATCTCGAAATGGGAGTCTAATCTATCGCCATTCCGGGGAAGAGGCATGGAACTCGTCAACCGCGATAGAGAGATCGCACGCCTCCGGTTCCGCATCGGCGCCGTTTTGGCGTTGCGCGAGTGTCTGAGATTGTTTTTCGCATGGCTAATGATCTGGGCGGCCGTCGTGGTCGGACTGCGCGCCGTCTTCCGGCTCGATCCGATCGCGTTGTTGTGGGGGCTGCTCGGTTTAGTCGCGGCCGCGGCAGCCGGGACGCTGTTGGCCGTTCGCAAAATGCCGACGGCCTCCGCCATCCGGGCGGCGTTGGATCGGCACGGGCGGCTCGGCGGTTTGCTAATGGCCGCCGAGGACGCGGACATCGGCCAGTGGAGCAAGCGGATCGAGCGCCCGCCGATGCCCGAACTTCGCTGGCGCTTGGGGCGGCAGTGGATAATGTTGCTGGCCGGCGTCGGCTTCCTGGCCGCGGCGCTGCTGGCCCCCGACCGCTACCTGCCTTCCGACCGGCGGACCGCGTTGCGGATCGGCGGCGAGATTCAGAAGTTGACCGAGAAAATAGAACTGCTCAAGCAGGAAGAGGTCCTCCCGCCCGAAAAGGCGGAATCGCTGGAGAAAGACCTCGATCGCACCCGCCGGGAGGCCCTCGGCAGGGACCCCGCGAGGACGCTGGAGGCAATCGACCACTTGGATCACTCCTTGAGCTTGGCGGCCGCAGACGCCGCCGAGTCGCTCATCAAGCAAACCGCGGCGGTCGGCCAGGCTCAGGAATTGGCCGAGGCGCTCCACGCGGCCGAGGACCGCATCGACCCCAAGCAGTTCGGCGAAGCGATGAAACAACTGGCCCGCATGAGCCAAGAAGCCGCCGCCGAAAGCGAATCACTGGCAGAGGACCTTTCCGAGGAACTACAGGAAGCCTTGGAGAAGGGCGTTTTAACGGATGAACAACTTCGGGAGCTTAGCGAGGCCCTCGAAGGGTGCAAAAACTGCCAACTTGGACGGATGGCGAGGCTGGTCCGGGCGAGGCTCGTCGACGCGGAGGCGCTTCAGTTGTGCGAGAAGATGGGCGAGTGCGACCCGGAGGAGTTGGCCGAACTGCTCTGCCTGTGCGAGGACGGCGACGAGCTGGCCGCCTGTCTGATGTGCGGTGGGCCGCTCCCCGGACGCGGCGGGATCAATCGCGGCCGGGCCGACGCCGCCATGACCTGGCGCGACGGCGTGGCCAAGGAAGACGCCGCCTTCAAGGAGCAAGTGCTGCCGCCGGCGGCCGTGGCCGCGCTGAAGGAGAGCCGCCTGGCCGGCATCAGCGCCGGCGCCCCCGAAACGGCGAAACCGGGCGGCGAATCGTCGGGCGGGGCTTTGAGAGCCGCCCAAGCCGGCGGCGGCGAGGCCCGCACGCAAACCATCCTCCCGGAACACAAAAACACCGTCCAGCGTTACTTCAGCCGAGAAAAAAAATGACAACGCTCGCAACGCCGCCCAAGCTGATGCAGCCCGAGGAGTTGAAGCCGGTCGTCGAACTGGCCGAGAGGGCCTTGGCGCAGATGGACCGAGTGCTTCTCGGCCGGAGCCGACTGCACCGCATGGTGTTGGCCGGAGTGCTCAGCCGGGGCCATATCCTTTTGGAAGGTCTGCCTGGGGTCGGCAAGACGGCCATGATAAAAGCGCTGGGGCAGATACTCAATTTGCAGTTCCGCCGCGTGCAGTTCACGCCCGACCTGATGCCCAGCGACATCCTCGGCACGCACATCCTCCGCGAGACGGCCGGCGGCGGGCGCGAGATGACTTTCCAGCAGGGGCCGGTGTTCACCAACATCCTTTTGGCCGACGAGATCAACCGGGCCAGCCCCAAAACGCAATCCGCACTGCTGGAGGCGATGCAGGAGCGGTCGGTGACGCTGCTGGGCAACACGCGCATGCTGCCCGATCCGTTCTTCGTGCTGGCCAGCCAAAATCCGATCGAACTGGAAGGCACCTATCCGCTGCCCGAGGCCCAGTTGGACCGATTCCTGTTCAAGCTAACCTTGGGCGACATATCGACCGACGTGTTGGAGGACATCATTTCCACGCGCCGTCGCGGCGAGCCGCCCGTGCCCGACCGGCCGCTTTCGGGCGAGGAGCTTTCGCGGCTGTTCGCGGCGATGGAGCGGATGTATCTGCCGCGGCCGGTGTCGCGCTACATTTCGCGGCTGGTGGCGGCCAGCCATCCGGGCGGCGCGGAGGCCACGGCCGACGTGAACGCCTATGTGACCTACGGGGCCAGCCCTCGGGCGGCCATCGCCATGGCCGAGTCGGCCCGGGCCTACGCCCTGTTGGCCGGCCGGCCGAGCGTCGGCTTCGAGGACGCCCGCGCAGTGGCCCCGGCCGTGATGAACCACCGCCTGATCCTCAACTACAAGGCCCGCTTCGATCGGATCGGCGAGCTGGCGGTCGTCCAGGGCCTGCTCGATTCGTTGGACGAGGCGGGGCTGAATCTCCCCACGGAGATCGAGATCGACAGCCCCGGACAAAAGGAGCCGGCATGAACATACAAGCGCGGCTGAAAAATCTCCCCTCTCCCGCTTGCGGGAGAGGGGCCGGGGGTGAGGGCGGCCTGGAAAAATGCACCGTGAAAACCCATTCTTTTCAGCCGATCAGCCCTCACCCTAACTCCCTCCCAAAGGGAGAGGGGACTGTTTTTTCAATTTCAAAACACGTTTTAACTGCGGCAGTGTTGTTTCTCGGCATTGTCGCATTGTCTCAAAACGCCGTCTGGGCGGCGGAAAAAATCGGCGGCGTTATCGCCAGCGTCCAGCCGTTGCCGAGCATGGACAACGCCTACGGCGAGTCTTACGGCGTCTCGCACGGCTACGTGGAATACCGCGTCCGCTTGCACAACACCTCGAACGAGGACCGCGTCGTCTATCTGTCTTATCCCTCGACGAGCGATCGAGCGATCACTTCGGGAACGGTGGTTTCGCGGACGGTCCCCGTGGCGGCGGGGCAAGAGGTCGAGGTCTCGCTCTTCGAACCTTCCATGTACTCGGAAAGCAATTTACTGGACGTGAGAGTAAAAGGCGTGCGGGGAGAACGAACGATCATCCTGTCGAGACTGCGCGATTATCGTTACGACAACAATTATCCGGCCACGTTGCTGACCGGCCGGGGCGTTCCGCAGGAGTTCCGCGACCTGGTGCATCCCGCCTCCGCCGCGACGACGGGCACTTCATATTCATCCGCCAACGTGCCCCTGGCGTTGCTCCGCAGCGAGTTGCCCGTGGGCCGGTGGAGCGCGAACTGGCTGGGATACTCCTGCTACGACGGCATCTTGCTGACCGAGAAAGAGGTCGGCGAGATGCCGCCCCCGGCGCAACTGGCGGTGCGGCGATACGTCGAGTGCGGCGGGGCGCTGTGGATTCACGGGCGGCAAGTGCCGCCGGCCTTCTCCCAAGGCGGCACGCCGCTGGGCGAGAACGCCTACGCGGTCGGCCTGGGCCGCGCGGCAGCCACGTTGGCAGAAAACGATTCGGACTGGAAAACGACTTACGAAAGGTTGAAGAAGGAGCCGATGCACGTCTATCGCCCCGAGGCGAGGCCCAACAACCTCAACGACATGCTGATCGCCGAGGCGTCCGTTCCCGTCCGAGGGCTGTTCGTGCTGGTGCTGCTGTTCGGCGTGGGTATCGGGCCGGTCAACCTGTGGCTGCTGGCCCGGCACAAGCGGCGCATCTGGCTGTGGTGGAACGTGCCGGCGATATCCCTGATTACCTGCTTGCTGGTGTTCGCCTACTCGCTGGCCTCGGAAGGGATCGCCGGCCGGGGCAAAATCGCCAGCATGACGATCCTCGACGAGCGATCCCATCGCGCCGCCACATTCGGCTACGTTTCTTTTTACTGCCCGCTTACGCCCTCGTCGGGGCCGCGGTTCGGCGGCGACACCGAGGTGAAGCTGTTGGAATTCAATCCACGCATGCTATCACATAGATATTACGAGCCGTCGGGCGCGCTCCGTTACGTGGACTGGACCAGTGGCCAGCATTTGACTTCCGGCTGGGTGGCCGCGCGGGCGCCTGCCTATTTCCAGTTTCGCAAGAACGAAGACCGCCGCGAGCGGCTGACCGTCGAGCGGACGGCCGACGGGGCGCTG
This sequence comes from Pirellulales bacterium, assembly GCA_016928165.1. GTDB lineage: Bacteria > Planctomycetota > Planctomycetia > Pirellulales > Thermoguttaceae > JAHIKV01. Next base: position 21,560 of record JAFGLH010000220.1, on the reverse strand, counting down.
AAAATCGTCAACGCCCTGGGCGCGGACATCCAACGGCTGTTCGTGTCCGACTCATCGGGCAAAGTGTTCGAGGGCCGCGACATCCCCGCCGGCGCCGAACGGACGCTGGAAGCATTCAAGCCCGAAAAACTCGTGGTGGGCATGTATAAGGATCCGCAGAGGGTCTTTTGCGATATGAATTGGCTTCCCGCCTTCGACTCGCTGCGGCGCTCTACCCCCCTCCCCATGCTCTCACCTGGCCGCTACGTCGCCTTCCTCGACGAATCCCCGTTCGTCGAGTCGCCTTTGGCGGGCGTGGACCCCGAGCACACGGCGGCGATTGTCTACGGCATCATGAAGGGAGACGGCGATGGACGTTAGGATCGTCAACCTGAAGCGCTACTTCGGCAAGACCAAGGCGGTCGATGGCATCTCGTTCACCTTTTCCGCCGGCAACGTCTTCGGCTTCGTCGGTCCCAACGGGGCCGGCAAGACGACCGCGATGCGCATCCTGGCCACGCTCGACGATCCGACCGACGGGAACGCATACCTGGACGGCGTGTCGCTGGTCGACGACCCGGAGAAGGCCCGCCGCTACGTGGGCTTCATGCCCGACTCGCTCCCGGCCCACCGCGACATCACCGTGCACGAATATCTCGATTTCTTCGCCCGCGCCTACGGTTTGCGCGGCCGGAAGCGGCTGGCGGTCGTCGATTCCGTCGAGCAGTTCGCCAATCTCAAGGGGATCAGCGGCAAGCTGCTCCGCGCGCTGTCGAAGGGGATGAAGCAGCGGGTCAGCCTGGCCCGCGCGGTCGTCCACGACCCGCCGGTGCTGATCCTCGACGAGCCGGCGGCCGGCCTCGATCCTCGCGCCCGGGTCGAGCTGCGCGAGCTGCTCCGCGCGTTGGCCGACCAAGGCAAGGCGATCCTCATCAGTTCCCACATCCTCACCGAGTTGGCGGAAATCTGCAACGGTGCGGTGATTATCGAACAGGGAAAAATCCTCCGCGCCGGCTCGATGGCCCAGATCGTCAGCGGGGAATCCACCCATCGGACGATCGTCATCCGCGCCGCCGGCGGCGCCGAGGCGCTGCATAAGGAACTGCTGCAAATGCCCGAGGTACAAGAGGCCTGCATTATCGGCGAGGAGGTGGAAATCCGCGTCGACGGCATCGACGACGTTCACAGCGAAATTCTTGCCCGGCTGGTCGGCAAGGGAGTTCGCATCCTCGACTTCCGACAGCGGCAGTTGGACCTGGAAGACGTATTCATGACGGTGACGAAAGGGGAAGTGCAATGAAGCGGTTGCTCGCATTGGCCGCGGCCGCCGGCGACCGGGTGAATCCCGTGGCGGTAAAGGAATTCCGCCAGGCGGTCCAAAGCAAATGGGTGGTCGTGGTCTTTATGTTGTTCCTGCTGATCAACTTGGCCGTGGTGGGCGGATACCTGATGCTCTCGCCCGAGGCCGGCGTAAGCCCCGACGGCGGGCGTGACATCTTCCAGGGCCTGATGGCCATCCTGCTGATCACCTGCATGGCCTTCGTGCCCGCCTATACCGCCATCCGACTCTCCCTGGAACGAAACGACGCCAACATCGACCTGTTCTTCGTCACCACCATCACCCCGGGGGCCATCGTCCGCGGAAAATACTTCACCGCGATGGCGCTGACGCTGCTGATCTTCAGCGCCTGCATGCCGTTTATGGTCTTTACCTATCTGCTCCGCGGCATCGACTTGCCGACGATCTTCTTGATCCTGGCCATCGGCTTCATCTGCTGCGCCGCCGCCAACGCAATGGGCGTCTTCGCCGGCGCCGTCTCGGGAAGCTGGTTCATCCGCGGGATCGTGGACGTGGGCGTGTTGATCGGACTGGTTTATCTGGCCGCCGGGACCATCGCCATGAGCGTTGGCGCGACCTCGTTCGGCTGGAGGACGATCGGCGGCGGGCCGGCGGAGTTGTGGGCGATCTTCGCAACCTGGCTGTTGATCGAAGCCCTGGGGATCGGCCTGCTCTACGTCCTCTCGGTGGCAATGCTTAGCCCGAAACCATCCAACCGGATGCTGGTCCCGCGACTGTACATCACCGGCAGTTGGGCGGCCACCGGCGTCTTGGCGCTGCTCTGGGGGCTGTTCGTGGGAGACGAGTATCCGGTGATCGGCTGGATGATCTGCTGCGGCGCGGGGCTGATGTTCTTGATGGTCGCCTCGCTGGGCGAACGGGACAATTGGAGCGCGCGGGTCAGGCGCACGATCCCCCACGGTCCACTGTCGCGGCTGGGGGCCTTTCTCTTCTACACCGGATCGGCCGGCGGAGTAGCCTGGTGCGTGCTGATGTTCGCCGCCACGTTGCTGGCGTCCGGCGTCGCGTTGGTTTTTATCGAAGGCTTTTCGCCGCATCTGCATCGCGATGAATTTGAAGTGGTCTCCGCCAATTTGACCATTGTTTTCGGATACATATTGTGCTACTGCCTGACGACGGCCTTTTTCCGCCTCGCCGTGCTGAAAAACGTCCCCACGCCCGCTCTCCCGGTGATCGCGGCGTTTTTGGCGATGGCCGCCTGTCTGGTCCCCTACTTGATCTCGTTTTTCCTCGAACGGAACTGGTCGGCGTCGTCGGCCTGGTACTTGCTGGGCAGCCCGATGGTGTTGGCGATGGACTACGAGCCGGCCAAGGACGCCGCCGGTCCGCTGGTGATCGCATGGCTCGCTTTGTGCTTGCTGTTAAGTTCGCCTTGGGCGTTCGGTCAGTGGCAGCGGTTCAAGCCGTATCGGTTGACCGCCGTTGACGAACCGGCTCAATAGCCGACGGCGGCGGCGTTTCACGCACTCTCCAAAAATGGCCCACGAAATCGCCCAATTCCTGATCGATGGCCAGCAAGCCGGGGCGCGATACGCGCTGGCCGCGCCGCGCCGCGCGCCGCAGGGGACCGCCGGCGCGCAGTTGGGACGCCTCGCCGGCGAGAGCATGGAGTTCATGGACCATCGGGAATATCAGCCGGGCGACGATCTGCGGCGGCTCGATTGGGCCGCCTACGCCCGCAGCGACAAAATGATCGTCAAGCTCTTTCGCCAAGAAGTCTCCCCGCACCTGGACGTGGTCATCGACGGCTCGCGGTCGATGGACCTGCCCGGCGGCGGCAAGGTCCGCGCGGCCGTGGGTTTGGCGGCGGCGCTGGCCGCGGCGGCCGGCAACGCGGGCCACACCCACCGCGCGTTTCTCACCGGCCGCGGCTGCCAACCGATCGTCGGCGGCGGGGAATCGCCGTCGCTTTGGCAGGGGTTGAAGTTCGATTCGCCCGAGGCCCCGCCAGACTCGTTCCGCGCGCTGCCGCCGGCGTGGCGGCCGCGCGGCATTCGCGTGCTGATCAGCGACCTGCTTTGGCTGGACGATCCGCTGCTGCTGCTCTCCGCGCTCGGCGACCGCGCGGCGGCGGTCCACGTAATCCAGGTATTGGCGGCCGACGACGACGCGCCGCCCCACCGCGGCAACGTCCGCCTGGTCGACAGTGAAAGCGACGAGGTCGAGGAGGTCTTTCTCGACGCCGCCGCGCTGGCCCGCTATCGCGCCAAACTGCAAAACCACCGCGAGAATTGGCGCCGCGCCGCCAGGCAAGCGGGCGCCGCGTTCGTCCCGCTGGCGGCGGAAGTGCTTTGCGGCGCCTGGGATTTGTCTCCGTTGGTGGAGGCGGGAATTTTGACCTTATGACACAAGCCCCCCTCTCTCTCAGCGGGAGCGGGGAGCATGAAATATGATTTTCACCTCGCCCCTGATGCTGCTGGGACTCGCGGCCCTGCCCGTGCTGGCGGCCGTCTACTGGCTGCGGAGCCGATCGCAGCGCGTGACCGTCTCAAGCCTGGCGTTTTGGGCCGATCAGCGTTCGCCCCGTCAGGGCGGGCGGATTCTCCACCGCATGCAGACCCCGCTCTGCTTCTTTCTGGAACTGCTGGCCATCGCCATGCTGGTCGTCGCGGCGGCCGGGCCGGTCCTGTTGCACAGAGACGTCGTCCGCCCGCTGGTCGTCGTGTTGGACGATTCCTATTCCATGTCGGCCTGCCGAGACGCCCAACGGCGCGACTCCCCGCGCCGTCGGGCGGCGGCGGCACTGGCCAACGAGTTGCGGCGCAACAATTACGCGGCCCGATTTATCGCCGCCGGCGCGAAACCCAGTCTGATCGGCGGGCCGCTCCGCGAGCCGGAACGCGCCGAAGAGGCGCTCGCGCACTGGACCTGCCGGAGTCCCTCGGCCGATCTCTCCTCGGCGCTGGCCCTGGCGGCGGAGGTGGGCGGACGGGAGGCTAGAATCCTGGTCCTCGGCGATCGCGCCCCGGCAACGCCTCTCGAAGGCGGCCAGGTCGAGTGGTGGGCCTTCGGCGAAAAGCTGCCCAACGCCGCCTTCACCGCCGCCGCCCGCTCGCGATCGGGCGCGGGACAGCGGGTCGTCCTGGAAGTGACCAACCTCTCGAACTCGCCCCGCTCTTGCACGTTGACCATCGAAAGCGGAGGGTCTGACGCCGCGGATAAAAAACACCTCGAACTCGACGCCGGGGCCGCCGGACGCCTCTTCTTGAATCTTCCCGCCGGAGCGCCGTCGCTTCGGGCGGACATCGGCGACGACGCACTGCAAATCGACAATCGGGTCGTTCTGCTGCCCGAGAACGAAAAACCGCTGCGCGTGCTCGTCGATCTGGCCGAGGATAATCTGCGTAAGGCCGTATTGCGGGCGCTGGAGGCCACCGCCGGCGCCAGCGTGGTTTCCCAACGCCCCGAGTTGGTCGTGTGCGACAAATCGGGGGCGATCGAGGGGGACGCCTGGCGGCTGGAAATTGTCGGGGGGCAAGATTCCGTCGCCTACGCCGGACCGTTCGTGATCGACCACAACCACGAGTTGACGCAAGGTTTGTCGCTGCAAAACGTCATCTGGTCGGCGCCGTCGCGGGCCGACCCGCTCGGGCTGCCGATCGTCGCGGCCGGCAACGCGCCGCTGTTGACGGAAACGACGGACGCCGGCGGGCGACGACGCCTGCGGATGCTTTTCGCGGCCGACGCCTCAAACCTCCAGGATATGCCCGATTGGCCGATTCTCTTCGACAACCTCGTCCGGTGGCGGCGCGCCGAGCTTCCCGGCATCGCCGCCCCCAATGTTCGATTGGGACAAACGGTCGATGTCGCCCTGGCCGTCGCCGTCGAGCGCGTCGCGGTCGTCGCGCCGTCGAAAAACCGGCGAAGCATCGAAGTGCGCGGACGGTGCGTCAGCTTGCCGGCGGAGCAAGTCGGAATATACCAAATCGAGACGCCGACGGCCGAATATCAGTTCGCCGCCAACGCCGTCTCACGCGACGAGTCGGACCTGAGCGACTGCCGGTCGGGACGTTGGGGAAATTGGGACGACTCGCAAATTTACCAGGATCGGCGAATCGCTCTGCGGTGGATTTTCCTTCTCGCGGCCATGGCGGCCATGGCGGCGCATTTGGGGTTGATTGCGAAAAGGGCGGGTTATGCCTAACAATCTGTCGAAAAGATGCGATGTTGGGGTGGCAGTTGCACTGCCAACCCGAAATTACCGCGAATCTTGGGGTGGCAGTACAACTACCAACCCAACATGTTATTGCTTGCAAAGGCGCGGTGGATGACGTTTGCCGATCCATTTTGGCTCGTGTTGGCGATTCCGCTGGCGCTGATGCTTTGGTTGTGGCCGTTGCCGTCGCGGCTCTTGTTCGGCTTGCGGTGCGCGGCCTCGGCGCTTCTGCTGCTGGCCCTGTGCGGCCTGAGCGTTTTGGCGCCGGTCCGATCCGGCGTCGTGGCGCTGGTGGCGGACCGCAGCCTCTCGATGCCGCCGGGCAGCGAGGCGCTGCAAAAGGAGGCCGCCGACATCGTACATTCCGCCATGCAACCCGGCGACAAGCTGGCCGTGGTCTCGTTCGCCGAGACAGCCGCGCTCGAGCAGTCGCCCCAGTCGGGCAAGTTCGCCGGCTTCGCCGCCGACGTGGGACGAGAGGCTTCCTCCTTGGCCGACGCCCTCGACCTGGCGTTGTCTCTGTTCGGTCGCGGCGAGCCGGGGCGCGTCCTGATCCTTTCCGACGGGCGATGGACCGGGCGCGAACTCGCCTCCGCGGCGGCCCGCGCCTCGGCGGCCGGCGTGCCCCTCGATTACCGGGCGATCGAGCGGGCCGGGGCCGGCGATCTGGCCGTCGCGCGGATCGAAGGGCCGGGGTCCGTACTGCCCGGAGAATCGTTCATGATTACCGCATGGCTCGATTCGCCGCTGGACCAACCGATCACCTACGAACTGTCGCGCGCCGGGCAAGTCATCGCCCAAGGAGAGCGGGACGTTCCGGCGGGCACGAGCCGCCTGATCTTCCGCGACAAAGCGGACCGCCGCGGCGTCCGCGAATACCTGCTCCGCGTCCAAAAACAAGGGACGGACCCGGCGCCCGAAAACAACCGCGCGCGGCTGCTGGTTGGCGTCCGCGGAGCGAAGCCGGTCCTCTGCGTCAATCCGTCCGGCGACTCCGGGCTTGCCGCGCTGCTGGCCAAGGGCGGGATCGACGTACGCTCCAAGCCGGCTTCGCAATGCAACTGGACCCTGGAAGAGTTGGCCGGCTACTCGGCCGTGCTGCTGGAAAACACGCCGGCCAACCTCATCGGACACGTGGGCATGGAGAACCTCGCCGCTTGGGTTTCGCAGAGCGGCGGCGGGCTGATGCTCAGCGGAGGAAAAAACTCCTACGGACCCGGCGGATACTACAAAAGCCCGCTGGAGCCGATCTTGCCCGTCTCGATGGAGCTGCGCCGCGAACACCGCAAGCTGCAACTGGCGATCGTCGTGGCCCTGGACCGCAGCGGCAGCATGGCCATGACGGTCCCCGGCGGGCGGCAGAAAATGGACCTGGCAAACCTGGCGACCGCCGAAGTGGTCGAGATGCTCGGGCCGACGGACCAATTCGGCTGCCTGGCCGTCGACAGCGCCGCTCACGAAATCGTCCCTCTCGCCGACGTGACCGATCCAAGCGCCATGCGGAGCAAAATCCTGCGCATCGACTCGATGGGCGGCGGCATCTTCGTCTACGAAGCGCTCTCCAACGCCGTGCGGATGGTGCTGAAGGCCAAGGCGGGAACCAAACACATCATCCTTTTCGCCGACGCCGCCGACAGCGAAGAGCCGGGCGATTACAAAGCGCTCGCGGAAAAGTGCGCGAAGGCGGGCGTCACCATCAGCGTCGTCGGCCTGGGAACCGAGAAAGATTGCGACGCGGGATTGCTCAAGGACGTCGCACGACGCGGCGGCGGACAGTGCATGTTCACCAACGTCGCCCAGGAGTTGCCCCGCCTCTTCGCCCAAGACACGTTTCTCGTCGCCAGAAGCGCGTTTCTGCAAGACCCGGTCCGGGTCCGTTCCACCGGCGGGCTGTTGTCGATTACGCGGAAGCCGCTGGGGGAGTTTCCCAAAATCGGCGGATACAATCTCTGCTATCTTCGCCCCGGCGCAAACCTAGCCGTCGTTGCCGAAGACGAATACAAAGCCCCCGTGCTCGGCTCATGGCAGGCCGGTTTGGGAAGGGTTCTTTGCTACACGGGCGAGGCCGACGGGCAATACACCGGCCCGATCGCCGACTGGCAACACGCGGGCGATTTCTTCGCCTCGTTGGCCCGCTGGGCCGCGGGGAAATCCCAGGAACTCGGCCGCGACGTCGCGGCCACGCAGGAACTAGGCGGCGGCGTCTGCCGAATCGAATTGCATCTCGATCCGGAACGCGAGTCGCCGCCGTTTGCGAGTTTGCCGGAACTGACCCTCCTATCGGCCCGTCCCGGCGAAACCGCCGCCACCAAGAAGATCGGCATGAACTGGGCGACGGCCGATTCGTTGCTCGCGGAAATCACCCTGACCGGCAGCGAGACGATACTGGCCACGATCGCCGCGCCCGAGTTGGGACAAACCACCTTGGCCCCGGTTTGCCTGCCCTATTCGCCGGAGCACCTGCCGCCGGAGCCGGGCCGGGGCGTCGAGGCGCTGAAGCGACTGGCCCGGGCCACCGGCGGCCGCGAGCGGCTCAACCTCGGCGACGTTTGGAAGGACATCCCCAAAATTACCCGGCATGTGTCTCTTGCTCCATATCTGCTCCTTCTGACCGTATCGATTTTCTTGCTGGAGGTAATCCAACGGCGCACGGGAATTCTTTCCATCCGCTTGAGGCGGCGAAGCGGCGATCAACGCCCGGCGGAGGAAAAAACGGCGCGGCGGTTCGCCTCCATCCTCAAAGGCAAGACAAAAAGCAAACGGCCGGTCGCCCCCGCCGCCCGGGAAACTCCACCCGCAACGGCAAAGGCCGCGCCGTCAAAGGAGGAAAGCGGCGCGGAGGGCATCGCCGACGCGCTGAGCCGCGCCCGACAACGCGCCCGAAAACGGACGAAAGGCTGATAAGGAGGCAATCTCCCCTCGCCCTTTGGGAGAGGTGCCGGAAATGAGGGCATGAAAACGATCACCTACCGCCGGCGTTCTTCATCTCCGGTGGCAGATCGTCCACTGTCGTGCCTTCGGCGGCCGACCATTCGAGCAGCTTTTTACTCGGCCGCGGCGTCTTGAACGACGTCAGGCGGCGCTCGGCGGCCAGCCGTTCGAGAAACGCGATCGAGGCCCGATCGAGCACGATCACCTCGCTCTTAGCGGTTGGGTCGTTTCGCGGGCGGATGACGCAGATCACCTCGGCCCCTTCCCGCAGCCGGCGGCGGATTTCGTCCAGCGCGGCCCGCTCCGGCGGCGTCAATTCGCCCGGCGCGGCGGCGGCCGGCGGATTGTGCCCGCCCGGCATCCGCTCGGGCAGCGGCGGCGGGGCGACCGCCGCCAGCGCGACCGGCTCGGTCGCCTCGACGGCCGACGCCGGAACCACCGCCGGCGGCCGGTAGATGAACGCTAGTTGGGCTGCGTCCAACTGGGCGCGGATCGTGGCCGGCGCGGCGAACAACCCTTCGCCGTCTCTCGGATCGGCGGCGTTGCACACGCCGATCAAATATCCCTCGCCGGAGAACAACCCACCGCCGCTCCGTCCCTCGACCGGCTGACCGGCCACCTGGATGTTCGGCGGGCCGAGGTACTTGTCCAACGACGTTATCCGGCTGCGACGCGCCGTCGGGTCCGCGCCATTGTCGCAACCGACGCTGACGACCGACATGCCCGCACGCACATGATATTCCTCCGGGGCGATCCGGGCGGCGCTTACCGGCCCCTGGGGACGAATCGCCACCAGCCCCACGTCGCGGTCAATGTCGTAGGAGATCAATTTTCCCGGCACTCGTTGCGGTCCGCCGGCGCCGAACAGATCGACCTCGATCCTTCCGTTTTCTTTCAGTTCGCGGAATATGTGGCCGCAGGTCAGCACCAGGGCCTCGCCGTCGCGGGCGTCGACGATCGTGCCCGAACCGCACGAGTGGCCGTTGACATCCTCGATTCGCAGCCGCACGCTGGCGGCCAAGAGCGCCGCGTCGGCCGGATCGTTTCCGGGCGGAGGTTGTAGTCGAGGCTCGCGCGCCTCCGGCAAAATGTTCGACGGCTGTTGGCCTCGCCAGCGCGAGGCGTCGGACGCTTCGACCGTCGGCGGGCCGTTCGCCTGGGGCAAGGTCTGGATCGGCGGCGGCGCGGAATCGAGCGTTTGCGGCGGCGGCGATTCGGCCGCGGGCGGGGCCGCCGCACCCATCTTGCACATGGCCTCCAAGCGGCTGAAAGACGTGCCGCCGACCACGCGGTCCACTTCCTGCCCGCCAACCAACATGACGAAGCAGGGAATGTTTTTTACGCCGTACTTAGCGGCCAGTTGTCGATCGCGATCGATGTTTACCCGCCGGACGGGATAGCCTTGCTCGGCCAATGCCTCGACGGTGGGATTCATCGCCCGGCATGGAGCACACCAATCGGCGTAAAAGTCCAACAACACGGTCTGGCTTGTGCTCGAAAGGACCAAAGCCGCCAGGGCCGCCTGCAAAGAGACCATCGGTTCCCTCCTGGTCGATGCGCGAAATCCGTTTCGCCATGTTCGTGGGCCTTATGTTGCGTGTGACGGAACAACCACCCAATTCACGCGCGGAGTCCGCGAGGAGGGCGCATTGTCTCCGAAATGCCGGTTTGACACAATCGCAATAATTACACCCCCCCCGTGGCGTATTAGACGCGCCTGCCGCGTCGTTTATTCCTCGCGGGATGTATCAGGGGTGAAGTGAGCTTATCGTAGAGCGAGAAAAGGAATTCCACTCGTTGGCGCTCGGAAGTAAAAGGCTGCCTACGATAGCATCGATCGACGGCCCGATCAAGCGCGGCATGTGCCTTGGACAATTTGGGGGGCATGGCCAGCGGGTCGTACAGATCGGCCAATGTCGCTCCATTTTTGAGAAATTCCTTTCGGATATCCAGGACGTTGCTCGCGGCCGACTCCGCCTTTTCTCGTTGTTTGTCCGTCGGCTCTTGGGGCCAAGGAAAGTTGTTGTAAACGAGTTTGTTGGAATAGCGATAGCGCGACTCCAATCGTCCGCCAACCTGCCTGACCCAAGCCATGTGCATCGCCGATGACAGCACGCCGAAATGAAATTGTTTTGCGCCGGGAATGATGAGGCACAAATTGCTGGCGATTACCCTTGCCGACATGAAAGCCATCGGAATATAGCGGCGCTTTTCCGAAGACACTGAAGGAATCAATAGGTATGCTTTATTCGGATGGCTGACGAAAGCGAATTCGGTTGAAACAACCGCGAGTTCCCTTGTCGCGGGGCGCTTGCTGGCAAGGCGGAATTCCTTTACGGCCTTGATCCTTCTCATAATTTCCGGCATGGAACGAAGCTCGGAGGGGGTCGCGTCTTTAAGCCAAAGACACCACCGCTTTTCTCCGTTGATGAACTCGCGGGCGCCGATGTATTGGCGCACGAATTTTTTAGCGTCGGGTTCCTTGGATAATAATTCGGCCCTTTCTTTTCGATCGAGGAGAAAATGTCCGCCGTCGATGGGCTGATTTCCGAAATGGATCTGTGGGACTTCGCAAAGCGGTTGTTGACGGTTCACCACGGCCCGATCCGGGCCGTCCACCAAGTATGGGCTGACATTTTCAACGCAAGACGCCGAAGGGTTTCCGTTGTGACACTCGAAGATCCGCTTTTTCTTGGCGTCGTAAGCCGCGAAGCCGATAACGACAACGTGCACGTGCGCCTTTCCGCGTGCTTCGCTCTCCCATGGAAAAGTGCGGTGGGCAAAGTGGATTTTCAGGCCAAAACGCTGAAAGAGGTGTTTCCATAGCGCGCCGACCTGTTCGCCCTGCGTAATGGAATTCGTGGAAACGAAGCAAACGACGATATCGGTGTTTTGAATATACTTAGCGGCTTTAACATACCAGCCGGCCACATAGTCGAGCAAACCGTGTCCCTTGATATCTCCCGCCGCGATTTTCATATCCGCGCGTTGAGCGGGACTTTGGTACTTGCCGCCGACGAAGGGCGGATTTCCTAAAATGTAATTGCACTGCTCGGGTGCAATAATCTCCGACCAATCGAGGCGTAGTGCGTTCCCCAATACAATCTTCGGGCTTTTCCGCAACGGCAAACGAACGAAGTATTGCCCTAATTTCTCCGAGAGCTTGAGGTTCATTTGGTGGTCCATCAGCCACATGGCGACCTCGGCGATTCGGGCAGGCCATTCGCTGATTTCGATTCCGTGAAAGGCGTCCACGTCCACCAGCGATAGAGTATGAATGTCCAACCGCCGTTGACGGCCGTTGAGGGCCGTGAGGACTTCCATTTCCAGCAACCGCAATTCCCGATAGGCGATGACCAGAAAATTGCCGCATCCGCAGGCCGGATCGAGAAAACGCAACTCGGCCAATTTTTTGTGAAATTGCTTCAAGCGGCTTTTGTTGTTCTTGATTCGCTTGAACTCCGCTTGGAGTTGATCGAGAAACAACGGCCGGATAACCTTCATGATGTCGCGTTCGCTGGTATAGTGGCCGCCGATCTGACGACGTTCGCGAGGTTCCATCACACCTTGGAAAAGTGATCCGAAGACCGCCGGCGAGATAGTGGACCAATCGAACCGCGTACAGGCCAGGAGGCTGTTGCGCATATCGCGGTTGAAGTCGGCGAAGCTCAGTCGTTCGGCGAAAAGTTCGCCGTTCACATAGGGGAAAGCGGCTAAAATATCGTCCAGATTCTTTTGCCTGCCGCTCGGAGGCGTGTTGAGGACCTCGAATAGCCGCGCGAGTTGCGGCCCCAAGTCGGAACCGTCCGGTTGCGTTCGGTTTTCGATGTACAGATGGAACGCCTCTCGCTCGAAAATGCCCGTGTCTTCGGCAAAGAGACAAAAAAGCACGCGCACCAGGAACCGCTCGAGTTCATGCCCCCGATAACCTCCGTCTTCCAGGGCATCGTGCAGATCGTCCATGATCCGCACGGCGCGAAGGTTGATCGGGTCCTGGTCCTCGAACCTGTGCTGCTTATAGCCCGGAATAAACGCAAAGTCCTGTATATGGCGGTAAAGCTCATCGAGCGGAAACTGGATGCCGTTTGTTCGAGATTGAGAGGGCTGAGATTCGTCTCCCCGATCGTCCGGTTCAAGGTCGTGCAATGCGAGTCGGGCAAAGTCGGAAACGATCACATAACGAGGCGCTTCGTCGCGCCGCCCTTCCCGCACAAGGTCTTGAATGTAGCGGAATGCTTGCGACTCGGCCTTGCCCAAATCGCCGCCCTTGCTCTTGTGTTCTACGATCAACATTCCTCGCCAGAAAAGATCGATTCGGCCGTAATCGCCGGATAGATTTTTTACCGGCTCCTCGAACGCGGCCACCGTCCGGCGACGGATGCCGAAGACCTGAAAGAATTCATTCCAAAAAGTCTGTTTTTCGGCGATTTCGCTTTTTGCTCCCGTCCATTCGCGGGAAAAAGCAATTGCGTTCTGACGAATCTCATTCCAAGAGAGCGGCATCTAAAAAGCTTCTTATTCAGAGAATTCGATGGCCTGTCAACGTCGCAAAGTATAGCGGTTATTTACTTTACCCGCAATGATCTTTTTCTTCGTTGGAATTACTTCGCCACGTCGAGTTGCAGGGAGACGTTCAACTGGCGGCCGTTGCGGATCACGGTAATGACGACCTGCTCGCCGGGCTGCTTGGCCTCGACGGCCTCGAGAAACTCGTCGGCCGTCTTCGTGGGACGGCCGTCGACGGCCACGATCATGTCGGCAGCCGCGAGATTCACCGTCTTCTGCTCGGTGATGAAGGGACCTTGACGCCGCTGACGGGTCTCGATCCGCGGGCCTTGCAGGCCGGCGCGTTCGGCGGGACCGCCGGGAACGAGCGTAAGAATAAGCAGGCCGTGGTCGGTCTGAAAGACCCTGGCGATGCCCGAATCGGGACGGCGGACGCGGCCGTGCTGGATCAACTGCGGCACGACCCGCGCGATGGTGTTCACCGGAATGGCGAAGGCCACGCCCGCGCTCTCGCCCGTCTTGCTGGCGATGGCGGTGTTCATGCCGATCATCTTCGCCCGGCTGTCCAGCAGCGGTCCGCCCGAGTTGCCGGGATTGATCGCCGCGTCGATCTGGATGATCGAGCGGAGGCTCCTCCGCCCGTGACGGCCGGGCAAGGAACGGTTCAGACTGGAGATGATTCCGATCGCCAGGGTGCGCTCCAGGCCGAAGGGATTGCCGATGGCGAACACCCGCTGGCCGACCAGTAGATCGGTCGAGCTGCCGAAAACGACCGGGAAGAGCGAGTCGGCCGGGGCGTCGATCTTCAACACGGCCACGTCGGTGTCCGGGTCGCCGCCGATGAGCCGGGCCTCGTAGGTCTTGCCGTCATAGAGCGTGACGCGAATTTCGCGGGCGCCCTCGACGACGTGATAGTTGGTCAGCACGTGTCCCTCGCGGTCGATCACCGTCCCGCTTCCCTCGCCCTCGGCGACGATCTCGAACATCAGAAACTTGTCGCCCGAGAGGCCGCGGGTGTTGATGTTCACCACGCTGCGGTTCATCTGCTGATAGACGAAAACGTTAATGCGTTCGTCGGGGGTAAGCGGTATTGGCGCCGGCGCGGCGTTTGGGACGGCGGCGGATTGTTGCGGCCAAGCGGCGTCGCCGGCCGGCGGCGGGCTGCCCATCAGCGGCGCCAGTTGCCAGTGATGCGCCGCAATCGCGCCTAAAACCGCCGACAACAAACACAAGCCTATCGCTTTTCTCATGGCAATCGAAAACCTAACGTTCAAGAGCGACCGTGCCGAGGAAATTCCTTCCAGTCGAAATTATAGCCGCAATCGCCGAAAAAATCGAGTCCCGGCATTATACCGGAGCGTGCCGCGCGGAATCGCCGGCGTTTTAATATCCAGGCTAGGAGGCGGGACGGCTGCCGTTAGTATCGGCGATCCCGGTTGTACGTGCGGCCAAGGACTTGTATGCCGCGAATCGTCCTGCTACCCAAACCGGTGATGCTCAGCAAGCGGCTTATCGGCGTGGTGAACTTATCGATGTATTGATTGGCCGCGACCAGTTGGTCGTCGACGATGTACAGCCGGTCGTCGGGCAACAACTGGTAGTTTGTCTCCGTGGCCCCGCCGCGGGCGATGGCGTCCCAATCTACCGGGAGCGTCTGCTCGGCGTCGAAGCGGCCGGGCGCCGGTCGGGCGACCCACATCGTCTTGCTCGATACCTGGCTCAAGTTGCGAATTTGCGCAATGGCGTCCAAAACCGTCTCGTTGCCGGTGATCGGAAAACTTTCGATCCGCTCGCTGGCGTCGGCGCCGGCGACGATCACGTAATATACATCGCTGTAATAGCCCACCACGTCCACGCTCAGGTCGAGCGATTCGAAGTATTTGTTGAGTTGTTCGAGCAGCGCCCGCCTCGCCTCGGTGACGGTCTTTCCGGCCAAGTACACCATGCCGAAGCCGCGAAGATTCACCATTCCGTCTTGCCCCACCAGATAGTCGCCGCTGATCTCGGCGGCCGAGGCCGAGCGGGCCAGTTGGACCGTGACTTGCGGCTGCTGCAACACGTATTGCAGATTGCGTCGAATCGTCTCGGCGGCCTCCTCGACCGTTTGTCCCATGACGTAATGCTCGCCGTACGCCGGCCCGAGATCGACGATGCCCATCTCGCTCACGGTGTAATAGTTGTCGAGCGGCATGTTGTAAGGCGTACCGAAGGCCCGGATCATCAACGCGTCGTGCGCCTCGATCCGATAAGGCGGACGCGGAATCAGCTTCAGCGTTTCGATGCGGACCATGTCTGGCGGCTCGATGCGATACTCCGGCAACGAGACCATCGCCAACTCGCTCGGCGGTTCCATCTGCGGGGCAACCGCGGCTTCCAGCCCGCTTTCGTAGAAGTCGATTGCATGGCAGCCCGCCGATAGCAGCGTCAACGCGCAAACAACCACTGCCGGGAGCGATTTTCCCGCCGTTGCGCCCCCCATTCGGAATCGTCTTCCGCGACTTGTCTTTTCAGGCCGCGAAATCGACCTTCGGCATTTTGTCGCGGGGTTGGATTCCATGTAGCGGATTCACCCGTTAAGCGATTTTTTGGAGCGGGTTGTTCTGAGAAAACGGGGCATAATAAGTAATGCGCAATGCGATCCCCAGCACCTCTCAGTCGGCATTGTCAACTTAATCGGCAAAGTCGAGCGGCAACTTGCTAATTTCCCAAAATGGGTCCGCCTCTTTTGCGGATCGACTACAGATACCCATCGTCAAGCCACCGGGAAAATAACGGCCGGCGGCAGAATAGAATTGCATAAACTAATTCTAGCAGATCGCATCACACCACCCCTATTGTGGGCATTGCAAGCAACTCTCCGCCGTTCGACCATTATGCTGTGTTTTTTAGTAGTACGAATACACCTTTTCGGGATTATTATTAGCGATAATAATGGTTAGCATTTTATTTTCTGGGGTTGTTATTGGATTAGGAGTATTTAGAATAAGTAATTCGATATTTGTGCCTGGCTGCACCGCCGCGGAACACATCAACGCCGGCAGCCGGCATGATTTACCCGCAGGAGAGTCTACCAGACATGTCTAAGGTTATTGAATCAGTCAGTTCGTTTATGGAGCGGTTGGTGGCAAAGAACCCCGCCCAGCCGGAGTTTATTCAGGCGGTCCACGAAGTCGCCGAGTCGGTCATGCCGATCATCGAGAGCACGCCCGCCTATCGCAGTGCGAAGTTGCTCGAGCGGCTAGTCGAACCGGAGAGAGTAATAATGTTTCGCATCCCCTGGGTGGACGACCGGGGAGAGGTCCAGGTAAACCGCGGCTTTCGCATTGAGATGAACAGCGCGATCGGCCCCTATAAGGGCGGTTTGCGGTTCCATCCGACAGTCAATTTGGGACTGTTGAAATTCCTCGCCTTCGAGCAGGTCTTCAAGAATGCCCTAACCACGATCATGATGGGCGGGGGCAAGGGCGGATCGGACTTCGATCCGAAGGGAAAAACAGACAACGAGGTGATGCGCTTCTGCCAGTCGTTCATGTCCGAGCTGTACCGACACATCGGTCCCGACACCGACGTGCCGGCCGGAGACATCGGCGTGGGCGGACGCGAGATCGGCTTCCTCTTCGGACAATACAAGAAGCTGGCCAACCGCTTTTGCGGCGTGTTGACGGGCAAAGGGCTTGAATACGGCGGCTCGCTGATTCGCCCCGAGGCCACCGGCTACGGGTCGGTCTACTTCGCGCAAGAAATGCTGGCCACGCGCGGCGAGGGCATCAAAGGCAAGGTGGCCGCCGTTTCCGGTTCCGGAAACGTCGCCCAATTCACCATTCAGAAAGTCCTCGAACTGGGCGGCAAGGTTGTTACGATCTCCGACTCCAACGGCTCGATCGTCGACGCGGACGGCATCAACGAGGAGAAGTTGGCCTGGGTGATGGACCTGAAAAACGCCCGACGCGGCCGGATCGGCGAATACGCCGACAAGTTCAAGGGTTCACAGTTCCTCGCCAACAAGCGGCCCTGGCACGTCAAGTGCGACCTGGCCTTTCCCAGCGCCACACAAAACGAGATCAGCGCGGAGGACGCCCGCACGCTGGTCGCCAACGGCTGCATCTGCGTTTCCGAAGGCGCCAACATGCCTACCGAGCCTGAAGGAATCGACGTCTTTCTGGCGGCCAAGACTCTTTACGGTCCGGGCAAGGCGGCCAACGCCGGCGGCGTGGCGGTCTCCGGCCTGGAAATGGCGCAGAACAGCCAATTCTATCACTGGCGGCGCGAGGAGGTCGATGCACGCCTCCAAGGCATCATGCGCTCAATCCACGAAAACTGCGTCAAATACGGCAAGGAAGACGACGGCTTCGTCAACTACGTCCGCGGCGCGAACGTCGCCGGATTCGTCAAGGTCGCCGACGCCATGCTTGCACAGGGCGTGGTTTGACAAATACCCGTTGGGGCGGCCGTTCTTACCTGTTGGGGCGGTAGTTGAACTGCCGCCCCCATTTCTTTTTTATTGCCGTCTAAAACGCCCCGTTTTCCGGTCCCCCTTACGCGAATCGACCGGATGTGCGAAAATTAAGGATTCCCCGCCGGGGCGAGTGTATGACTAATTGGCGGGGGGTGTACACCTTTTTCACGGAGCGATTGCATGTTCAAGAACCTTAACCCGTCGGCGCTTGGCATAACCGGGCACCAAAGCGAGATAATCGAATTGGCCCTGACTTACGGTTTCGCGGGTATGGACTTGAACGTCGTGGAGTTTGCGTCTCGGGCGAAATTAAAAGGAATGGACTACGCCAAGCGGCTGATCCAGAGCGCCAACATTCGCGTCGGCACGTTCGCCTTGCCCTTGCAACTGGCCGGGGATGACGAGACCTTTCAGGAGCAGTTAAAAAAATTGCCTGAGTACGCTTCGCACGCGGCCGAGTTGGGTTGCAGCCGCGCCACCGCAGTACTCGCTCCCGCCGACGACGCACGGCCCTATCACGAAAACTTCGAGTTCCACCGCGGCCGCTTGCAGGAGGTTTGCGCGGCATTGGAACCGTCGGGGGTCCGTCTGGCCGTCGGCTTTCAGGCGGCGGAATACCTCCGCCGCGATTGGGCCTTCCAATTCATTCACGACCTGGACGCCCTCACGCTGCTGATGAACATGGCCGCGTCGGCCAACTTGGGACTGTTGCTCGACGTTTGGGACGTGGTCGCCTGCGGCGGCAATTTGGAGTCCGTGCGAAAACTGCCCGTCGAGCAGATCGTCGCCGTGCAGGTGGCCGACATGCCGTCGGACGCCTCATTCCCCGATTTGGACGAAAAATCGCGCATCCTCCCCGGCGGGGAAAACGGCCGGATCGACGTGGCGGGGTTCATCGCCGTGCTCCGCGAGGCCGGCTACGACGGCCCCGTCACGCTGAAAACGTCGCGAGGCGCTTTCTCCAGCGGACGACGCGATGTGATCGTTAAGCAGGCGGCCGAGGCGCTGGGCAAAGTATTGAATCCACAACCGAGGCGGGTCGCCGAGGAAGCAGTGGTTAGTGGCTAGTAGCCATAGATCGCTGACCACTGGCCACCGACCGCAAGCCACTGGCCACCGACCACTAAATTGTTACACTGGGAAAATGGGCTGATATTGACCAAGGCCGATTTGGCGATCGACGTCCGCCGCCGCCGGCCGCGGGCGTTCGTCTCTCACGCCCACAGCGACCACATCGCCCGGCACGAATACGCGCTCTGCACGCCGGAGACGGCCGCTTTGTATCAACATCGGTTGGGCAAGCGACGGACGCTGGCGATGCCTTACCGGCAACCGATCGACTGGGGCGGGCTGCGGCTGACCGCATATCCCGCCGGGCATTGCCTCGGCTCGGCCATGCTGCTGGCCGAAGACGGCGAACGGTCGCTGCTGTACACGGGCGATTTCAAGCTCGGCGAGTCGGCCACCGCCGCAAAGGCCGAATTGCCCAAGGCCGACATACTGGTGATCGAATCCACCTACGGCCATCCCGACTATCGGCTCCCGCCGCGAGAGCAAGCCCTGGATCAACTCTTCTCCCTGGTCCGCGAAATCATTGACGCCGGGGCCACGCCGGTCGTTCAGGCCTACGCGCTCGGCAAGGGGCAGGAAGTCACCCGGCTGTTGACCGATCAAGGGTTCCCGGTGCTCCAACACCGCGACGTTTACGCCGTCAGCAAGGTATACGAGGCCTGCGGCATGAAGCTCGGCGAGTTCAAGAAGTTCACCGGCCGCTCGATCCCCGGCTGGGTCGTCGTCGCGCCGCCGCAGGCCGGATACTTCGAGGGGATCGGTCGGCAAGTCCGCATCGCCGTCACCGGCTGGGCGATCGATCCGCGAACGAAGTATCGCTTCCGCGTCGATCACGCCATTCCCCTTTCCGACCACGCCGACTACGACGAGTTGTTCGAGGCGGTCGAGCGCGTCTCGCCGCGGGTGGTCTATTGCACGCACGGCCCGGAGAGTTTCGTCGATCGGCTCCGCGAGGCCGGCCACGACGCCCACCCCCTGGGCCGAGCCAGCCAAAGAAGCCTGTTTTGAAGCGTCGAGACGGATAAGTTATTCGCGGATATTTGACGCTGGCGAATCGTTCTTGTACACTGACGCTATTGTCACTCCCTCCGCAACACCTCTCTCACGCAATCCACGCCATGTGTTTACAATTACGGCGCGTCGTCGTTTTATTCATTCTGCTTGCGGCTAACAGCGCGTCAGGCGAAACGCCTCGGGCCGCGCTCGAAGAAACGCCGTTCGACCGAGTGCGGATAGACGACGTGTTCTGGTCGCCGCGGATCGACACGGTGCAGCGAGAGACATTGCCCGACCTGCTCGATCTGGCCGAGGAACAGGGAAAGATCGACAATTATCGCATCGTATCGGGGCAAAAGCGGGGCAAGATCGCTTTGTTCAATTGCCCCGATTCGGAGATATACAAACTCTTGGAGGCGGCTTCATACGTTCTCGCCGGAAAGGAAGACGACGAGCTACAAATGCGAGTCGACCGGTTGATCGCGGTCATCGCCGCGGCTCAGGCCGAGGACGGCTATCTGAACACCCAATTCATGTTGCCATTCGGCGACGAGGCCAGTCCGTCGCGCGATAATTCCCACGTGAAAAAGTTCGGCTACGGGGTCGATTATCAATGGCGGGGCGAGATCGCCGATTGGCCCGAGGGGATCGGTCAATTTTTTTGTGCGGGTCATTTGTTCGAGGCCGCCGCGGCCCACTACCGCGCCACCGGCCGGCGCGAGTTGCTGGAAGTCGCGATGAAAAACGCCGATCATATCGCCCGGCGTTTCCCGCCCGAGGCGCCGATCAACTACGCCGACCATCCGCAAATCGGCATCGGTCTGGCAAAGCTTTACGAAGCGACCGGCAAGCAGTCATATATCGAGTTGGCCGACCGCATCGTTCACGGCGGCCTCCACGGCCGACCTTCCGACCGGGGCAATCGCGAGTCGTGGAAGCCGCTGATCGAACAGCGGAAAAGCTGGGGGCATGCCGTGCGGATCAATTATCTCTACGCCGGCGCGACCGATCTATGCCGCCGGCTCGATCGGCCGAAAACCCGCGCGGCATTGGACGGTCTATGGCACAGCATCGTCGATCGGCGAATATATCTTTCCGGCGGCGTCGGCGGACCGGCCCCGCATGAACAGCTTGCCGACGATTGGAACCTCGACAACAAAACCTGCTATTGCGAGTGTTGCGCGAATATCGCCCACGGGCAATGGAACCACCGATTGAACCTCCTCCACGGCGACGCCAGGTACGCCGACATCGTGGAGATCATCGCCTACAATGCGGGGCTTTCGGGCATCTCGCTCGACGGGAAAAAATACTTCTACACCAATCTGCTTCGCTGCGACAAGCAGGGTCGCAAGGGGCCGCACTCGGGCGTCCGCACCCGATACCTGTTCTGTTGTCCGTCGAAATTGCCGGGGTTCGTCGCCGGCATTGGGCGTTGGATATACGCAAAAGACGAAGACGGAATTTACGTGAATCTCTACATCGGCGGCGAGGCGAACATCTCGTTGCCGCAAAACAAAGTAAAACTCACGCAACGAACGGAATATCCTTGGCGGGGCAAGGTGCAAATCGCGGTCGAGCCGGAACGACCGACCGAGTTCGATCTTTGCCTGCGCATTCCGGGCTGGGTTCGCGGGCGGCCCTTTCCCAGCGAGCTATATCGATTCGGCGATCCAACGCCGTCCGACTGGAAAGTCAACGTCAACGGCCGTCCGGTCGAAACCAAGGAGTTAAGCGACGGCTATCTGCGTTTGCGCCGCGGATGGGAGTCGGGCGATCGGGTCGAACTGCTGCTGCCGATGCCCGTCCGCCGGGTTTACGCCCATGAAAAGGTTGCTTGCGACGCGGGTAAAGTAGCTTTGATGCGCGGCCCGGTGGTCTATTGCCTCGAAGGTGTCGACCACAAAGATTTCAGCGTTCTTGAAATGGAGTTGCCGAAGGACGCCGCTATTGAAGCCGTACACCGCAAGGATTTGCTCGGTGGAGTGACCGTTTTGCGAGGCAAGGGACTTGACGCCGATAAGCGCGAGGTTGATTGGACCGCCGTGCCGTACCATGCGTGGCAGAATCGGGGCATAGACGAGATGACCGTTTGGCTGATAGAG
>JAFGLH010000219.1 GCA_016928165.1 Pirellulales bacterium | reverse complement strand
CCCCCTCGGCGGCGAAGGGGACAGGCACATTTTTCGCCCTTGAAAGGGCGAAAAAATGAGCCAGTCCCCGGTCCGTGAACGGTTACGCTTGCGGCCCCTGTAATATAGATGTATGCCGCATATCCAACACGGGCGGCAAGCGGCCCCGATAAGCGGTTCACCTGACATTTAACGCGGGCGGACCACTTTGTGTTCTTAAGTCTTATCACTGATTGGGTTTGCGCGTTCGGTAGAAAATGCGGCAAGCATAAAAACGCCCCGTTTTTTCGACAAAATGCCCCTTCTCGATACCAATTTCGGCGATCGGCGTCCATTTAAATATACTGGAGTATGTTCAGTTGTATTGTGCCCCAAGCCGGTCTTTTCAGATGAACCTCGATTCGTCAAACGGCAGCGCGAACCATTCTCCCAACTTTTCGGAGGGGGCCGAAATCTTCCTTCGCCTTTACTCTGAGCACCAGCGGGACTTGTTTAAGTTCATATTCACGCTGGTTCCGAGCCATGCCGACGCTGACGACATTTTGCAGGATACGAGCGTTATTCTTTGGCAGAAGTTCGGCGAGTTCGCCGTCGGCTCCAATTTCTTGCGTTGGGCTTCCACGGTGGCCTTCAACAAGGTCCGCGACTTCCGCAAAAAGTTGGCCCGCGACCGGCTCCGCTTCTGGACCGACGACCTGATCGAAGCCATCGCCGAAACCCACTGGTCCGAACGCGAATCGCTCGTCCGCCAGCGGAGTCTGCTGGCCGGGTGCGTCCGCGAGTTGGACCAGCGGGACCGCGAACTGATCCGTCAGTACTTCAGCCGGCGGCTTACGATCAAGGCCGTCGCCGAGCAACTCGGCCGACCGGCCAACACCGTATACAAGGCGTTGAACCGCGTCCGCAAGGCGCTCATGGATTGCGTTGCCCGCGAGGAAGGGCGCAATCGGGCGGGGAGGCTGCCATGACGATTCGGGACGATCAACTGCTGGATTTGTTCGGCGCGCTGTGCAACGGCCGGATCACGGCCGAAGAACAGCGGCGTCTATCCGGCCGTTTGCTCGCCGACCCCGAAGCCCGAAGTTGTTACGTCAAATACATGGACTTGCACCTTGCCCTGATGGACTTGGAAGTGGTCGGCGACGGTTCCGACTTGCTTTGTATTGAGGATCAGCAAACGAGTAAATTGGCGATTTCCGAACCACCGCTTGCCGTTTTTCCCCTCTCCCTTCTCGCCTCGCCTCTCTCCCCTTCTTTCGTCGGCGGGCCGGTCTTCTCCTACATGGTCGCATCGGTGATCTTGTGCGTGATGTTGCTGGGGGCCTGGGTATACAAAATCAACCACGTTCACAACATCTCCACCGCTGATAGCCGCAACTCATCGACCTCCGGTTCATTGGAGCAACGGCAACTGGTTTTCGTCGGCCGCGTCACCGGCATGAAAGACTGTCGCTGGGCCGAGCCGGACGCGGGAACATACCTCGGCGCCTCGGCGCCGCTGGGACGCGAGTACGCCCTGGCCTCCGGACTGATGGAGATTACCTACCAATCCGGGGCTAAGGTTATCCTCGAAGGCCCTTGCTCGTACACTGTCGAATCACCTGCCGCCGGCTTTCTTGCGCGTGGTAAATTAACGGCGAGAATTGTGCAACAAAGGCCGGCCGCTTCAGCGGCCGATGCGAAACCGCAAGCGGTGTTTTCCATCTGTACGCCAACCGCTCTCGTCATCGACCTGGGCACCGAATTCGGCGTCGAGGTGGCCGAAAACGGCGACGCCACGTCGCACGTTTTTCAAGGTTCGGTGCAAGTGAAAATACTCTCCTCTCCCGCAAACGGGAAAGGGGCTAGGGATGAGGGCAGCATAGTGCAACTTGCCGCGGGCGAATCGGTCCTCGTGATTAAGGACGAAGCCGAATCGGTGCGCTTCACGCGCCCCGCGACCCCGCTCAAGTTCGTCCGACGGATTTACGAACCTCCGAAACAACTCGACTTGCTTGACGTCGTCGCCGGCGGCGACGGAACGGGCAACCGCCGCGAACGGGGCATCGACCAGGCCTCCGGAATGCAGGACACCTGGTACGCGGACAACGTCCGCTTCGACGACCACGAATATCATCCCGTGATCTGGAACAAGTTCGTCGACGGCGTGTTCGTGCCATACGTTCCGTCGTACCGATCGAGGACCGTGCAACTCGATTCGGCCGGCAACGCCTTCAACGGATTCACCGACCGCAGGATTATCGACGGCGCGCTTATACACGAGGTCGTAAACGGCAAAACGACCGGCAGCATTTGGGCCCGCGCGGCCGATGCATACTCTTCGGCCGAGGGATGGAAACGCGAGGGCCTGGTATACGCCTTGAACAACGACGAGGCCCTCATGCCGGCGGGACGCGGATTGATGTTGCTGCACTCCAACGCGGGCATTACCTTCGATCTGGCCGCCGTGCGGGAAACCTTCCGGGACGTGTATCCAGCCCGCTTTCGGGCCACGGCCGGCATGGGCGACGGACCGCGAGCGCATCCCCACGCCTTCGGAATGGCCGACGTCTGGCTCTTCGTCGATGGACGCCTGGAGTGGAAACGCTTCGACCTGTGCGCGAAAGACGGCGCCGTCCAGATCGACGTGCCGCTCGGACAGGACGTCCGATTTTTGACGATCGTCTCGACCAACGGCCGATACGGACAGGGTTACGACTGGGTCGTATTGGGCGATCCGACGCTGGAAATTGAACCGGTTGGAGAAAATTAGTAGGGTGCGTGCTTGCACGCACCGATTTTTGCGAGATAAATCCTATGGTGCGTGCAAGCACGCACCCTACTTGATGGTTTCGTAACAGAAACAAATTAAACTTTCGCAACAACAGAAAGGAGAGCCGAAACATTTAAGATTGAATACGCGACGACGCTAAAGGCGTTCGGGCGGACGGTCCGCCCGATTTCAAGTTCGTATGTTTTGTTTCTATTGTTTTCAGGAGAACTGTGCCATGTTTAGTATGTTTCGCAAAACGATGGTCGTTGTCTGCGCAACGGCGCTGGTGGGTGTTTTCGCCGGCCAAGCCGCGGCCGATTTCATCTATGACTTCGACTCCAACGTCGGCCAGACCTTGACCGTGGACCAACCTCTTGATGGCCAAGATGGTTGGACCCGCGCGGCGGGCGGCGGAGGCACTGCCGGAGAATTCGATTATGTGCGACAAGAAACGGAAGGCTACTGGTCGACCAAGCACATCGCGGCCGCTCCGACCGTTGATTACGGCGGGACGAGAATCAACGACTCTAACTGGTCCTACTCGATTCAGGAGGACGTGGATTTCGACATGTCGGCCGTGTTTTACAGCGAGGGCAGCAACCAAGTATACTCGATCGCGTCGCTGGCCTTCGTCCATGACCCCCTAGGCTACAAATTCCCCTTTTTAGTTGGCATTAGGAACGGAAATTTTTGGTGGTTTGCAAGGGAGGGGGAATTTGGCGATATTAAAGTCAACTTCGAACCGGACCTTCCAACGCTGAATGCCAATATCTACCGCGTTGGCATGGAGGTGACGGCGCTGGGCGACGGCGACTATTTGATTAAGGGCTACTACGAGGACCTGACGGCGGATCCCGGCACCAAGGTATACGTCGCCGGTGCTGAGGGTAACGCGCATTTCGACACTTTCGATGTCTTCGACAGGCTCCATTTTTCGGTGCAGTCACTTGGCACCACTGTTACCGCCCGCATGGACGATTTTCGGATCGAGCAGATTCCCGAGCCGTCGACGCTGGCGCTTTTGGGCTGCGGCCTGGTCGGCCTGCTGGCCTACGCCTGGCGGAAGCGCAAGTAATAAAGTAGGACAGGTTGTCAACCTTGTCGCCACATACCTGTTGGGGTGGCAGTTCAACTGCCACCTCAACGGATTTCTCCCCTCTCCCGCAAGCGGGAGAGGGATTGGGGTGAGGATGGTAAGAAATTCCTCCCCTCTCCCTTTGGGAGAGGGGTCGGGGGTGAGGGCGGATTGAATGCCGCCACGTCATACTAGAATGAAAATATGCTGGTGCATGACATGAAAACATTTTTTTCATTTATCAACGCCGCGTGGACGCGGCGGCTAAACGATTACCCCCGCGACCGCAGTCGCGGGGCGTTCCCCCGATCCCCATCCCCTAATCCCCAATCCCCTCGAGCGTTTACGCTCGTGGAGCTTTTGGTCGTGATAACTATCATCGGCATCCTGATTGCGTTGCTGCTACCCGCAGTGCAGGCGGCCCGCGAGGCGGCCCGGCGGGCGCAATGCCAAAACAACCTCAAGCAAATCGGACTCGCGCTGCACAACTACCATTCTCAATACAACTGTTTTCCGGCCGCCGAGGCAATAAGCATCCCGGCGCAGTGCAACGATAGAGAGTGCCGCGGCGCGCCGATCTACATGGTCCTCTTGTCGTTTATCGAGCAGAGCGGGTTGGACGAAAAGTACGATTACAACAGCCCTCTGGGGTGGCACGACTGGGTGAACTACGATCCGGTGGGCAAACAACTTCAACAGACGCGGCTGCCCGTCTATCAGTGCCCCAGCGACGACAACGCGTCGCTCTATCCCAAGATGCGCGACTATTTCGTCGTGGTCGGCGGACGCAATCCGCCGGCGGGGCACTGCGGATTCGGCGACGTGTTCACCGACGGGCTGTTCGCCATGAACAGGTGGCGGCGCTTCGCCGACATCCAAGACGGCAGTTCCTCGACGTTCGCCGTGGGCGAAAGCGTCCACGTGGCTTACTACGGGATGGGGCCGGGCTACGAGACCGGCGATGGCGGTCCGGTCGCCTGGTGGCACGGCGGCTCGTGCGGCAAGGCGTCCGATTGCGGAGTCAATTCCCAAGAACTCGGCCGCGGTTATCGAAGCACCAAAAATCCGCTCAACTCGAACCTTCTGCCCATGCTCGCAGTCGACGAAAACGAAGCGCCCTTCGGCAGCTATCATTCCGGCGGGGCGCATTTCACTTTTGCCGACGGACACGTCGCGTTCATCAACGATTCGATCAACTTTAACGTGTACCAATATCTCGGCACAATCGCCGGAGGGGAGATTTTCTCGGGCGTTGAGTATTGAGCGGCACGCCTCAACCCCTTCCTCAAAACGTGTTTTTAGCGGCCGTCCAATAATTACTCCCCTCTCCCGCAAGCGGGAAAGGGGTCGGGGGTGAGGGCGGTTAGCGCATGAAAAACCGAAGTTGTTTTTGAGCGGCGACTTAGTATAGGTGCCACTGCTGGCTTGCCCAGCGGCGCCCGAAAAAACATCCCGGAAAAACACTGCTGGATAAGCCAGCAGCGGCACTCCTAAAACACTTAACCCAATTTCAAAATACGTTTTCAGATATAAATCCCATGAATCATTATGCTTCACGCCGTTCGTTTCTCAAACGCGTTGGCCTCGGGTCGCTCGCCACAGCCGCCGCCGGTGGGATACTGCACGCCGAAGAAGACAAACAGCCCGGCGAGGAGATTCTTGGTAAATCGGGCGTTGCTACCAGCGAACGCCCCAAAGGAAAATGGGAGCCGGTCTCCGATAGAAAAATTCGCGTGGGCATAGTCGGCTACGGCGAATGCAAATTCGGCGCGCTGTTCTATTTCCAAACACACCCGAACGTCACCGTCGCCGCCGTTAGCGACCTGATGCCCGACCGGTGCGCCGAGTTGGCGAAAGCCTGCCGTTGCGAGAAGACTTATCCGTCGTTGGAGGCATTGATCGAGGACGATGAGGTCGAGGCGGTGTTCGTGGCCACCGACCCGCCGAGCCACGCCCGGCACTGCATCGAGGCGCTCCGCCGCGGCAAGCACGTCGCCTCGGCGGTGCCGGCCGTATTCGGCTCGCTCGACGACGCCGAAAAGCTGCTCGAAGCGGTCAAGTCGTCCGGCTTGAAGTACATGATGTTCGAGACCTCGGCCTACCATGAAGACTGCCACGCGATGCGGCAAATCCATCGCGCCGGCGGGTTCGGCGAACTCGTTTACTCGGAAGGCGAGTATTTCCACCACAGACCGAAACCGATTCCATCTTTCGGCGGCTGGCGGATCGGGCTGCCGCCGCTCTGGTACCCGACCCACTCGACCGCTTACCATTGTTGCGTCGGCGGCGGCAGCTTCACGGAAGTGTCGTGCTTGGGCGCGACTAGCCTCCGCGAGGACATGCATCCGGCGAACAACCGCTACAAAAATCCCTTCGGCACGGAGATCGCCCTGTTGCGGACCGGCGAGGGCGGGATGGCGCGAATGGGAGTCAGTTGGGACACGCCCGGCTATAGCGGCGAACGCGGGCGAGTCCGCGGCCGGCGCGGCTCGATGACCGGCATGGAATACGAGGGGGAGATGAAGGAGTTTCCCAACCTGGAGCGTCCGCCGCTGCCGCCGAGAGTGAACCCCGGCGGACATCGCGGCTCTCACGGCCCGTTGTGCAACGAGTTCATCACGGCGATCCTCGAAGACCGCAAGCCGCTGGTGGACATCGTCGCGGCACTAAACCTGACGGTCCCCGGCATCGTCGCCCATCAATCGGCGCTGAAAGACGGCGAACTGTTGAAGATACCGCAGTACGGTTGAGCTTAAGCAAACGTACTTCGGGGACTGTACTCTTTACGCCGTTGAGGTAAAATAAGGCAATTGTACACGGATGGCGATTACCCGTTGCCGTCGCCGCTCCTCCGAATAGAGATTGCCATTTAATGTCGGTCCCCGACGACAACGACCCCGCGATTCCCCTGCTGGACGCTTATCTGTCCCGGCTCCAGGCTGGCGAAAAGCCGGACCCGCGCGCGCTGCTCGAAAAACACCCGGAATTGGCCTCGGCGTTGAATTGCCTCGATGCATTGGAACTGTTGGCGCCGCCGTCGGGCGAGGGTTCGAATGAGGAATGCGGCACGGTCGGTCCGGCATTGGACTCGGCGGACTTGCCCCGCGATTTCGGACCTTACGAGTTGGTCCGCGAGATCGGCCGCGGCGGCATGGGCGTGGTCTACGAAGCCAGGCAAAAGGGGCTGGACCGCTCGGTGGCGGTGAAGATGATCCTCGCCGGCCACCTGGCGTCGGCCGAGATCGTCCGCCGCTTTCAGACCGAGGCTAAGGCCGCCGCCCGACTGCGCCACTCAAACATCGTGCACATCCACGACGTCGGACAACACGCCGGCCAACACTTCTTCGCGATGGAGTACATTGAAGGTCGCGGGCTGGACAAACTGATTTCCGCCGGTCCGCTCGACGCCCAGCGCGCCGTGCGGTTGATTTCCAAGGTCGCCAGGGCCGTGGACCACCTCCACCGCCAAGGAGTGCTTCACCGCGACCTGAAGCCGTCGAACATCCTGACGGACGCGGAAGAGGAGCCGTTTGTGACGGATTTTGGCTTGGCGAAGGTTTTTGCGTCCGATTCGCAGACCACCGCCACGGGCGTGATCGCCGGCACGCCGAGCTACATGGCCCCGGAACAGGCCTCCGGGCGCCGCGCCGCGGTCGGCCCGGCGGCCGACGTATACAGCCTCGGCGCGATCCTCTACGAATTGCTGACCGGCGCGCCGCCGTTTCGCGCGGAGACGCCGTTGGACACTTTGATGGAAGTGCTAAGCCGCGACCCGGTCCTGCCGCGGAAGTTGAATCCCCGCATTCCCAGGGGTCTGGAACTGATTTGTCTGAAATGTCTGTCGAAGGAGCCGCAGCAGCGTTACGGCTCGGCGGCGGCGCTGGCCGACGATCTGGAACGTTTCGCCCGCGGCGATGCGTTGGAAGTCCGCCCTCCCAATCTCGCCCGCCGCTTTTGGGGATGGACGCGGCGGCAGCCGGCGCTGGCCTCGCGGCTCGGCGCGCTGGGGCTTTTCTACGTAATCGAAACCATCAACTATCTGACCGGCGCGGTGGACGGAAAGTTTCATTGGCAGGTGTCGCTGGTCGTGGCGCTCTGGGCCGCCGCCTCGGTTGCCTGCCAACAATTGTTGGCCCATCGACGCTGGTCGTTTCCCGCGCGGTATGCTTGGGGAGTGCTCGACTCGCTGGCCCTGCTGGTCGTAATGCTTATCGCCCGCGGCGCGGCCAGCCCGTTGGTGATCGGATATCCGTTGATTATCGTCGGCTCCGCGCTTTGGTACCGGGTGCGGTTCGTCTGGTTTATGACGCTGCTGTCTCTGCTTTCATACGGCGCGTTGGTGTTGGATTTCTACTTTCGTCGCCCCGAGTTGCAACAGGCGATGGAACCGGGCTACAACCGTCATGTAATCTTCGCGCTAGGATTGCTGATTCTCAGCGCGATCGTCTCTTACTTGGTCCAAAGGTTGCGAATTCTCAGCAGTTATTACGGCCAGGCGGTTTGAGTCGCATCGACACGGCACCCCTTGTTGCCTATATTGCGGCAGCGGTATATCTTGCCGTAACTATCTAAATAGCGTAGCTTTAGTTTTTCCGCAATCCCAAAAAGTTGACTAAACCGCGAAAAACCCCCCGGCCGATACAACATGATGCAGTTGTATTATGTGATGACGCCGCCTCACAAAACAGGCAGGGGATTGCCATGCGGACAAATAGATTTGTTGCCGTTTGCGTCCTATTTGGGACGTTGGGAATAATAAGCGCCGTGCTGGTGCAACGCAGCGCGGGAGAAGAAAAAACATTCTTCGATCGGCTGGACGATTTCGGCAGATCGATTTTCGACGGCATTCTCCCTCCGAAAAAGAGCAAATCCGAGAAGACCGAGACGTACGTGCCGAAGGACAACGCCGACCGCCGCGCGGGGAGCGTCCTGGAACAAAGAGGACAACGTTCTAATGAAAGAGAGAGTTCGGGCGCTTTTGAGGAAGAATACGCGCCGACGACCACGCCGCCGGTAATGTACCAACGCGGCGAAGACGGAACGCCGCGACCCGTTCGCCGCCCGTCGGCAAGCACATCGTTGCTCGAAGACGCGGAGCCGCCGGTAAAATCCGCGCGGCAAATCCCGGTTGAGAATGGGTGGAAGGAGGCGAAGGATCAATCGGCGTCGTTGGGCGAATCGCTCGATCCTACGAAATTGGGCAAACCTGTAACGAAACCGCTCCACGAACGGCTCGAGGACTTCAGCCGTTCGATGTTCTCTTCCGACAAAAAGCAGGAGCGGCGTCCGCAGCCGGATTTTCAGCCGGAGCGGTCCTCGAAAACGTCACCGAGCGGAACGACGGACGCGCCTCGGAATACCGGCCGGCCGGTGATCGCGAAGCGCGCCGCGCCGGCGGCGTCTGCACGCGATTATACTACCACCGTGCCCGTGCTTGTGGACGACAACGGACCGAACGCGAAGGCGGAGCCGGAAAGCGGCCGAGACCGCAATAAATCCTCATTCGAGCCGGCGCGCCTCGACGAGCGGCGTGGCGTGCTTTTCGCCCGCAAGGGGCCGAACCTCAGCATTGAAACTTTCGGACCGCGGACAATCTCCGTCGGCAGGGAGTCAAGCTACGAAGTTCACGTCATCAATTCTGGAAACGTCGCCGCAGAGGAATTGATCGTGTACGTTTCTTTGCCAGAGTGGGCCGAAGTGGCCGGCGCCGAAGCCAGCACGGGCGCCGCGGGCAAGCCCCATCTCGATAGGCAAACGGGGACTATCGAGTGGAAAGTGGGGTACTTGAACGCCGAGGGACGCGAGCGGCTGGCGCTGCGAATCATACCCCGACAAAGCCGTCCCTTCGACTTCGAGGTCAGTTGGAACTATAAGCCGATTGCCTCGCAAGCGTTGATCGAAGTGCAAGAACCGAAGCTGGTCATGCAACTCGAAGGTCCCCAAGAGGTCTCCTACGGTAAAAGTGAACTATTTCATCTGAGATTGGCCAACACCGGCACCGGCGACGCCGAAAACGTCGCGATCACTCTGATGCCGGTCGGCACGGGCGAAAACGTCCAGGCAAAACATGCAATTCCTCGGCTCGCCGCCGGCGAGAAAAAAACCTTGGACGTGGAACTGACCGCTCGACAAAGCGGAAACCTGACCGTCCACGTCGAGGCCCGCGCCGACGGGAATTTGCATGCCCAGGCAAGCGAGACGGTCTTGGTCCGCCGCGCCGGATTGGAGGTCGCCCTGGAAGGGCCGAAAATGCAGTTCGTCGATACGGCGGCCAACTTCGCCGTCGCGGTCGTCAATTCGGGCAATGCTCCCGCGCGGAACGTCAAGTTTTCCCTTGCACTGCCCTCCGGCGTCGAATACCTTTCGGGCATCGAAGGGGCCCGGCTGAACGCGGCCGGAGACAAACTGATTTGGACGGTGGATTCGCTCGGCGTGCGGGAAGAACTGCAATTCGCCGTCAATTGCCGCTTGACCGCGGCCGGCGTGAGCCGCGTCCGACTGGAGGCCGAGGCCGAAGACGATCTGACGACCTCGGCCCAAACCACGGTCGAAGTCCAAGCAGTCGCCAATCTGACAATGGACGTGAAAGACCCGACCGGACCTGTTCCGGTGGGCGAAGAGGCGGTTTACGAGGTCCGCGTACGCAACCGTGGAACGAAGGACGCCAACCGCGTCGAGGTATTCGCGTATTTCTCGAACGGCATCGAGCCGATCGCGGCCGATGGCGTCCCCAATCGCATCGGCCGCGGACAGGTGGTGTTTGACCCGATCGACTCGTTGGCTCCGGGCGCCGAAGTGGTGTTGAAGGTCCGCGCTCGGGCGGACGCGGCCGGCAATCACATTTTCCGCGCCGAGACCCATTGCAAGCCGCTCAGCGCGAGGCTGATTTCCGAGGCGACGAACCTTTACTACGGCGACGCGTCGTCGGTGGAGCAAACCGCCCGCAATCCCTCGGAACCGAAGCCGCTAAGGTAAAAAAGCCAATCACAACGGTGCTGCTGCCGGCCAATACTGTCATCGTCTCTTCATCATCTGCCGGGCGATGTCTCGTTTGGCTTGGGCCTTTTTCATTGCGTCGCGCTTGTCGTGGCGCTGCTTGCCGCGGCAGATGCCCAAGACGACCTTCGCCCGGCCGCGCTTGAAGTGCATTTGCAAGGGGACCAAGGTCAGCCCCTTCTCAAACGCCCGTTCGGCGAATCGCTTCACCTCGCGGCGGTGCAGGAGCAGCTTTCGGGGGCGGCGTGGATTGTGGTTGAAGCGGCTCGCCTCTACGTATTCGGCGATGTCGCAGCCGACCAGCCATACTTCTTCGTCGCGGACCCGGGCGTAAGACTCGTCCAGCGATACCCGACCGTTGCGCAGACTCTTCACCTCGCTGCCGACCAGCATAATGCCGCATTCGAGCGTCTCGAAGACGGTGTAATTGTGTCGCGCCTTGCGATTTCGGGCGATTATCCGCTCGTTCGGATCGGCTGCCGCAGCGGCCTTTTTCTTCGGCTTTTTGCTCGTGGCTCGCTCCAATCAATCCCGGCGCGGGCGCCGGAGCTAGACATAACCTGATGATGTTTATACTTCTCTTTTACCTTATACCACGCGCAATCTCAAGTTGCCCCGGGGGGGCGGTTGAATTATGGCGCGAATCGGACGATAATCGCACAAATGTCAATATCCCCCATCCACTCTCTCCCTCGCTGGCTGAAACGGAACGTGCCGAAAGGCGGCGCGGGCCGATTTACCGCCAGACTGATCGAAGAACTCGGTCTGCAAACCGTCTGCGACCATGCCAAATGTCCGAACCGGATGGAATGTTACTCGCGCAAGACGGCCACGTTCATGATTCTCGGCGACGTTTGCACACGTGGCTGCCGGTTTTGCAGCGTGAAGAAGGGGAAACCGCAGCCGCTCGACCCGGACGAGCCTCGCCGCGTGGCCGAGGCGGTCTATCGGCTCGGGTTGAAGCACGTGGTAATCACTTGCGTAACCCGCGACGACCTGTCCGACGGCGGCGCGGAACATTTCGTGCAAACCATCAAGGCCATCAGGGAGGGGCCGCTTCAGAAAAAAGGGGACAGGTACGTTTTGCCGGAACGGCCCGGAGGGTGCCGCGCACAAAATGGACCCATCCCCTTTATTCCCACCATCGAAGTTCTTCCCTCCGATTTCGGCGGCAACGCGGCGGCGGTCGATCGCCTGGTCGAGGCCGCGCCGGAAGTCTACAACCACAATGTCGAAACCGTGCCGCGGTTGTTTCCCGCGGTGCGGGGGGCGAAAAGGGTGATGGGCACGTTTTGCCGGAACGGCCCGGAGGGTGCTTCGCACAAAATGTGCCCGTCACCTTTTTCGCATGCCGAGTTTCCAAACTACCGCTGGACGCTGGAGACGTTCCGCCGCATTCGGGCGAAAAATCCTTCGATCGCGTTGAAGACCGGGATGATGCTCGGCCTGGGCGAAACGACCGACGAGTTGCTCGAAGTTTGGGCCGATTTGCTTGACGCCGGCTGCCGGATGTTGACCCTCGGGCAATATCTTCAGCCGTCGCCGGCGCAAATACCGGTGGTCCGTTACGTGCCGCCGGAGGAGTTCGAGCGGCTCGGCGAACTGGCCCGGCGAATGGGCTTCGGGCAGGTGGCCAGCGGTCCGTTCGTCCGATCGAGCTATCGAGCCCGGGAAATGTTGGGCGAGGCGGCCAACGCACCGACCGCCCGTTGACCGCTGCGTACGGCGCCTTCCATCGTGCCGGGCCAGCCGGTGTCGGTCCAATCGCCGGCGATGGCGAGATTGCCGATCGGCGTCATCTGCGTCGGGCGCAGCCGATCCGTTCCAGGTAGGCAAGAAAATACCGCCGCCGGCTGCACGACTACCCGGCGATGGACCACATTCGCCTCGCTCACGCCCGGCCAAATTTCTTTTAATTCGTTCAAAACCGCATTGGCCAATTCATCGCGTCCGGGCATTTCTAAACGGTGCGAAGCGCTAATTACGACCTGACAATGTTGCGGCGTGGAGTGCTTGTCGGCGAAAACCCACTGGCTCAACCGTCCGATCAATACCGCGTGGCGCAGCGGTACGACCGACCTGTCGAACCAGAAGTGAACCGAAGCGATCGCCGCCGAGGGGATTTTTCCGGCGTCGTCCAATCCCGGAATCGCCTCAATCAAATCTTCGCTTAACAGCGAACATACTCGACGCCAAGGAACGGCTACTATGAAGCGGTCGAACTCTCTTCGCTGGCCGTCGGCAAGGACAAGAATATTTGCCGATTGCGGGTTTCCTTCGATTCGCCGGACCGGCGTATTCAGGCGCACCCAGACGCCTCGTTCGGCGAGCCGCCGTCCCAGCCGAGCATTGAAAATATCCGACAGCGGGCGGCGCGGCAGCAGCAGGTCGCTCGCGTCGCGCGAGGCGAGAAATCCGTAGCGAAAAACTTTTCGCGCGGCGTCGAGCGAGGCGTGGTCGACCGTCTCGGCCAGCGCGCCGGCCAGCACCGGCGACCAGAACCGATCTATTGCCCGTTGCGATTGCCCGTGACGGCGCAACCAATCGCCGACCGGCTCGTCATTGTAAGGTGGGTCAAGCGTAGCGAGTCCCGCCATGTTTTGCCCGTTCAGCTGGTGGGTCTCGCTGCGTTCGACCCACCCTACAGAAAGCTTTCGCAACGCCCTAACGATCTGCCATCGTTCTCCCGAGGAGAGAAACTTGAGCTTTGCCAGCCCCGGCAACAAGTGCAGGGGAGGGGGGAGACATCGGACGGGCGTCAGGTCGCAAAGCCGCCCGTCGGGGCCGATGAAATGCAACGTCCGCGCGCGGCGGAAGCAGTCGTCGATTTCCGTTTCAGCACAGAACTCTATGAAACGTTGGCAGCAGCCCATCGCTACGTGCTGGCAATAATCGACCGCCGCTTCGATTTTCGGGTCGCGGAACGAGCCGGCCCGCCCGCCGAGCGTTTTCGACCTCTCGAACAGTTCGACCCGCCATCCCCGCCCGGCGGCGTCCCAAGCGGCGGCCATTCCGGCCAGTCCCCCGCCGACGATGGCGAGAGTGGGGGCGTATGAACGTTGTAAAACGGACTCTGACATTCAATTATCAACTACATTCAAAATGGATTTGTCGTCCAAGACGGCAACAGCGACCAGCGGGCGAGAATCATCAGCTTCGCCGCCGGGCCGACGCGGACCCGACCGCGCAACACTTCGGCCGGACGGCGCTCGATCCGAGCGAGCAACTTGCGATAGGTGGCCGTCATCGCGCCGAATATCCGCCGCCCGGCGGGCGAAAGCTGATCGAACAACCCGACGGCGGTTCGATAATATCCCCTTGCGCGCTCGATCTCCAACTCCATCAGGCGTAGGAACGGCTCGTTTATAACGCCTGATCGCAACTCGTCAAACGAATATCCGCACTGTCGCAGATCTTCCTCGGGCAAATAAAGTCGTCCCCGGGCGGCGTCCTCCCGCTGGTCGCGGAGGATGTTGGTTAGTTGCAGGGCGATGCCCGCCGCCCGAGCAGGCTCGAAGGCCCCGGCGTCGCGGAATCCCCAGATGTGTATGCAGGCCAGGCCGACGGCCGAGGCAACCCGTTGGCAGTAGTGCTGCAGGTCGTCGAACGTTTCGTAGCGGCGCGGTTCGAGGTCCATCTCCACGCCTTCGATCACCGCATAAAGATGTTCCGCCGGAACATTGTACCGCTTGACCGCATCGGCCAGGGCGGGAAGCAATGATGAATGACGGATGACGAATGATGAATTGTCGGGCGGAGTGAGGCAGTCATTCAAGGCGCGGCTCAATGCCTCGCGCCATTCGGCCAGCGCGTCGCGGGGCGAAACATCGCCGGGTGGATCGTCGATCAGATCGTCCGTGTGGCGCATAAATGCGTAGAGCGCCCACATTGCCTTGCGTTTCTCGGCCGGCAGGAGTATGAAACCGGCGTGAAAGCTGGATCCGGCCCGACGGCTCACTTGCCGGCAATAGCGGTAACTGGCGTCGATGGCATCTCTATTGCGGTTCATTTCCGCCCTCACCCCCGGCCCCTCTCCCGCACGGCGGGCGAGGGGAGATTATTTACCGCCCTCACCCCCGGCTCTTGGGAGAAAATGCGACTTCCACCAACATCGGACGGCCAGTCGCAATTTTTCGCCTTTTGAGACCGTTGGCCGACGAGTCCAAACGTCGTAGTTTTGGCGACGGACGGCCTCTAGTATCGCCAATCCCCCGGCGACGAACAACGCCACCGGCAACTTCAATCCCGGCGGCATCCGCTCGGCCAGTGGAGTGCCGGCGCGAAGGAATCCCTCGGCCTGATCGACTTGCACGGCCAGCAGCCGGCGGAAGGCGTCGGTGCATTCACCGCGGGCAAAGGTTTCCTCATCGCAGCCGAACCGCCGGCAGTCCACCTGCGGCAAATATATCCGCCCCCGCCGCCAATCGACCGCTACGTCCTGGCAGAAGTTGGCCAGTTGCAGCCCGGTGCAGATCGAATCGGCCAGTCGTGCCCGCTCGGGCGTGTGACACTGTCCGACGTGCAGAACCAGCCTGCCGACCGGATTGGCCGACCAACGGCAGTATTCCAGCAGCTGGTCGATCGTCTCGTAGCGCGACACCCGCTGGTCCTGGCGAAAAGCGACCAGCAGATCGACGAACGGATCGAGTGGGATGTTGAACCGCTCGATCGTCTCGGCCAGGGCGACATAGACTGGGTGCGTCGCACTCGTGGACTCG
This sequence comes from Pirellulales bacterium, assembly GCA_016928165.1. Lineage (GTDB taxonomy): Bacteria > Planctomycetota > Planctomycetia > Pirellulales > Thermoguttaceae > JAHIKV01. Next base: position 3,441 of record JAFGLH010000219.1, on the reverse strand, counting down.
GAATAACATCTGCGGAGTTCTTGTTCCCACCAATTTAACAGGGCCAGCGATTGCCGGGCGTCGCCGGTCTCATCGGCCAGGTCGTCAGCCCAGCGGCAATAAGCGTAGATATTGGCGAAGTGTTGCCGCAATCGTCGCGGCAGCAGGAAGCCGACGGCGGTAAAGTTTTCGTAGTGACGCCGGGCCAGCCGACGGCAATATCGACGGCTGCGGCGGAGCGTCGGCGGCGGCAACCGCGCCGCCCCAGGGCCGTATCGGTTTAAATCGTCGTCAAACATGGTTTCCGGTCGGTTTGCGAAGCTGCAAGCGGCTTGTGTTTGGTCGCCCACATCATTATGATGATTTCCGTCGAGGGAGGGAACCATGCGGATAATTTTGGCCGAGCCGCGCGGTTTTTGCGCGGGCGTGAACATGGCCATCGAGGCCCTGTCATCGGCGCTGGCCGTCCACGGCTCGCCGTTGTACGTGTACCACGAGATAGTCCACAACAAGTGGGTGGTGGAGTCTTTCAGGCGGAAGGGGGTTGTGTTCGTCGACGATTTGTCCGCGGTCCCCGAGGGGGCGCACCTGCTCTATTCCGCCCACGGCGTGCCGCCGAGCGTCAGACGAGAGGCACAACGGCGTGGACTGAAAACCATCGACTCCACTTGCCCGCTGGTCACAAAAGTCCACCGTGAGGCGATCCGCTTTGCAAGGGAGGGTTACACTATTCTGCTGATCGGCCGCGCCGGACACGACGAGGTCATCGGCACAATGGGCGAGGCGCCCGAGGCGATCCGCCTGATTGAAACCACCGACGACGTGGACCGGGTTGAAGTGGCCGATCCGTTGAAAGTCGCCTATCTGACCCAAACCACGTTGTCTGTCGACGATGCGGCACGGATAATCAGACACCTTAAACAACGCTTTCCCAAGGCCGTTGGGCCGCCGAGGGACGACATTTGCTATGCCACGCAGAACCGACAGGAGGCCGTCCGGCTGCTGGCCGTCGAGTCGGACATTGTGTTGGTCGTCGGCAGCGCGAACAGCTCGAACAGCCGGCGATTGGCGGAGTTGGCCCAAACGTGCGGCGTGCCGAGCCATTTGATCGACGGCCCGGAAGATATTGACCCCGATTGGTTTTCGGGAGATCAGACGGTGCTCGTCACCGCCGGCGCCAGCGCGCCCGAATCGATCGTGGAAGAGTGCGTCCGCCTGTTGCGGGACCGTTTTGGGGCCTCGGTCGAGACGCGGACGGTCTGCCGAGAGCAAATGCGGTTCGCCGTGCCGGAGGTGTAAGGAGATTTTCCCATGAAAATTCACGACTTGGAGTTTTTTGCGATCCCCCCGGAACAAAACAAGGCGTTCGCTTCGCCATCCAGCCTGCTGGTGCGGGCGACGACCGCCTCGGGCCTTGAAGGCTGGGGCGAGTCGGCCTTGGTGTGGCGTTCGGGCGAACTATCGGCGCGGCGCGAGTCGCTGCTGGCGGTGCTTGCCGGCCAGAGCATTTACGACATCGAGGAACTGCATGGATGCAATGCCCTCTCGCCGCCGCCGGTCCGCGCGGCGGTGGAAATGGCCGTCTGGGATCTTCTCGGCCGCGCATTGCGACAACCGTTGTGCAACCTGCTGGGCGGTTACTATCGCCGGCGAATACCCGTCTCGGTACGGCTGAGCGGGTGCGACTCGAAAACGGCGTCCAAACAATCGCGGGAACTGATCGAACAAGGTTTTCATACGCTGACGGTCGTCTCCGAAGGCCGAGCGGACGATGACCTGCGATCCATCCGCGCCATTCGCGAACTGTTGGGAGAGGGAGCCACGCTGCGGCTGGACGGCCAAGGACTGTTCGACGCCGAGACCGCCCGCGACCTTTGCGCCGAACTGGAATACGAAGGGTTGCAGTACTTTTTGGATCCTATAGAGACGAAAGGGGTCCACGCGACGGCCGTATTGGGTCGGCAAACGAGCGTGCCGCTGGCGTTGTGGAAATCGATGCGGGATCCAGCCGACGTGTTTTGCGCCGCGCGTTGCAGCGCGGCGTCTTTCGTGGTCATCGAACTGGATCAAGTGGGCGGGATCGTGCCGGCCAGGGCCTGCGCGGCGGTGGCCGCGGCGGGCGGAGTTGTCCCGGTGCTCGGCTGCCGTACTTCGTTGGGGATCGCCACGGCCGCCATGCTCCACCTGGCCGCCGCCACGCCGAACTTCTCCACCGCCAATGAAATCGCCCCCCGACAACTCCGCGACAACCTGCTGGTCGATCCGCCGGAAATTGTCGAGGGGATGATTACCGTGCCCGAGTTGCATGGTCTGGGCGTCGAGGTGGACCGGGACAAACTCGAACGCCGTCAGCCGCTGTCGTAGTTATTCCGCCGTCGATGCAGTTGCGATTTCAGGATATTCTCCGCGCCCCCCGCCTGGGCGGTTTCGTTTTTATCAGAGTCGCGCGTTATACGGCGAGTGAAATGGAGCCTAATATGACATGAATGCAGGAAACAATCACATAATAAAAGGTTGGCTCGCGCCATGTCTGCTTTCGGCCTCGGCGGTTTATGCGCCGTTCGTCGTCGTCGCCGTCTGGGCGTGGTTGTTCGCCGGCTGCCCCCATTGCGTCCTGATGTGGTTAAAACTGGTTTGGGTAGCGCCTGGGGTAACCATCGCATTTATCGGCATGTTGTTTGCCTTCCATCGCAACATCGACGTGCATCCGATTCTAGGCTATTTAATCGCCGGATTGCTCTCGGCGACGATTGTGGGCGTATTTGCCTGGCTGGCGAGGAAATCGCCCAGGGTGCGTTGGCCGTCGTTGGTCGCCGCCGCCGGACTATCGGCCTACGTCGCGACGGCCTTGTACGCGCTAAGCAGAGCGTAGGCTTGACATTATACTGGATAAACAAAGCCCCGCCATTGAACTATGAAAGCGATAGAAGATCAAAGCGAATACAACCTGCTTGCTCGGCTACACAGAAGATCTCAACGAAAGCAAGATGGACCGCCGAAAAGGACGAGAGTAAAAACGATTGTATTCATTTGCCTGGCGGCGTTCTATGGCCTCGGCCTTCTCGAATGGCCGATGATGAGTTTTGCTGCGATCTTCGTCTTCGATAATCCTTCAAATATGGCGCTCGCTTATTACATCGCTTATTCTATCTGGTTATATCCATGCTTTTGGATATGCGGTTTGATTTTGGGTTGGCTGAGCGCCAGGCGGGGTTGGCATATAATCGTTGTTGTACTATTCACATCTATTCCGATGTTAAGCGCCATGCGGTACATCTTGACGCCATTGCTCGTTGCGATGCTGTACAATTGAACGCTTTGTCTACGATTAGAAGAAACAGGAACCTTTGCGAGGATTCCTGGCGATAGGCTTGAGGTCCATTTCTTCACTATACAAGAGCAGAGAGTAACCGTTCACAGGGGACTGTCCCGATTTTCGCGGTTCACCGCGAAAATGGGACT